>JBAPWQ010000192.1:0-24753 GCA_049283795.1 Desulfobacterales bacterium | reverse complement strand
CGGGCGATGCGCTCCATCACCTTGTCCATCTCGTTGGCCAGATTGTCCATGGCCGTGTCCACGGACACTTCACCGGAAACCGCCTCGCCGATATTCTGCCACCATAGCTGGGCCAGTTTAGGATAATCAGGCACATTGACACCGGTCGGGGTCCAGGCCACGCGGGCCGGACTGCGGTAGAATTCCACCAGGCCGCCGAGTTTGGGCGCCCGTTCAGTAAAGGATTTATCACGGATATCGCTGTCGCGGACGGGCGTCAAGCCCACGTGGGCTTTTTTGAGCGACGTGGTCTTGGCCACGCAGAACTGGGCGAACAGCCAGGCGGCCTTGCGGCGCTCGAGCGGTGTGCTCTTCATGAACGTCCAGGAGCCGCAATCCTGATATCCCAGCTTCATCCCCTCTTCCCAGTAAGGGCCATGGGGCGAGGGGGCCATGCGCCATTTGGGGGTGCCGTCCGCATTGACCGTGGGCCCCGGTTCGACCATGCTGGGAAGAAAGGCAGTATACCAGAAAATCTGCTGGGCCACGCTGCCGTTGGCCAGAAAAGGCAGGTATGTGTAAAAATCCATGCCCAGACTCCCCGGAGGAGCATATTTTCGCAACCACTCCATGTATTTGCGAAGGGAATACTTGGCCGCCGGGCCATTGGCGGCCCCGCCGCGTGCCACGGTTGCACCCACCGGTCGGCACCCTTCCATGCGAATCCCCCATTCATCCACCGGTTTGCCATTGGGAAGTCCCTTGTCGCCGGCACCGGCCATGGACAACCAGGCATCGGTAAAGCGCCAGCCTAGATCGGGGGATTTCTTGCCGTAATCGTTATGTCCGAAAATGGCCTGGCCATCTATTTCACGGACATGTTCGGTGAAAAACTCGGCGATGTCTTCGTAGGCCGACCAGTTGACCGGCACACCCAGTTCATAGTCGTAAAGCTCTTTGAATTTTTTCTTGAAGTCCGGGCGACTGAACCAGTCGTAGCGGAACCAATAGAGGTTGGCGAATTGCTGATCCGGCAGCTGATAGAGCTTGCCGTCAGGTCCGGTGGTGAAGGATTTGCCCATGAAGTCATCCACATCCAAGGTCGGCAGGGTCACATCCTTGCCTTCGCCGGCCATAAAATCCGATAAGGGCACGACATATCCATAGCGGGCGTGGGTGCCGATCAGATCGGAATCATTGATCCAGCCGTCATAGATGTTTTCACCCGATGCCCACTGGGTCTGTAACTTTTCGATCACGTCACCTTCCTGGATCAGGTCAAATGAGACCTGGATGCCGGTAATCTCTTCGAAGGCCTTGGCCAAGACCTTGGCCTCGTACTCATGAGTAGCAATGGTCTCAGAGACGACCTTGATGTTCATGCCTTTAAACGGCTTGGCGGCATTGATGAACCACTCCATCTCCTTGAGCTGTTCCTGCTTGGTCAAAGTCGAGGGCTGGAACTCTTGGTCGACCCATTTCTTGGCGGCCGCCATGTCTGCCATGGCCGGAGCTGCCGCCATGGCCAGCATGACCGCCACTGCAACGCTAAGAAACATTGTCTTTTGCACTTTCACGTTCATGGTCTCCTCCTTTTCGCCTTCAGGGGTAGGGTGGATCGCCTGGACGGCACCGCGGGTGTGAAGGCTGAGCGCCCGACGATGACAACGCGTCCTTTTTGTGAACATCTAAAGTCCAAGATGGTTCGTTTGGTTGTCGTTGGTGGTTTCCCGACAGCTTGCCGGCGACTTTTACTTCACCCCCAGCGCATGACGACAACAATCCACGCCAATGAAACGGGAAGTGCGAACCACAGATTCACATCGGTCAATCCGAGCCAGGCCAAATGGATATAGGCGCTGCCGAGCAAGCCGACAAAAAATCGCGTGCCCCTGGTGGTGGGGATCTTCAGGAATCCGCGGCGTTCGATTGTCGGTGACACCAGTTCCCAGACGAGCATGCCACAGATCATCAGAAAGATAGTGATAAAAAATATCGCCGTCGGCACGGTCCAGTACATCCATTCGAAACTCATGCTAATACCCTATTTTGCCGGATTCTGTCTGCATTCATGACGTTCTTACACGCTGCGTTATACACGCCCCAATGCGAAGCCCTTAGCGAGGTGGTTGCGCACGAACCAGATAACCAGGGCGCCCGGAACGATGGTGAGAATGCCATTGGCGGCCAGCAGGCCCCAGTCCAGACCGGTGGCGCTGATAGTTCGGGTCATGGTGGCCACGATCGGTTTGGCCGCGGTGACTGTCAGCGTCCGCGCAAAAAGCAGTTCGACCCAACTGAACATGAAGCAGAAGAAGGCTGTTACGCCCACACCCGCCCGGATAAGCGGAATGAATAGGGTAAGAAAGAACCGCGGGAAGGAGTATCCGTCGATAAAAGCCGTTTCGTCGATCTCTTTGGGAATGCCGGACATGAACCCTTCCAGAATCCACACTGCCAACGGTACGTTGAAAAGGCAATGGGCTAACGCCACGGCGATATGGGTATCGATCAGATGCACGGTCGAGTAAAGCTGGAAGTAGGGCAGCAGGAAAACCGCCGGCGGCGCCATGCGGTTGGTCAGCAGCCAGAAAAACATCTGACCGTCGCCGAGAAATCTGAAGCGTGAGAAGGCATAGGCCGCCGGTAGGGCAAAGGCCAGGGACATGATCGTGTTCATGCTGACATAAATCATGGCATTGATATAACCCGAGTACCAGGTCGGATCGGTAAAGACCTTGATATAGTTTTTAAATGTGATGTCAGTCGGGTAGAGGGAAAAAGACAACATGATGTCGGCATTGTCGCGCAAAGACATGTTGAGCATCCAGTAGATGGGTATAATCAGCACCATGAAGTAGAAAAGCAGGCCTAAGGATCGCTTCCGTACTTTCATACTGATTTTTCTCCTTTGCCGACATTTAAAAGTGCCTGGTAGAAGATAAAGCTGAACAGCAGGACGATGAGAAAGTAGATCAGTGAAAAAGCTGCCGCCGGACCCAGGTCGAACTGCCCGGTGGCCAGTTTTACCAGATAAATGGACAGAAAGGTGGTCGAGTTCCCCGGCCCTCCGCCGGTCAGCGCAAAGGGTTCGGCGTAGATCAGAAAGCTGTCCATCCATCTGAGCAGAACCGCAATCGTAAGCACGCCGCGCATTTTGGGCAGCTGGATATAGCGAAAGACAGCCCAGGACGAGGCGCCGTCAATTCTAGCGGCTTGGTAGTAGGCCTCCGGGATAGCGCGCAGTCCTGCATAGCACAGCAGCGCCACCAGCGGGGTCCAGTGCCAGACTTCCATGGCCATTAGCGTGACCCAGGCATAGGAGGGTCGGGCGGTGTGGTCGAAAGGGACATCCAGAAGATTCAGGCTGTTGATCCCGACGCCGAACAGCCCTATATCCGGCCGGGTGAAGATGATCCAGATCGTGCCGATCACATTCCAGGGAATCAGCAAGGGGATCGCCAGCGTTACCAGGCAGGCGGAAGCTCTCCAACCCCTTTTGGGCATGGCCAGGGCGATGAGGATGCCAAGGGGAATTTCGATCAGCAGGACCAGGCCCGAAAAAATAAACTGGCGGCCTAGCGCATCGTGCAGGCGTGTGTCGGCCAACATCTCCCTGAACCACTCCATCCCTACGAACACGGCATTGCCCGGCCCGAAGATGTCCTGAACCGAATAGTTGACCACGGTCATCAGGGGTATGATGGCGCTGAAGGCCACGATGACAAAAACCGGCAGCACCAGGAACCAGGCCCGGTTGTCTTCCCATTTTTCCATGGCAAAGCTCCTATACGTTTACTATGCGGCCATCGGCAAACAGCTTGGTCCATTGCGGCGGAAATCGCAGCCAGACCCCTGTTGGGGGAATGCTTTTGTCTTCCGGCAGTTGGGCGCGCATTACGTGGCCGGCCAGCTTGAATGTGAGAATCTTGAAGCTGCCCTGATCTTCCACCGCCTGAACCCGTGCCGGAACGGCGCCGCTCACCGCCTCACCATGCACTTCCAGGCCGATCGGGCGTATCCCCAGTTCCAGCTGGCCGCGCGCTTTTTGTCCTGCCGCCGCCATCTCGTCGGTCAGCAAAATGCCGATTCCATCTACCCGCGCCGTGTTTCCGTCCAGTGTGCAGGGCAAAAAATTCATTCCGGGGCTGCCGATAAAATAGCCGACGAACTTGTGCTGCGGGTTTTCGAAAAGCTCCTGCGGGGTGCCGATCTGAACCAGTTCGCCTTCATACATGACCAGTACCTTATCGGCAAAAGTCAGGGCTTCCACCTGGTCATGAGTGACATAAATCATGGTCAGCTTCAGCTGTTCGTGGATCTCTTTGAGCTTGCGCCGCAGGTCCCATTTCAACTGGGGGTCGATCACCGTCAACGGTTCATCGAAAAGGATGGCCGCCACATCGCTTCTGACCAACCCGCGGCCGAGGGAGATCTTCTGTTTGGCATCGGCGGCCAGTCCGGCGGCTTTTTTCTTGAGGTAAGGCGTCAAATCGAGAATTTCGGCGACTTCGTGTACGCGCCGGTTGATGTCATCGGGCGCCACCCGTCGGTTTCGCAAAGGAAAGGCCAGGTTGTCGAAGACGCTCATGGTGTCGTAAAGTACGGGAAACTGAAAGACCTGGGCGATATTGCGTTTTTCGGGCGGTAGATTCGTCACGTCCCGGCCGTCGTAGAACACCCGCCCGTTGCTGGGCGTCAACAGCCCGGAAATAACGTTCAGCAATGTTGTTTTACCGCAGCCCGATGGACCCAGCAAAGCATAAGCACCCCCGTCATCCCAGCTGTTGTGGATGCGTTTCAGGGCATAGTCGGATTCCTGCTCGGGCCGTGCGCCGTAGCTGTGGGAAATTTCGTGCATTTCGATGCGGGCCATGTTGACTCCTGTCACCGGTCGCAGACGGTATCTGTCGGCCTATTTCATTACCGTCCGGAAATGGCGCGGCACATCGGGTGAATCATTGGCGCCAGCGCAAGCCCCCGGCCGGCGATGCGACCAGTCTGCCCGCGTCGTCATAGACAAACAAGTTGGTTGGATCGACATAGATGGAGATCTCCTGGCCGATTCTGCGGCTGTGAATCCCGGTTTCCTGGACGACCAGCGGCGTGCCGGCATGACGGACATGGATAAACGTTTCGGAGCCGTTGATCTCCGAGAGTTCGACGACGGCTTTGATTTCAACATCCCGGTCTCCGGTCCTGGAGAGAAAGAGATGATGCGCCCGTACGCCGAACAAACAATTGCCCTCCGGCAGTCCCCGCATGTGGCCTGACAGGGGCACCCGAACGTCTCGACCCGCTTCGGCGACATTTTCTTTGACGCTGGCGCTGATGTAGTTGATGGGTGGATCGCTGAAAACCTCGGCCACCCGCAATGTCGCCGGACTGTGATACACCTCCGAGGTCGCCCCGGTCTGAAGAATGCGGCCCTCGTCGAGGACGACGACGTGGCCGCCGAGCATCAAGGCCTCGGTCGGCTCGGTGGTCGTGTAGACGACGATGGCTTCACGCTGTTTAAAAATATCCTGAAGCTCTTCCCGCAGTTCTTCGCGTAATTTGTAATCCAGGTTTACCAGGGGTTCATCCAGTAGGAGCAGGTCGGCATTTTTCACCAGGGACCGGGCGATGGCAATGCGCTGCTGCTGGCCACCGGAAAGCTCGGCCGGCAGGCGATCGAGGAGACCGTCGATCCTGAGCATGGCAGCGGTATCGCGCACGCGCCGATCGATCTCCTGTTTATCCATGCCGGCCAGTGTCAAAGGCGAGGCGATATTCTTGTAGACGTTGAGAGAAGGGTAGTTGATGAATTGCTGGTAGACCATGGCGACGTTGCGCTTGCGCACGGAAATGCCGGTGACATCCTGCGTGTCCACCAGGATTCTGCCGCGGGTCGGCCGATCGAGACCGGCCATGATTCGAAGCAGGGAAGTTTTACCGGCCAAGGTGCGGCCCAGGATGATATTTCGGGACCCGGGTTCGAACGTGAGGTCGATGCTCTGGAGATGGATGTCGCGGCCGACAATCTTATCGATTCCTTCAAGGGATAAGACCATTAAGCGATCTCCCTAAACAAGACGGAATTCAGGTTTCGAAACAGGGCGCGCCGACTGAGGTTCTTCCTGTTATGGCATATACGATCTGCAATAGCACCGCCGTTATATTTTCACAAGCGAAAATATAATTGTCATTTTTCCGGTTTCTTTACTCTCGTTTGCCCGGCGTCAAGCACCGGCGGTAGTGGGTCGGATACCACGTGGAGCGCGACATCCGCCGCATTCAAAACCTCCAAGAGAGCCGGGGGTGGCTGCCGGTCCGTAAACAGGGCATCGATCTCATCGATGCTGCCCAGCCGGACCATGGCGTTACGCCCGAACTTGGTGTGATCGGTTGCCAGGAAGATCCGCCGTGAATTGTCGATGATAGCGCGCGAGACGCGCACTTCGCGGTAGTCGAAATCGAGCAGCGTGCCGTCCCCGTCGATGCCGCTGATGCCGATAATTCCGAAATCGACGCGAAACTGCTGGATAAAGTCGATTGTGAGCGGGCCGATGATGCCGCCGTCACGCTGTCTGACCAGCCCCCCGGCCACAATGACCTCGAAGTTTTCGTATCCACTTAATATGGAGGCAACATTGAGGTTGTTGGTGATTACCTTGAGTCGCCGATGGTGGCACAACGCTTTGGCGATTTCCTCGGTCGTGGTTCCGATATTGATAAAAAGGGACGCATTGTTGGGGATTTTTTCCGCGACCATTGCGGCAATTTGTTGCTTTTCTTTGAGGCATAACACTTTTCGCTGCGTGTAGGCCACGTTTTCGGTGCTGGAGGAAACGCCGGCGCCGCCATGATAACGGTGGATCACCCCTTCGGCGCGCAGGGTGTTGATGTCACGCCGAATTGTTTGAGGTGTAACGCTGAAGGCCTGTGACAGAGATGCGATCGTCACAAATCCCCGGCTTTGAACCAGGTCGCGAATTTTTTCATGCCGTTGGCGCATCGGCGCCGTCTTCTTGCCCGGCGCCTCTTTCCTCCAGCGAGAATCCCGATGGTCGCCACATTCCGCCGAATCGCTTCGTCCGCTGCTGGTTTTCATTGGTCCTCCATTCAATCGGGCGGGACGGGTAAAATTTTCATTTTAGAAAAAAATACTGAAATTAAAATTCGATAACGAAAATTTATCGTGACAGGGGTTTCCGATTTATGTTACGGCAGACAGCAGAAACATGCTTACAGTTGGCTGCCGTTTCATTGATTTAGCAGTCTGACGGCATTTTCACAAGTGAAAACAAATGCCTCGGTCAAATACGAAATGCCTCAAGACCGGTGTGCTCATCATCGGGGCCGGCGTTACGGGCTGTGGTCTTGCCCGTGACCTGAGTCTGCGCGGGATTTCCTGCATCCTGGTCGAACGGGCGGATGTCAATGCCGGTGCGTCCGGTGGCAATCATGGTTTGCTCCATTCCGGTGCCCGTTATGTTGCTTCCGACCCGGCGGCGGCAGCTGAATGCCAAGCGGAAAACCAGTTGCTCAAAATGTTGGCGCCGCAATGCATCGAGAATACCGGCGGACTATTTGTTGCCGTAGACGGCGATGATGTGAACTATGTGGCCGATTTTCCCGGTCTGTGCGAACGGTTCGGCATTGACGCCGAGCCGTTGGACGCAGCGGAAGCCCGCGCCGCTGAGCCGGCCTTGTCGGAAAAGATTATTGCCGCCTTCAAGGTAAACGACGCCGCCATCGACCCGTTTAAACTCAGCCTGGAAAACATTGCGCATGCCCGGCAACATGGCGCGCTGTTTCTGCCCAGCCACCAGGCGGTTGCCTTCGACTGCCGCAAGCATCGCGTCCAAGCGGTGCACCTGGCCGATTCCAAAACCGGCCTCCGCACCAAAATCGAAGTCGATTTCGTTGTCAATGCTTCCGGGGCCTGGGCCGGTGAAGTGGCGGCTCTGGCCGGTGTTCAACTGCCCATGATCTATTCAAAGGGCAGTCTGCTGGTGACGCAGAGCCGCATGGCCGGACGGGTCATCAATCGGCTGCGACGGCCAACCGATGGTGATATTCTCGTGCCGGGCGGGACGGTATCCATCCTCGGCACAACCTCCGTGCGCATCGAATCACCATCCGATTTTCGGCCAACCGTGGAAGAGGTGGACCAAATCATTTCAGAGGGCGCCGTGTTGATTCCCGCCTTGGAGAACACCCGCTTCATTCGCGCTTATTCCGGCATACGGCCGTTGCGCGACGCCCCGGCCGCGGATGATGATCGTAGCGTCAGTCGCGGATTTGCCCTGATCGATCATGCCGCGAACGGCGTCGATAATTTTGCCACCATTACCGGCGGGAAACTGACCACTTACCGGTTGATGGCCGAAAAGACGGCCGATTTCATCTGCCGCCGATTCGGCACACCGCGTCCCTGCCGGACAAAAATCGTACCCCTGCCGGTGACTTCCGAAGGGCGCTGGACCGAGCCGGGTCTGGCACCCAGAGTTTGGTTGCGGAATCGCAACCCCGATGACATTATCCTGTGCGACTGCGAAATGATACCGCGGAGCGTAGTCGACAGCATCGTTAAGGACATCTGCAACCAGGGCCTCAGGCCGAACCTCAAAACGATCGGGTTGCGCAGCCGGATCGGGAAAGGCCCCTGCCAGGGAGCCTTCTGCAGTGCCCGCGTGACGGCCCACCTTTACGATCAAGGACGGCTGGAGGCCCGCCACGGCATCGCGGGTCTGAAAAACTTTCTCGATGCGCGTTGGCGGGGACAAAAGCCCCTGATGTGGGGCAGCCCGCTCATTCAGGCCGAACTTCAGGAGGCCATGTACTGCGGGCTTCTCGGGCTTGAGCTCGAAGACGTGTCCTGAGGCCGACGGTTGTCACGGCACACAGGCAAAGTATGGCTCAATCGGAAACCATCCATTGTGAACTGATGGTGATCGGTGCCGGAATGGCCGGAATGGCCGCGGCCCTTTTCGCTGCCCGCCGCCATGTTTCCACGGTCCAGGTCGGGTTGCCCGCCGAAATCATATACGCCAGCGGCTTGATTGACCTGCTGGGGGTTCACCCGATCGAAAAATGCCGACGCTGGCGGAACCCCTGGGCAGCCATAGCAGCGGTATCCACGTCGTGTCCGAATCATCCTTTTGCCCGTCTGTCTCCAAGTGATATCCGAGCCGCCCTGGATGAGTTCATCGGCTTTCTGGCAACCGCCGGGTTGCCCTATCGGTGTTACAAGGATCGCAATGCAGATGTCGTCACACCGATCGGAAGCATCAAGCGGACCTATGCCGTGCCTGAAAGCATGTGGGCAGGAGTGACGGCCTGGCACCGCAAGCGCCCCTGTCTGATTATCGATTTTCATGGCCTGAAAGGCTTCAGCGCGCGGCAGATCCAGTCTGTTCTGAAGGACAGATGGCCCGCTCTGCGCGCCGCCCGCTTGACCTTTCCCGATCTGCCGCCCGAACTCTACCCCGAACGAATGGCCCACGCACTGGAGCTGAGCCGTACCCGCGAGTTGTTGGCTGCTGCGGTGAGGCCGCACCTCGCGGACGCAAAAATGTTGGGGCTACCGGCGATTTGTGGTACCTACCAGACGGCGAGCGTTGTGGCTGACCTGCGGAAGAGGATCGGGGTTCCGGTGTTCGAGATCCCCACATTGCCGCCGGCCGTTGCCGGGTTGCGCCTGAAGAACGCTTTTGACCGATTGCTTCCGACCCTTGGGGTCGTCAGCCTGCATGACAAAAAAGTGATCCGGGTCGCAAGAGACGCCCGCGGGCGTTTCAACTTCGACATCGGGTCTACGGAAAAAGAGATCACCGTGCAGGCGCAAGCGGCGATACTGGCCAGCGGCCGGTTTATCGGCCAGGGGCTGGCCGCCGATCGCCAGCGCATCCGCGAAACGGTTTTCGATCTGACCGTATCTCAGCCGTTCAACCGGCGCGGCTGGCACCGGGAGCATTTCCTGGATCTCAAGGGTCACGACCTTAATCGCGCCGGCCTGGAAATCGACGAAAAATTCCGGCCCCTGGCAGCTGACGCCGGCCCGGCCTATGAAAATCTCTATGCCGCCGGATCCATTTTGGCGCACTGCGATTGGATGAGAATGAAATGCGGGTCGGGTCTCGCCATTGCCTCGGCCTATGGCGCCGTCAACGCCTATTTGAAACAGCGTTGAGCCGGTCTGCCTATAACAGTGCCAAATACCAAAATACAAATAAATTGCGGACTCTCGGTCAACTCGCCGCAACCGAAGAAGGGAGGTTAAAACGATGGCCAAATATATCGGTGCGCTTGACCTTGGAACCACGAGCAATCGGTTTATGGTCTTTGACCAGCGGGGCCGGATCATCGGCTTTGACCAGATGGAACACGCCCAGATTTTTCCTCAACCGGGCTGGGTGGAGCACGATCCGATGGAGATCTGGCGCAATTCTCAGTCCGTCATCAAAGGGGCCCTGGGGAAAACCGGAATCAGGGGCGAGGACCTGGCTGCCATCGGCATCACCAATCAGCGTGAAACGGTCGTCCTGTGGGACAAAAAATCCGGCCGTCCCTTTTACAACGCGATCGTCTGGCAATGCACCCGCTCGGATGAGATCTGCCGCCGGCTGTCGGCCGAGCACGGGCAGGACCGGTTCCGGGAAAAGACCGGGCTTCCCGTCGCCACCTATTTTTCAGGACCCAAGGTCCGCTGGATCCTGGACGAGGTTCCGGAGGCCCGCGCGGCGGCCGAAAAAGGCACCGCCCTTTTCGGCACCATCGAGTCCTGGATCATCTGGTGGCTGACCGGCGGGCCTGCCGGCGGGGCGCACGTGACCGATGTCACCAATGCCAGCCGAACGCTCATGATGAATTTGACCACCCTCGATTGGGACGAGGAAATTCTGAACGTTCTGGGAATTCCGCGCCGGATCCTGCCGCGCGTGGTGCCGTCCAGCGACCGGAATACCTGGGGTCATACCGCCAAAGACGGCGCCTTGAATGCTACCATTCCGGTTTGCGGTGCTCTGGGCGATCAGCAGGCCGCCCTGGTGGGGCAGGCGTGTTTCGAGGTCGGCGAGGCCAAGAACACTTACGGTACCGGATGCTTCCTGCTGCTCAACACCGGCAGCACCCCCGTGGTTTCCCGGCACGGTCTTTTAACGACTGTCGGCTACCAGGTCCGCGGAGAGAAACCGGTTTACTGCCTTGAAGGATCGATTGCCATGGCCGGTGCCCTGGTGCAATGGCTGCGGGACAACCTCGGCTTGATTGCCGCGGCAGCGGACATCGAACCGCTGGCACGCACGGTGCCGGACAATGGTGGCGCCTATATCGTGCCGGCCTTTTCGGGGTTGTTCGCCCCTTACTGGCGCTCGGATGCGCGCGGAGTCATCGCGGGGTTGACCCGCTTCGTGAACAGGGCTCACCTGGCGCGCGCCGTTTTGGAGGCCAGCGCCTACCAGACCCTCGAAATCGTCGAGGCCATGAACAAAGACGCGGGCGTGGCGCTGAGCAGCCTCAAAGTCGACGGCGGGATGGTGGTCAACGAACTGCTCATGCAGTTTCAGGCGGACATCCTCGGCGTTCCGGTCATCCGGCCGGCCATCGCCGAGACGACGGCCCTGGGGGCGGCCTATGCGGCCGGGGTTGCGGTGGGCTATTGGTCCGGGACCGACGAACTGCGGCACAACTGGGCGGTCGACAAGACCTGGCAGCCGCAGATGGATCCGGCTGAACGCCAAGAGGGGATCGGGCAGTGGAAAAAGGCCGTGGCACGAACGTTCGACTGGGTGGAATAATGCATTTCGAATTCGGTACGGCGGACCGCATCATCTTCGGTGCCGGTGCGATCGAACGCGTGGGGCGGCTGGCCGCCGACTTGGGGCGGCGCGCCCTGGTGGTTTCCGGCCGGGCACCCGAGCGGGCCGAAGTGCTGGAGCAAATGCTCAAGATACACGGCCTTACCGTCAGCCGTTTCAGCGTTGGCGGCGAGCCGAACCTGGAACAGTTGACGGAAGGATTGTCCAGGGCGCGGGACAACGGTACCGAGGTGGTTATCGGTTTCGGCGGCGGCAGCGTCATCGATACCGCCAAGGCTCTGGCCGCGCTGATCAAAAATGCCGGTGATGTGATGGACTATCTGGAAGTCATCGGCCGCGGCCGGCCGCTGGCAAATGCTCCGGCCCCCTGTATCGCCGTTCCGACCACTGCCGGCACCGGGGCCGAAGTCACCTGCAACGCTGTCTTGAAGTCGGCCGAACACGGCGTGAAGGTCAGCCTGCGCAGCCCGATGATGTTCCCGCGCTTTGCGGTCGTCGATCCCGAGGTGACGTTGTCGCTGCCGCCTCCGGTTACGGCCGCCACGGGAATGGACGCCCTGACGCAGCTCATCGAGGCCTACGTGTCGAAGAAATCGAATCCCCTGACCGACAGTTTGTGTCGCGATGGCATAAGACGGGTCGCCCGTTCTCTGCGAACGGCCTTTTCCCGGCCGGACGATTTGAGCGCACGCAGCGACATGGCTTTAGGCAGCCTGTTCAGCGGCCTGGCATTGGCCAACGCCGGGCTCGGCGCGGTACACGGCATGGCGGGTCCATTGGGCGGCTCGTGCGATGCTCCTCACGGCGTAATTTGCGCAAACCTGCTGCCGGTTGTCGTGAAAGCCAATGTGCAGGCCCTGCGGGATCGAGAACCGGCAGCGGTAGCCCTGGCCCGCTATCAAAAGGTAAGCCGCTGGTTGACCGGCTTCCGGTCGGCCACCGTGACCGACGGCATCGATTGGCTTTACCGGCTGGTCGGGGAAGTGCGAATCCCGCGTTTGAGCAATTACGGGTTGCAGCCCAGCGACACCGCGCGCTTGGCGGCTCAGTCCCTGAAGGCCAGCAGCATGCGGACCAATCCGGTTGCGCTGACCGTTGCGGAGCTGGAGGAGATTTTAGTCGACAGTTTCGCAGAATAAAAAAAGGATGCAGGCCCTCGGGAAAAGGCCTGCATCCGTCATGCTGAACGCAAGTGTCAACCGGTAGTCGAGCCCCACCGGGGTAGAGGTCGCAAGTAAAGGCCAGCTTCACCTTGATTTTATTTTGCTTGCGCGGTGGGCGGATCCTATGTGCGAAGCCGTTCCATACCGGTTTGGCAGAAGCCGATTAATAGCCACTGCCGACGATCTCGCCATCTTTTGTCTTTCTGACATAGGCGTTTTTCTCCGCGCCCTTCCACTCGTACTTGACCCAGGTGCCCTTCGGGGTGGCCTTGGTCACCGCCTCGTAAGCCGGCAGGGCGGCTTCCTTGAGGTTTTTCCCTTCCAGCGAGGGGTGGACCAGGACGCTGCCGTCTTCTTTGATGATATACACATAATTGGGTTTGTTGTTTGCGGCATCCTTGAAATCGGCGGCCTTTTTGCCTTGGTCGATGGCCATCACGATGTCATTGACCTGTTTCTCGATGGCCGCCTTGTCGGCCGCGAAAACGCCCCCGGCCAGCGTGAGACCCATAACCACTACCACCATCATCAACGCATACTTCTTCATGTACTCCTCCTTCCCGTTTGAGGTGTTATCACCGCCTCTCTGCGGCTGCATGCCGCAGGATCGGCCCGCTATTTCATCGTCTCTTGCGTAAAGACGAGGAAACGGCAAAAAAACACGCAAGACACAGGAGTCGCACCGCCCGGATCCCCCACCTCACAAGGGGTGGCGGACAACAGCCGGCGGATCATCAATGTGGCAGCGTAGGGCACATGCCGCACACTTCAGCCCGGGTGCGCACCGTGATGAAATTTGGAACCATCTGAATGATAGGGGTTAAAACACCATTCTTTGTTAAAATCAATTCATATTTATATGATACCAAAAACTCTGATCGTCAACAGGTAAATGGGTCTTTGAAAAAATCTGAATCCGCTTCAGGCGGTAGTTTGACCAGCAGCACGCTGGCGTCGGTTTGCGCCAGCACCTGCATCGGCAGGCTGCCGAGCATGCGCCGGTATACGTCGTGGCGCAAACTGGCACCCATGACGATGACCGCGTCGCTGCCGGCGGCCTTGACAATCATTTCGGCCGGGTCGTCCCCCTCGAGCAGGTGCAGGCGGCCGTTCTTGTCGCAATTTTCCAACCAGTTGCGGGCGTGGTGGAGGCATTCGGCGGCCGCCCGTGCGGTTTCCTCGCTCTCATGCGGCTTTTTCACGCAGATCAGGTCGACCTGGTTTCGAATGGCGCGTAGCAGCAGTTTCAGGAGCGGGAACTGACGCCGGGCCGAAGCCGAGCCGTCGGCGCAAACCATAAAGCGGCTGTCGGGACCGCCGCCGCGGACCACCAGCACCGACGTGTGCAGGTCCAACGCCAGTTTGCGGGTCGTGTTGCCGGCCACCAGCCGCCGCAGCCCGGCGCGCCGTGGCGGGGAGACGACCAGCAGGTTGCAGCCGTTCTGATCGACTTCGCGGTTGAGCGACTCGATAAAGGCACCAAAGGATTCGCGGAAGGCGATCCGCTCGCCGGATGGCGTTTTCGCGACAAACAGATGGCCGTTGGAAACGTCGCGAATATTGATGTGCGTCAGGGGCGCGAGCAGGCCTTCCTGTACGAGGATGCCGGCGGCGGAGACCAGGATCTGCAGCCCGCGGGGCAGCAGCGCCTTGTCGTCTGTCGTCACTATGGCCACATCCGTGCCGAGCGGCGGCGGCTCTTCCGTGGCGTGCGTGCCGGAGCGAATGGTGATGACGGTCACCTCGGCCCCTATCCGTTTTTTCAACGCGGCCGCGAAGAGCAGGGCGCCGCCGGACGCCGGTTTCCCATCGGTATAAACGAGCAGCTTGATCATCTTCCGGCCTCTCTTCCTGCGATCCTTGCCGCTGCCGCCGTGTCCCGGCCGTGGGCGTCGATCGGAGTCTTGCATTTGACGAACGGCGGCGGGTCGTCAGCTCGGGCCTGGACACCCGGCCCGAAAATGTCCCAGTTGCCTTTTTTCAAATCGGGGCACTCGCTGAAGATCACCCACTTACAGGCGGCGCACACTTCCGGGTAAAAAGACTCCCGCATGGCCTGCCGGATGGCGGATCCGGTGGTCGTGCGGATGTGCGTTTCGCCGATATCCTTCAACATGCCCGAGTTTTTGAATACCTCGAAGACCCTGTGGTTTATGCCGGAAAAAAAAAGCCCGCCGCCCCGCCGCCGAACTTCCTCCTGCATGAGTTCCAGAACATGGACGCCACTGGCATCCAGGGTGTTGACCCGGTGCATGCGGATCAGGACGTTGGCGATGTGCGGGGCGCTGCGCAGGCGCCGCTGAAGATCATCCATGACAAAGGCGGCCGAACCGAAAAAAACCGAGCCTTCGATGTCCAGAATGTCCATCTGGCAGCAGGTCTCGCCATAGTCGGCCGCGGCCATCTTGGTGGTTTTGGGATCCGGCACCACCGATCGGATGCGTGGGTGGGAGGTGGCGGCCAGGTGCAGCCCGATCGACAGGAGAACGCCGACATAAATCGCGAACTCGATATTCAGCAGGAGCGTGGACAGGAAGGTGATCACCAGCACGGCCGCATCGCTGCGGGTGGCGCGGATGGTGCGCACGATGTCTTCCTTGCGGATCATATCGTACGCCACGACGATCAGGACGCCGGCCAGGGCGGACATCGGCAGCTTGGCAGCCAGCGGTGCCGCCAGCAAAACCGTTGCGGCGACCGCCAGCCCGGAAATCACCCCGCTGACAGGGGTTTTGCCACCGGACCTGAAGTTGACCGCCGAGCGCGTGAACGATCCGCTGCCGGGGTAACCGCTGAACAGGGACGCGGCCACGTTGGCCAGGCCCTGCCCGATGAATTCGCGGTTGACGTTGAGCCGCTGCCGGGTCTGGTCGGCGATCGACTTGGCAATGGACACGGCTTCGACCAGGCCCAGAATGGCGATCGCCAGCGCCCCAGGCACCAATTGGCCGATTTGGGTCAATTCTTCGATTTCCGGCACGCTGAACGGCGGCAGGCTGCGCGGGATCGCCCCCACCACGGCGATGCCGCGCCCGTCAAGGCCGAAGACGCTCACCAGGGTTCCCACCAGCACCATGGCGATCAGGGTTCCTGGCCAGTTCGGCCGGATGCGCTTGACGGCCAGAATGACGACGATCGTGACGAGCCCCAGTCCCAGGGTGATCAGCCCGGTCTGGTGCAGGTGGGTGACCACATTGTAGAGGTGCTCGTAGAAGACGCTGGTCTTGGCGATCTTGATGCCGAGCAGCCCCGGAAGCTGTTTGAAGGCGATGAGCACGGCCGCGCCGGCCGTGAATCCCAGCAGCACGGCGTGGGAGACGAAATTGAGCAGCGCCCCCACCCGGGCAAGTCCCATGCCGATCTGGATGATGCCGACCAGCAAGGCCAGGAAAAATGCCAGTTCGAGGTAGGCGGCCGTGTCGGGGCGGGCAAGGGGACCGAGCGAGCTGAAAACGACCAGGGACACGGCGGTCGTCGGGCCGGTGATCAGGTGCGCCGAACTGCCCCACAGGCACCCGATGATGGTGGGCACGATCGATGCGTACAGGCCGTACTGCACTGGTAGGCCGGCGATCAGGGCATAGGCCATCGATTGCGGGACGGCCACCACCGCCACCGTCAGGCCGGCGAAGAGGTCGGCCTTGATGTAGCGCTTGCCGTAACCGCGTATCCAGGAAACGAAAGGGACGAAGTCTTCGAGATGGACGTGCACCGGTGTTTCCTCAGGTTTTGTCCGTTTGCCCGTTAGCCGGTTTAGCCCGTTTGCCCGTTGAGCTGACCAGGGCTCTAATGATGTCTATTGAGCAGGAAAAAGATTTCGGATGTGCTATCGGTTGTTTGTGTATGCATTACAGTCGCTTCCCTTTGCCGTTGGCAACGTCTTAATTTTTTCCAGGCAACAAGGGGGTTACCTGCGGGGCCGCTTTGGCTGCGTCCACGACCCGGCGGACGTCGGGCAGGCATCAGCGGCCTTGCGGGTGATTGACGCTGCAGTGGCAGCCGCCGAGACGCTTGGTGGCCTGAATCTTTTCCATGATCAGCGAGCGGCCGTTTCGAAGAAAATCCTGCCGGACATCTTCGGCCGTATACTGAAAACAATGGCAGATCGGTTTCTTCACGAGAATTCCTCCCCCAAGTGGCGGCCGCAATCCAAACGGCGCCTCTTCAGAAAAGCCGGGCTGTTTCGAATGGTCTTCCGATCGACGCCGGGAACGGCTTGCCGGGTTGACTTCATCCGAATCGCCTATATTTTTTGCTAAAGCCCGTTTCAATAACGGACATGGTGTGAAGACCCTCTAATAGCATACAGAAAGGAGACCAGACAATGGCCATGCAAGAAAACAGCGCGCGTTTCACCTTCTTTTTTCCGGAGGCTCGTGTCCTGAGAAAAGAAGAGGTCGATGCGCTTCCATCGGATAAAAGACAGGCGGCCGCGACATCGGGACAGCAGGGTGTTTGGCTTGAAATCAACTGTCCGGACAAATCCTGCATCAGCGCCGACGGCAAAATCACCATTCCGGCGGCCGGAAGTACTGCCGGAGCCAATAAGGACAAGGGCGTGTGGTTGAACCTCTTTTGCCCGGAGGACAGTTGCGAACTCCAGCAAAACACGGATTTACCGTAATTAAATACAGGTTGAGCGGTTTCCCGCTCAGGCGGGATTAAACGTTATCGGTTAAAAAGCCGGAATAATCAGCTCATTTCCGATTATTCCGGCTTTTGAATTAAACGGCAATACTCGTTCACTTTTTCTCCACCGGATACCCCGCCCGCACCCATTCATTCCAGCCGCCCTTGAGGGCATAGACGTTCTTGTATCCTTCCGCCAACAGTCTCTGTGCCATCCTGACACTCGTGTATTCATTGGGTCAGGCGCAGTACAGCACGAGCGTCGCCGCTTTTGGCAAGGCGCCGGACCAGGCGTCGAAATCCTTGGGATCGCCGCGAACGGCGCCCTGGATTTTTCGGTCGCTGCCCGTCCAGTCGCTGCCGGCCCTGACATCGACGATGATGGTGTCCGGGCTGCCGAGCCTGGACTTCAGTTCGTCCCCGCTCATCAGGGGCACGTCCGCGCTGGCGCGCGGCACAAGAGAGCAGGCGCCTATGGCAAGTGACAGCGCGGCGGTCAGCAGCAGCGCGATGGATAATTTTCTCATATCGAGGACTCCTTGTTATAAAGGGTGAGATCGGTGGCGCCGGTCGGCGCCTTCGTTAAGGTAAGCCCGAATTCCGATAATCAAAATAAAAACCCCACCGAAAAAATCGCCAGGTTTCCGAGAACGTGGATCGTTATCGGCACCAGAAGGTTGCCTTCGATCTCGTAGGCCGCGGCAAAGAGAACGCCGCCGATGGTCTGCGTGACGGCCGGGGAGGTGATCGGGTGCAGGAAAACGAAGACAAGGGTGCTGATGAAAAGGGCCGGAAAAATACCCCAGCGCCGGAAATAACCGTAGAGAATGCCGCGAAAGAACACTTCTTCGGTCACCGGCGCGAGGATTCCACCGACCAGAAACAGCTGCAGGGCCCGGCAGGTATCGGCCGGCAGGGGAGCATGGATCAATTGCAAGAGGTTGAATCCCCACAGAAAGAGGACTCCGGCGCCTGCGGCCGCAACACACCCGAACCCGCCGGCCCAGACAAGTCCCCGTACAAGGCCGCGAGCGGCCGTGGCTTTTGACAGGCCGACCGCCGCCAGCCCCCGGTCCGAATAAAGAAGGATCGCCGCCATGAGCCCAAGCTCCAGGAGTCTTACCGCAGCGGTGACCATCAGCGGGTTCGGGGTGCCGATCGGCATGAGGCTCGCGGAAACGACCTCTACCGTCGAGATAGTCAGCAGACTGAGCAGAAGAGTTTTCAGTTCGACAGGGGCTGCCGCCATCCGAGTGACCTCAAGGCAATGTATCCGTAGCGCTGGACATACCAGCTGTCCGTGGAAGAGATAATTTCCCGTATCAGGTCCACGGTCTCGGGCCTTCGCCGTTGCCCCAAAGCATGGAGGGCCTGGCAGATCACGTTGGGATGCGGATCGCGGGCCAGCTTCACGACATCTGCGATCGTGCGGCCGTCACGGCTGACCGCCAAGGCGCGTGCCAGCCAGTAGCGCTCCGGCAGATGCCGGCTGGCGAGCAGATCCCTGTAGGAAGGAAAGGCGGCGATTTCCAGTTTTGACTTCTCGATCAGCTTGAGGGCCGCCACGCGCTCGCGCCAGTCCGGGGCGCCGATGGCCGCCGCGAGATTTTCGGCGGTGACCGGTCGGCGGTTTCCGGAAGAAACGGGCACCAGGAACAGGGCGCCCACCAGAAAACAGAGGCTGGCGGAGAAAAGGGCCGCGTGCGAAGGGCGCAGGAAAAAGCCGCCTACGTGCTTAAATGCGCCGTAAACACCGCTATAGAGCAATATCGGGAAGGCGAACAAAATGCCGAAGAAAGTGAACCGCCGAAAATACGCCGATCGATCGGTTTTCTCGGAAAGCGCCGAGAGCACGGCGGCGGGATTCGCGAAAAAAGAGGCGGCCGGCACCTTCAGCACCGGCTTTTCCCGATCGAGCCACACAAGGCCCTCACCGTTTTGTTCGACCCGCACCACGACGGGGCCGTCATTTTTCAGGGCCAGGTAATCACGGTGTCGCAGCTGAATTTCCAGCCGCCGATAGAGCGGCGGCGGATGAAACGTGCCGATCCGGCAGGGTCGTTGAAGCTTCTGGTCCAGGGACTTGAACACCTCAGCCGCATAGAGGGTGTAGCGATAGTAGAAATCGTTGATGGAGCGGCCGAGCGGATTGGACAAGAGAAGATAGTCCCGGATGTCGACAAAAAGACGGCTGTCTGCCTGTGATCCCCAGAGCATTGCCAGAAGAGCCAGCGGCCAGAGGGGAACCAGCCACCTGAGGCCGTTTTCGCTATCGGAAACCTTCGTCGGCCGGCGAACCTGGCTCAGGGCCACGGCCGCCGGCACCAGCGTAAAATAAAGCGAGGCAAAGACATTCAGGCCATTGAGGTTAATCAGGACCAGGCTGCCCGCCCAGAGGAGCGTCAGCAGGATCAGGACCAAGCGGTTGTGCCGCGCCAGGGTCTGCCAGACCCAGCAAGCGCCGATCGTTGCCAGGGTGAGGCCCGCGCCGATGCTCAGGGTGAAGAACAGGCCGCCGAAAACCGCCGGTGCGATGGCCCCCGGACGTTGCAGAACCGCAAGGGTGGGGATTTCGAGGTAGCCCGCCTGGTGCAGCGCCAGAATTTCGGCGTGCAGGTGACGGGTGGAGAAGAAAACCTGGGCCGTCGCCAGCAGCTGCGCCACGGCCAGTCCGATCAATACGGATCTGAAAAACGGGCCGGAGCCGGTACCGCTGGCGCTGCTCGAATGCGACAAGGTCGATATTTCCTTTGATTTGTATATCTTGCCGCATTATAGCCGATCCGGGACCCGAGGTCAAAGCCAGGGCTGGGTCGGGAACTGGCTGATTCTCCTAATCTTTTTTGTCGATAGGCTGGTCATTGGCACCTGCCTTAAAATTTTACCGGGCGGACGGGCTCCCGGTAGGCGACCACGTTGGCCATGCCGGCCTCCATGTGGTAGAGGTTGTGGCAGTGATGAAACCAGCGGCCGGGGTTGTCGGCCGTGAACTCCACGTCGATGCGCTGCATCGGGTCCACGATGATCGTGTCCTTGAGCGCCCACTGCTCGCGGGGCAGCGACCGGTTGACCACTCTGAAGAAGTGGCCGTGCAGGTGCATCGGATGCGGCATCATGCTGCGGTTGCCGTAAGCCAGGCGCACCCTCTCGCCCGGGGCGACCAAAAGGGTTTCAGCCGTGGGGTAGGTGCGTCCGTTGATAGTCCAGAGATCGGTGTGCATGCCGCCGCCGAGCACCTGATGATACATGCGATCGGGATCGAAGCCGGGATCATTATCCGCGTTGCGGGCGGCGAAGTCCGGATAGGAAGCCAGGCGCAGCCCTCGATCGAAGCGCGGCGCCACGGCGGCACTGGAGGTGGTACCCTTGTAAATAATCGGCACCCGCAGCCGGTCTTCCCCGAGCCCGGTATCGGCCGCCGCCAGCAGCCAGTGGCCCGGATTGTCGGCCGCGAAAACCACGTCATAGCGCTCGCCCATGCCGATGCGCAGAACATCGGTAACCACGGGCCGGATCGGATTGCCGTCGGCATGGGTGATGGTGAGGTCGTGACCGGCCAGCCGCAGATGGTAGATCGTTGCCGACGAGGCGTTGATCAGGCGCAGCTTGATTCGCTCGCCCTTTTTGACAGCCAAGGATTCCGTCGCCGGATAGATCCTGCCGTTGACGGCGTACCCGTCGTAGACCGGCTCCCATAGCGGGGCCTGATCACCTCCGGAAGACCGCCCACGGCCCATCATGCCGGACATCATGCCCGTGGGCGGGCGCCGTTTGGTGACGGCCCCGCCGCCGCCGTCCCGCATGACCCAGTCTTCCAGCACCAGCGTGTAGTCGCGGTCGTAGGACTCCTCCGGTCTGGCCGGCTCTATGATCAACGGCCCGTAGAGGCCTTGATCGAGCTGATAGCGGACATGGGAGTGATACAGGAAACTGCCGGGTATCGCGGCCTCGAATTCGTAGACGAAGGCGGCGCCAGGATCGACCGGCGGCTGGGTGATGCCGGGCACGCCATCCATGGCATTCTGGAGGGGAATGCCGTGCCAGTGAATCGTGGTTGGCTCGGGCAGGTAGTTACGCAGCACCACCCGCACGATGTCTCCCGCCTTTACCCTGATTTCCGGGCCCGGAACGCGACCATTGTAGGTCCAGGCCGTAAATTCGGGTCCGCTGCCGAGGTGGACCTTGGCCAAAGAAGCGGAGAAGTGGAATTCGCGCACAGGCTTGGCAATGGCGACCGCGGCTTTTGGGAAGAAGCCGGCCGGCAGACAGGCCCCGAGGGCGGCGCCTGCCGCCGCTTTTAGAAAATCTCTTCTGTCGATCGCCATTTGCGCCTGCCTTCCGTCACCTGTCCGGTGAGCCTACTGATTGGCCGGATGCATCCATCCGGTGGATTTGTCGACAAGAAGCTTGTCTACCAGGGAGCCGTCCTTGGTGACGATATCGGCTTCGAAGGCATCTCCCTGTTCGGAGATCTTGCCGAGCTTCAGGTTGGGATTGCGGGTCGATTGAAGGTAATTTTCAACGATTTGGCGGGCACCCTCTTCTTTGAGCGGGGTTTCCAGCCGACCGGCACCCGGGCCGATGTCGCCCTGAACCGGCGCGCGTCCCATCGATTTGGCTCCACTCCCGTATCCGCCGCCCATCATTCCGGGACCCATACCGGTGCCGCGCCCCATTAGCATTCCGGTTCCCATGTCCGCGCCCATCCGGCCGTAACCGCGACCGGGACCCATCGAGCGACCGCTATTGGGGCAATTCCAGTCTCCATCAACATCGTTCATCATTCCCGGTCCCATCATTGCGGAGCCCCGCATGCCGGCCCCATATCCTCTTCCCATGTGCCGGCCGTAATTTGGGCAATCACCGTCTTCACCCCGGTTCTCGCGACCCCGGCCGCCCATCCACCCCATCTCGGGATCGATTTTTTTCATTTTCATCATGTGGTCAAGCCGCTTTTGGTCGAACTGCTGTTCGAAATCGGAGATTTCCTTCTGAAGCGCAGCGGCTTTTTGAGTATCGGGGTTCTTTTTTGCGAGTTCGCTTTGCAGCTCCAACTGTTTCTGACGAATGTCCTGCCGCAGGTCCCGGGTTTCATCGAAAAATCTTTGGCGCTCCTGCTGGACGGCTTTCAGTTCCTCATCGCTCAAATTGCCCGCATAGCCAGGACATCGGTCATCCGGTCCGTAAGCCATTCTCCGATCGGCGAAGGCCGTCATTCCTGAACCAATAAGGATTAGAACACCTACTGCTGCAAGGTAAAACGTCATTTTGTACCAGGTTTTCATCACTAAGCTCCTTTGCTGTAAAATTTATGGATGTTTGGTGACCCCACCAGGCTAAGAGCATTTTCCATGCCGTTTCGCTTTGCCAGGACGCCGCCGATGAAAAAACTATTCGCTTTTCCGCTAAGTATATGAAATATTATATTAAAATATCTTAAAGATTGAAAATAAGCCTTAACATAGGGGTAGACGATTTTTTTTTATGCCAGTGGCAGCGGGTTAAAAATATCCGCACGGCCGCCTGGATCGGGTAGGAAATACCCGTTTTTTTAGACATGCATCGATCGTAGGCGGGAAGTTCGGGCGTGGGTGAAATTCGGCTCGCGCAGGAAATCCGGGCAAGCCGCTCGGCTGCATTCCTCGACCTATTTACGTGAGGGGCTGTCCACCTCGTGCGAATCGAGTCGCTCACAAGGAGTTAGTGGTTGAGCCGAAACGGTTTGCGGAGAGATTACGTGCGGTTATCCGCAGCAAGCCGGCGGCTTTCCGCCAGTGGCTTTGTTCAACCGGGTCAGATACCGTTGCCAGATCCCCGGCGGCTTCGCGGGTTTATCTTCCAGGTATTTCGCGGGATTTTCCACGAACGCTTTCCGGCAGGCGTCGGCGCAGAAGTAAAACCGGTTTTTTTTGTAAACTGAAAAAATCCGGTTGTGCTGCGGGTCGACCGTCATTTTGCATACCGGATCGATTGTCATACGGCCAGTGTCGGCGGTGTTTATCATGGATACGCTCCTTTTTTGGTGTCTATTTACAAACATAGGGCTCCGAGCCGGCAATGTCACGCGCCGCTTATGGCCGGACAATCGCTTGCCATTCAGTGTCCAGCCCTACCGGGCCTTTTTTTCCGCCGGTCCCTGCACGGGCGGGATCTTGGCGGGTTTTCGGCTGCGGCGCACAGAAAGTGCGCTTCGCCGCAATTCTCGTCGGGTGAGGGAGGTTTCAGACAGATACTATTCCCGAAACCCGTTGTTATAGCCGGCAGAGGGGGCAGTCGCTGAGGGGATCGTCCTTTGTTTTCAAATCGAGGTCGATGATGGTGCCCGGCGTCTGGATGTCCTCGAGGCACTTCAGGAGCAGGCGCAGGATCTGAAGCTGCCGGAACCGCTGATGCGGAAATCCGAGCGGGTGACCCAGCGGCATGTGCGGGTAGAGCGCGCGCGGGGGCTTGATCTTCGAAGAAATTTCCAG
This sequence comes from Desulfobacterales bacterium, assembly GCA_049283795.1. GTDB lineage: Bacteria > Desulfobacterota > Desulfobacteria > Desulfobacterales > SG8-13 > JARFQH01. The sequence goes on along the minus strand of JBAPWQ010000192.1, from coordinate 708 downwards.
GGACAGCGAGATCGAGACCGTGGCGATGCCGGCCGCTTCGATCTCGCGCTGGATCAGTCCGACGGACTGGTTGCACAGGCCTCAGGCCGGCGTGAGCAGCACAATGTCGACCTTGTCCCGGCGCAGACTGGCGGCGACCTCGGGCGCACTCGTTTTAAGAAGAGACTCGATCTTGCGGCCCCGGATGTGGCCCATGAAAGAAAAATGCCGGTGATTCACCCGCCCGATTTCACCGAAGCGCTCCAGCAACATCACACCCTCGACGGGGAAAAGAATGCCGATATCCTTATCCGCATCGCGGTGGTCGAAGTAGTTGTGGGTGATGACCAGCGCGGCCGGATCGGCCCCGGAGGGGATTTCGCGAAACGACGGATCACCCAGCGAATCGCTCATGTCGAAGGGCGCCTGACTTTTCAAGTGAACGCCGCCGGTGGTGACCAGGGCCAGGCGACTTTTATCGATGCTCCGGCTAAACGGAGTCCACGGGGTCGCAGAAAAGCTCAAAATACGCGCCTTGCGGGCCCATCTGGTCAGCAGCGCCGGAAAGCGGGTGAAGAGCCGGGCCGTCATCTTGTCGATCAGCTGTTTCATTTGACTTTGCTTGGTTCGATATTAACTATATCAAAAGATGTAAGTTTTTTCAGAAGAAACGACAGGAGAGAACAAAATGTCCAAACAAACTTTTTCCGTACCCAATATTTCCTGTGG
>JBAPWQ010000191.1:0-11111 GCA_049283795.1 Desulfobacterales bacterium | reverse complement strand
ATTGGACAAGTTAATCCCCAAACGAATGTTTTTCACCAAGGGCCTCGGCTACCATCGCAACAAGCTCCAGAGCTTCGAGCTGGCGCTGCGCAACGCCGGAATCGAAAAGTGCAACCTGGTCTATGTTTCGAGTATTTTCCCGCCCGACTGCAAGATCATCTCGCGCGAAACCGGCATCGAAGAACTCAAGCCGGGCCAGATCACCTTCGTCGTTCTGGCGCGCGAGGGAACCGACGAGCCCAACCGCCAGGTGTCGGCCGCCGTCGGCCTGGCACGACCCAAAAACCACGATCAGTACGGGTACATCTCCGAGCACCACGCCTTCGGCGAAACCATGAAAAAGTCGGCCGACTTCGCCGAAGACCTGGCGGCAACCATGCTGGCCTCGACGCTGGGAATCGAACTCGATCCGGATGTGGCCTGGGACGAGCGCAAGCAGGTCTACAAGGTCGGCCAGCGCCTGTTCGTCACCCGCAGCGTCGCCCAGTCGGCCCGCGGCCACAAAAACGGCCTCTGGACGACGGTCATCGCCTGTGCGGTGATGCTGATGACCTGAATCGGTTGAGCCGGTTAGCCCGTTGGCCCGTTTGTTCGTTTGATGAATCGGCCAGCTGACCGACATACCGGCCAACCGTCAAACGGGTAACGGGCAAACCGGCTAACCCTCCCTATAAGGACCTCTTTTCATGCCCCACCAGTCGCTGTTCAAGGATCATCCCGCTATCGTGCCCCCTGCCCTGGCCACCGGCATGTCGGTCGTCGACCTGATCGAGGTGCTCGGCCGGACATCCTTCGAGGCCCGCAACGTGCATCGCGGCGCGCGGCTGCTGGAGCGCATGGTCGCCGACAACGACGTCATCTGGCTCGGGATCGCGGGCGCCGGGGTTGCCGGCGGCATGGGCGGCATGATCACCTCGCTGATCGAGGCCGGTGTCATCGATGTCATCTGTTCGACCGGCGCCCAGGTCTACCACGACCTCCATTTTGCCTTCGACCTGCCGGTCAAGGCCGTGTCGCCGAACTGGGACGACAACGCGCTCCGGCGCCACGGCGACACCCGCATCTACGACATCGGCATCCGCGAGAAAGAAACCCTGGAAGCGCAGGACGCCCTCATCCGGCGCTTCGTCCGGGAATGTTACCCGCAGCTCTCGGGCAGGGCGCTGTCCAGCTGGGAATTCAACCGGTCCCTGGGCCAGTGGGTCGCCCAGACCGCCAAATACCCGCAGCGCAGCTTCGTCGTCGCCGCCGCCCGCAACGACGTGCCTATCTTCTGGGACTCGCTGGCCAACCACTCGATCGCCATGAACCTGGTCTTGACCGATCGCACCGGCCTGCCGGTTAGCCTGTCGGCCCAAAAGGATATCTTCGATTCGGCCGCCATCGTGTTCGCCACCGCCCAAACGGGTTTCATCGAACTGGGCGGGGGGGGGCCCAAGAACTTCATTCAGCAGACCAGCCCCACCATCAGCCAGATCCTGGGCATCGATTTCGAGGGCGCCGACCGCGGACTCCAGATCGGCACGGCCATCGAGCGCGAGGGCAGCCTGTCGGGCTGCACCTTCAGCGAAGCGGTAACCTGGGGCAAATACCGCAAGGTCGATGAAGACAAGATGGTCCAGATCTGGGGCGAGTACAGCGTCATTTTCCCGCTTCTGGCAGCGTATGTGCTGGCGAAGTGTCCCCCGCGCCCCCCCAAGCGGATTGCCGCGCAGTTGCCGCGCTGCGCCGAAAAGTTGGAGCAGGCCCGTTGACTCCCGATCCGCAGCCGTTTCTCGATCCCGATCCCGAATTCACCGCCTTTGAAACGGCCGCCGCCGTGATCCTGCCGCTGCCTTACGAGGGCGGCGTGAGCTACGGCGCGGGCACGGCCGGAGCCCCCGCGGCCGTCATCGCGGCATCGCATCAGCTGGAGTTCTACGATGAGGTGCTCGGGGCCGAACCTTATAAAATGGGTATCGCCACCATTTTGCCGCCGCACCTACCGGCAGATGCCGCCGGCGTGCAGGCGGCGGCCTACCGCATGTTCCGGGACCTGCTCGATCGTCATAAGTTCATCGTGTCGATCGGCGGCGACCACTCGATCAGCAGCCCGTTGGCGCGCGCGCTCAAAGCGGTACACGGTGCCCTGTCGGTGATCCAGCTCGACGCGCACGCCGATCTCAGGGAGAGTTACGGGAACAGCCGCTTCAGCCACGCCTGCGCCATGGCGCGCATCCGCGAGACAACCACCGACACCCTGCAGCTGGGTATCCGCAGCATATCCGGCGAAGAGGCGCGGCGCGTCGAACGGGAAAAGCTGGCCCTGTGCACCATGTCCGCTTACCGCGCCGGTGCGTTCGACATCGATGCGGCCCTCGCCCGGCTGCCGGACCCGGTTTTTTTGACCATCGACGTCGATGCTTTCGACTGGAGCGTCATCCGCAGCACCGGCACGCCCGAGCCGGGCGGCTTCACCTGGGACGAGGCCCTGGCCCTGCTACAAAAGATAATCGAGCGCAGGAACGTGATCGCCTTCGACGTCGTGGAACTCTCCTGCGCGCCGAACGATCTGAATTCACCCTTCGCCGTGGCCAAACTGATATACAAGCTGCTGGGGTTCAAACTGGCCCGCGCGGTCCGCGACAAACTGGGCGCCTGGCCCGAGAAGCCCTGTGGAACGGTGCTGGACAGCGGCTGAACGGTTTAGCCGGTTAGCCGGTTTAACCAGTTACGACCGTTTGGTCCATTCAATCCGTTAAAGTATTTTATCGTTTTAGTAAAATAAACACTTGATATATTTATAATTTTTAAATTTACCATTAGCCTCTGGCCCTTTGCCTTTCGCCTATTACCCTTCGCCCTTCACCCTATACCTTTCACCTTAAACCTTGGACCCTCCTTTCTTTCGCCCTCCGCCCTTCGCCATCTGTCGTCCGTCATCTGCCCTCCGCCCTTCGCCTTTTACCTTTCGCCTTTTGCCCTTTGCCTTTCGCCTTTCGCCTTTTACCCTTCACCCTTCACCCTACCATTGACCTTTGCCCTTTTCCCTTCTGCCGTCTGCCGTCTGCCGTCTGCCGTTTGCCGTCTGCCATCTGCCCTCCGCCATCTCTTTTTTGGTTGGTGGTTACCCGTTTGAAAGGGCCTGCTCGATTTCCGCGTTCGTATTCTCGATTGCGGCAACGATGTCCGCGGCGCCGAGCAGCGGGCGGCCGATGACCAGAAGGTCGGCGCCCTGCGCGATCGCTTCGGCCGGCGTGGCCGTCCGCTGCTGGTCGTCGCCTTGCCGGTACCAGCCCGGCCGGATGCCGGGGCAGATCTTTTGGATGTCGAGGGCGCGGATCGCCATCAGGTCCGCCGCCGAACACACGAGATAGGCATAGCGGCCGACGGCCTCTGCGGCCATCTGCGCCACCATCTCCGGCAGGCTTCCGCCCCGGTAATAGCGCCTGAAATCCTTTTCGCCCAGCGATGTCAGGATCGTGACGCCGGCGATGCCTTTCTTTGTGAGCCCGTGGGCGGCCGGATCGTAGCCGGAGGTGCAGTGAACTGTCGTGATGTCGGCCCCGGCCGCCAGGTGCAGCGCCAGGGATTCCGTCATGGCGCTCGGGATGTCGTAGAGCTTGAAATCGAGCATAACCCGCCCGTGACGCCGGATCTCGTCCAGGACCGTCAGGCCGCGCTCGAGCACGCTGCGCCGTATTTTATACCCCCACACCCGGCCCGCGGTCCGGCGCATGATCTCACGCGCTTGGTCCCACCCGACGTGATCGAGCGGCAGGATAATTCGACTGTCCATCGCCTTACTCCTCCATGGAAACTGGAAACTTGAAACTGGCAAGAAGGAACGCTAAACGCTCCAAATCTCAAAGATATAGATGCCGTATTTGATTCATTTGGTACCCGACACACCACATACCAAACACCGAACACCCCTCGTAACCCGCAACCCGTAACGATTCATATAAAGCCGAACATCGGGACTCATTATCGACCGGGCACCCACGAGGGGCGCCCCTACGGCAGCATTACCAAACACAAAACACCAAATACACGTTGTAACCCGTCCCACCATAGCCGAAATCGACAATCAGACAAAGCGCTTTCGTAAGACCATCCCGTTGAAAGGCAGAAATCTATTGAATTGAAGTACTTTTGAATGGTATAAAAGAAGGGTGTTCTCATCTCCGTGAAGACCACCGCTTTCCTCTGTCAGGATGCTCTGCACATGAGTTTTTCACTGCCGAAACAAACGATTCCCTCGGGCGGGTACTGGGTGGGACGCTCCGGGCCGGTCCTGCTGCAGGCCTTTCTCGGGACCTGCGTCGGCGTGGCCGTGTTCGATGCTGTCAGCGGCGTCGGCGGCCTGATTCACCTGCTGCTGCCCGAACCGGCCGGCAGCGCCGGAGAGCAGGCCGACACCCGCTACGCCACGACCGGCATGCCCTTTTTTCTGGCGGCCCTGGACGAAGCCGGTGCCGTCCGCAGACAACTGTCGGCGGTGATCGCCGGTGGCGCGCTGGTCGGCCCCCTGAGCGCCGCCGACCTGGACCTCAACATCGGCGGCCGCACGGCCGAGCTGGTCGAGTCGATCCTGGCGGCCGAAGGCATTCCGGTCGTGCACTCGGAAACCGGCGGGTTTTTCACCTGCAGCCTGCGCCTCGACCTGGAGAACTGGTCGTATCGCATCGAACCCCTGGGACAGGAAAAAAGCCTCGCCGGGGGACCCGGCCGCCTGCCCGACCCCGCCGAAATCCAGCTGACCACCGAGAAGATCAAGCCGATACCGCAGGTGGCCCTGAAAATCCTGCACATGCTCGATGCGGGCGCCGAGGACATCCGGCCAATCGCCGAAGAGATCAAGAAAGACCAGGTCTTAAGCGCCCGAACCCTGCAGCTCTGCAACTCGGCGATGTTCGCCAAGAAGAACAAAATCGACTCGCTGGATCATGCGCTGGTTTTTCTCGGCGAGAACCTGTTCGTCAAAATGATCATATCGGCCGCCGTCAATGAATATTTTTCCGCCGCCGGCAATGGCTATTCGCTGTGCCGCGGCGGCCTGTTCCATCATGCCGTCGGCACGGCCCTGACCGCCGAAAAAATCGCCCACTTCACCGGCAAGGCGCCCTTGTCGACGGCTTATACGGCCGGGCTGCTGCACGATATCGGCAAGGTGGTGCTCGACCAGTTCGTGGCCGGCGCCTTTCCGCTCTTTTACCGCAAGATGAATTGCGAGGAAGCCTACTCGCTCGGGCTCGAAAGAGAGGTTTTCGGCATCGACCACACCGCCGTCGGCCGCACCCTGGCCGACATGTGGGCTTTCCCGGAATCCCTGGCCGCCACGATCGCGCATCACCACGAACCCGAAAAATCGCCGCATCATGCCGAGCTGGCCCATATCGTCTTTCTGGCCGATCTTCTCATGGCCCGGTTCAATACCGGTCTCGAACTTGAAGGAATGAGCAGCGGAGCGATCGATTCGCGTCTGCAGAAAGTCGGCCTGGGGCCCGGCAATCTCGCCCAGATGGTCGATCTCATCCCGCAGAGCCTGTTCGAATCCGACCCGCAAAACGACGCGGTGCCCGGTACATGAGACATCCACGCCAAGCCGCCGCAAAAAGATCATGCATCTAAACCAGGATCAAAAAGAGGGCTTGCGGAATCTGCCCGGCGTCGATCACGTCCTCGAACTGGCAAAATCCGACCCGTTTTTTGAAGACGTTCCCCGGTCGGTCCTCACCCGTTCCATCCGATCGTGCCTGGACGGGCGCCGGCAACAGATCATCGCGCAGAAGCCCGCCCGCATCGCGGAGCTTGTGGCCGATCCGGCGATTGTGGCCGGCGTCAAGGACCTCGTCCGGCAGGCGCTGGCACTGAACCTGCGGACAGTCGTCAACGTCACCGGCATCGTCATCCATACCAATCTGGGCCGCTCGCTGCTGGCGGACGCCGCCCTCGATCACCTTTGCGCAATCGGCCGCCGCTATTCGAACCTGGAGTTCGATCTCGGCGCAGGCCGCCGGGGTTCCCGCTATGCCAATGTCGAAGATATCGTCTGTGAAATAAGCGGCGCCGAATCGGCCATGGTGGTTAACAACAACGCCGGAGCGGTCCTGCTGGCGCTGGAGACGCTGGCGGCCGGTAAAAAGGTCATCGTCTCGCGCGGCGAACTGGTCGAAATCGGCGGGTCTTTCCGCATCCCGGACGTCATGGCCAAGAGCGGGGGCATCCTGTGCGAAGTCGGCACCACCAACCGCACGCACCTGGCGGATTACGAGACTGCGATCGACGAACAGACCGCCCTGCTGCTCAAGGTCCATCAAAGCAACTACAGCATCGTCGGCTTTTCGTCCGCGGTCCCGCTCAGGGACCTGGTCACCCTGGGGCACCGCCACCGCATTGCGGTCATGGAGGACCTGGGCAGCGGGACCTTCATCGACTTCTCCCGCTACGGCCTGTTGAAAGAGCCGACGGTGCAGGAATCGGTGGCCGCCGGGGTCGATATCATCACCTTCAGCGGGGACAAGCTTCTGGGCGGTCCGCAGGCCGGCCTGATTGTCGGCAAGAAACCGTTCATCGAGCGCATTAAAAAAAACCCGATCACCCGCGCGCTGCGGATCGACAAGCTGACGCTGGCCGCGCTCGAGAGCACCTTGCGGCTGTACCGGGATGAAGAGACGGCGGTGCGGGCGGTTCCCACCCTGCGCATGATGCTGCAGCCAATGGCGATTTTGTTGGAAAAGGCCGTGCGCCTGAAGGAGATGCTGGACGCCGCCGCGCAGGACAAAATGACGGTCGCGGTGCTGGATGTCGTCTCGAAGCCCGGCGGCGGCACCCTGCCGCTGCTGGAACTGCCCAGCAAGGGCCTGGGGGTTAAAATCGAGGGTCTCTCCGCCAATGCCATCGAAAAAAGCCTGCGCCTGAATTCACCCCCGATCATCGGCAGAATCGAGGATGACCGGTACATCATGGACGTGCGGACCCTGCAGGACGACCAGTTGGAAATCGTCCGCAGTGCTTTCGACACACTGCTAAAGGAATGACGATGACCCCGGAACCGAATCGAAACGGGTGCGGCACCCGCACAGCCCGCAACTTCCTGCTGTCCAAGGCCCGCTCCGACGCCGTGCCCCGGGCGTCCGGCGCCGGCGAAGCCGACGGAACCGCCGAAGCCCTGCGGCGGGCCTTTCCCCATCTTCTCGGCGGCAAGTCCCTCCTGGTCCGCGCCATGAGCCGACTGGAAGAGGTTCCCGAATTCGCGACCGCGGTGATTCAAATCGACGCCGACCGACCCGCGGACCATCCCCCGGCCGCCGAACGCGATCCGGCCGTGCCCATCACGCTGGCCCGCGCCCTGGAAACCGCTTGCCGATCGGCATCCGGCCTGTGGGGGTTGCTCGATTCAACGACCTTCGGATACTTTCTGCCCGGCGGCACCCCGTCCACGGCGGTGGCACCGCTGAAGACGATCGAAAAAACCGTGGCGGAGGCCTCCGGTGCAACCGTCACGATCGGCATGGCCTTTTTCCCGACCCTCGATTTTCCCAGGGAGGCCATTCTCGAGAATGCCCGCAAGGCCCTCGAGCACGCCAAGTTTTTCGGGCCCGGCAGCCGGGTCGCCTTCGATGCCATCAGCCTCAACATCAGCGGCGACAGCCTCTACGACCAGGGCGAGTACCAGAAGGCCATCGAGGAATACGAAACGGCGCTCCGGCTCGATCCGGCCAACGCGAACCTGCACAACAGCCTGGGCGTCTGCTACGGCGTGACCGGCGAATTCACACAGGCCATGGCCCGGTTCAAGGAGGCGATGGCCCTGGATGCCGCTGAGGCCCTGGCCCACTATAATGCCGGCCTGGTGCACCTGTTGCTGGACGAAAGGGACAAGGCCCGCGCGCACCTGCTCGAAGTCGACAACCGGCCGCACAACCTCTTCGAGGTCAGGCTGCAACTGGGCAAACTCTACCTCGAGGACGGCCAGCCCGGCCTGGCCCGCGTCTATCTCGAAAACGCCGCCGCCACGTGGCCGCAGTCGAGCACCGTCCACTGCCTGCTGGGCGAATGCTACGCCGCCCTGGACCTGACCGGAGACGCCGTTGCGGCCTACAAGAAATCGCTGCGGCTCAACGCCAATGATGCCGCCGCCCTTTCCGGGCTGGGCTGGCTCTATCATGCGCTGGGCCAGAACACCGATATCGCCACGCTGTATTGCCGTCACAGCACCGCTATCGCTCCGCAAAACGGTCTCTTCCACCATCGCCTCGGATGCCTTTGTTTAAAGCAGGACCAGCTGGTAGAGGCCCGGGACGCATTTCGCGCGGCCGAAGCCCTGGGCTGTGATTCCGCGGCGCAACTCGCCGAAGTGGAGAACCGCTTGCTGGACATCGCCTCCTGACCGCCATGGAAACCCTGATCCGTTCCATCCTGGCCGAAAGCCTGGCAGTCAAAGACCGTTCCGTAAAGGAAAACCTGGGCCGGCTCGAAGCCGGCGGCCACTGCCTGGCCGAATGCCTGACAGCGGGCGGACGGGTGCTCATTTTCGGCAACGGCGGCAGCGCGGCCGACGCCCAGCACATCGCGGCCGAATTCGTCAACCGTTTCGGCATCGAACGCCCGCCCCTGGCGGCCATCGCCCTGACGACCGACACGTCGATTCTCACCAGCATCGCCAACGACTATTGCTTTGAGGATATCTTTTCCAAACAGGTCCGCGCCCTGGGCCGCAAAGGCGATGTCGCCTGGGGAATCAGCACCAGCGGCAATTCGGCGAATGTCCTGAAGGCCATTGCAGCGGCCGGGGAAAGGAAGATGGCCACGATCGGCATGACCGGCCGCGGCGGCCGCCTGGCGGCGATGACCGATGTGGCGTTGACCGTGGACTCCGATTCGACCGCCCGCATCCAGGAGACCCACCTGATCATGGCCCACATTCTCTGCGAGCTGGTCGAGCGCCTCCTCTTTCCGCAGCAGTTTTAAACCCCTGCCGCCGTTGACGGCGCCTCCCCGAACTTGATCCCGCATGCTTCGGGCGAAAAAACCTTTACCGTCTTCTAAGGGAGATCAGGCTGGCAATCGCCGTTTGACCGCGGGCTTCGAGCCCTGCCGCCACGGCCGGCGTCCCCGGTCGCCGTGTCGACCGGTTGCCGTTATTCGACGACCAGGAGCCCCTCGGCGACGATCCGGCCGACGGGCAGGCTCAGGCTGAGGCCGGATGCATCGGGAATTTCGATCTTGTAACGGAATTTCCCTTTTTTGACGAAGGTCAGGCTGGCGGTTCCGCCGCGCGGCAGAAAACCCGTGGTATAAAAGGTGTCTTTTTCGGTGAAGCCCGACGGTGACTGGGTCGCCGACCGGCAGGCTGCGGCGTCTTGCCGGAAGATGACCCGCGCCGGCGGCCCCTGGACCCAGTTGATCCAGACGACGCAGGTGTCCGGCGGGATGGCCACCTCGGCCGGCGCAACCTGGATCTGATCGCCCGCCGCACCATTTTCACCGAAGATCCTGACCAATTGGCACTCGGCCGCCGTCAGCCGGTAAACATGCGGCAGTGCCGCCGGCAAAATCAACAGCCCGGTCAAAACACCCAAAAACCACCGTCGACGTCCCCCCATCACGTATCCTTTCTTTCTATCCGATATTGCCCCGCACCGTGTTCTTCCCCCTCTGGACGGACAGCGCGCCACTTCTTATAGTATGGTCGCCGTGCGGCCGCAAGGGACAATCACCTTAAAAACCGGCGTGCGCGCCGGGGCCATAAATTCGATAGCTGTTTACACGATTTTTTGGTTGTTCTATAAGGAAAGGTTATGGGGCGGTTTTTTTAAGCTTTTATCATAATCTCAACCGTTTGTTGTTTTTCGATTCCCCAGCGATCACCCTGGGCCCCCAACGGCTACGCGGCTGTTTTCGATCCCCCATCACCCCTGGCGGGTGATGCCGGCGTGTGGCAGCGTGAGAAAGGATTTCTTTCATGGGTAAACGGGCATGTGCATTTCGAGCGGGTCGCCTGATGTCCACCGGGACCCGGCGCCGCCCTCGAACGGCGCGGTGGGCATTTGTTATTGTTGTGGTCGTAACGGCCGCCCTCGATGTTTTTGCCGCACCCAAACCGCCGGCCGAACCGGCTTTTAAATTCGAGAAGGTGATAGCGAAGGCCAAGGACCTAGCCGCGCAGCCGTTTCAGGACCCGCGCGGCAGTGTGCCCGACTATTTACTCAAAGCGACCTACGATCAATGGCGCGATATTCGTTTCCAGCCCGACAAATCACTGTGGCGCGCCGACAATTTGCCCTTCGAGGTCCAGTTCTTCCACCTGGGGTTTTTTTACGACCGCCCCGTGAAGATCAATGCCGTTGACGCCCGGGGCGTCGAACCGGTCCTGTTCTCGACCGAACTCTTCAACTACGGCGCCAACGACTTCAAGGCCAAGCTGCCGGAGAATCTGGGTTTTGCCGGCTTCCGGCTGCACTATCCGATCAACCGCAAGGATTATCGCGACGAGGTGGCCGTCTTCCTGGGCGCCAGTTATTTTCGGGCGGTCGGCAAGAACATGGGCTACGGCTTGTCGGCCAGGGGCCTGGCGATCGACACGGCGCTGGATTCAGGCGAGGAGTTTCCCTACTTCAAGGAATACTGGCTGGTCAAGCCCGCGCCCAAAGCCAAGGAGATCGTCATCTACGCCCTGCTGGACAGCGTGAGCCTGTCCGGGGCCTATAAATTCACCGTACAACCCGGCGAAGCGACCCTGATCAAGGTCGAGATGATGATCTTTCGGCGCAGGGAGGTCGGCAAGCTCGGCATCGCCCCGCTGACCAGCATGTTTCTATACGGGGAAAACACCAACCAGCGGCCCGTCGATGATTTCCGGCCCGAAATCCACGATTCCGACGGGCTGTTGATTGCCGACGGCACCGGGGAAATCCTGTGGCGCGCGCTGGTCAACCCCAAGCGGCTGCGGGACAACTCTTTCCAGTTGCACAACCCCAAGGGCTTCGGCCTCCTGCAGCGCGACCTCGAATTCGATCACTACCAGGACCTGGAGGCCCGTTTCGACAAGCGGCCCAGCGTCTGGATCGCACCGGTCGGCGAGTGGGGCAAGGGCCGGGTCGAGCTGATCCAGATTCCCTCCGGCA
>JBAPWQ010000190.1:0-23690 GCA_049283795.1 Desulfobacterales bacterium | reverse complement strand
GAACTGCTGCCAAAAGAACTGCTTTTGCAACGCAGAAACCAGCTTTTCTCTTTAATACGGAACTTGCCCGAACAGCTTCTCTTTTGTCCTCAATGCTGTAAGGATCATAACGAATGCCATCTCGAACGCCGTAAAACAGGGCTATGGCCCTGTCAAGGTCGGTGCCTTTCCCGTGGCAAATCGTGTTTGAATAAGCGATAATCGCTGGTGAGGTGCTGTCAATAAAATAGGTAGGTTCCAGATATAGGTTTAAATCGTGAGTGTGGCTCATGACGGTAACTCTCACTCATTTTTCAGTATCTTTTCAATGTCCGGATAACTTTAAAATTTTCGTTTACCAGAGTCGGCGCCAGCCCAAGAGGTGGTTCATCGATAATCAGCAACCGGGGGGTGCTCATCATCCCGCGCCCGATGGAAATCATGGCCTGTTCGCCGCCAAACAAGGTGCCTGCCAAACGGACTTCTGCGCTCCATGAGTCGGGGAAAAATTGTGAAGACACTCTGCATCCTTTGTTTCGTCAAGGCCTCGAAAGGTTCCTGGTAGGAACCGATTCGTAAATTTAACGCCTTTTTCGCAGCAAGTCGACAAATTTTTCCGCTGTCCAGGAGAAAGTTTCTCAAGTGCCTTCTGGCGGCCGGGGCGATGGCCGGCTTGCCCTGCGGACTGCTTCGCCCGCTGAAATCAGGGGCTCAGGAAACCGTCTACGACGCAGGCGGCTATGAAGTTTTTCGCAACGCCTGCCCCCGGAACTGCTACGACACCTGCTCCATTAAAACCTTTGTCAAGGACGGGGTGGTTCAATTCATCGAGGGTGCACCCGAGTCGACCTTCACCCGCGGCGGACTGTGCGTGAAAGGCTATGGGTACACCCGCCGTCCCTACAGCCCTGACCGGATCAAGTACCCCATGGTCCAGGCAGGCCGCGGCACCGGGAACTGGAAGCGCGTTTCCTGGGACGACGCCATGAACCTCATCGCCAAGAAGCTCCTGGAAATTCAGGACAAGGACGGCACGCTGCTGGGCCTGGCCCTGTCCAAGTATTCGGGCAATTTCGGCATCACCAATTATGGCGTCGAAGGGATGATGACATCGCTGGGGTACACGACCCGCCTGACCGGGACCCCATGCTGGCCGGCTGGAATCGACGCCCAGAACTTCGACATGGGCGACATGTGGTGCAACGACCCGGAAGACCTGATCGATGCCCGCTACGTCATCGCCTGGGGCGCCAACCCGGCCTGGAACTCGGTTCACTCGGTCAAGTATCTCTATGCGGCCCGCAACCGCGGGGCCAAGATCGTGGTCATCGACCCCATTCTGACCCAAATGGCGGCCAAGGCCGACGAGTACTGGCAGGTCAAGACCTCCGCGGACGGAGCCCTGGCCTTAGGCATGGCCCGCTACATCCTGGACAACGACCTCTACGACAAAGACTGGGTGGCGGCCAATTCCATCGGCTTTAACGAATTCGCCGACTACCTGAAAAACAACATCACCGTGGAATGGGCGTCCAAGGAGTCGGGCATTCCGGTCGAGAGCATCGTCAGGGTGGCCCAGGAGTTCGCCACGGCCAAACCGGCCACCATCTGGATCGGCTACGGGCTGCAGCGCCACGTCAACGGCGGGGCCACCGTCCGGTCTATCGACGCCCTGGTGGCCATGACCGGCAATGTGGGCAAAATCGGCGGCGGCGCCCGCTACGGGCACCTGCAGACCTGGGGCTTCAACTACCACGCCCTGCTGCAAAAACAGCCCGAAGGGGCCAAGGGCGTGCCGGGCAAGGCCGAGGTCAAGGGCGATTTCACCTTTACCACCGACAAGACGGCCGTGGCTTACTCGGACCGCATCCTGAACATCAACAAGACCGCCCAGGTCATTCTGGACGCGGGCGACCCGCCCGTACGTGTGCTCTGGGTCTCCTGCAAGAACCCCTTCAGCCAGGACTTCGACCGCAACAAGATGGTCAAGGCCTTCGAGAAACTGGAAATGGTGGTCACGGTGGACCAGTTTTTCAACCAGACGGTGGAGATGTCGGATATCGTGCTGCCCGTGACCACGCTGTTCGAGGAATGGACCATCAACGCCTCCTACTGGCACTATTGGCTCTCTATCAATGAACAGGCCATCCGGCCCATGTACGAGGCCAAGTCCAACATAGAGATCGCCGCGGCCCTGTCCAAGAAGATGAACGAACTCAGGCCCGGTTCGTGCACCTTTCCGTCTGAAATCGACACCCGGCAGTGGATGGTCAAGGAGTTCAACCAGGGCATATACGACCTGTTCGGCATCACATCCTGGGAAGCTCTCAAAAACGGTCCGGTCAAAGCCAAGATGCACCCGGCCGCCTGGCATGATCTCACGTTCAAGACGCCGTCCGGAAAATACGAGTTCAAGTCCGAGCTGGCCGAAAAGTGGGGGCACGCGGCCCTGCCCGAGTTCAAAAAACCGCGCGAGAAGTACGACAAGTACCGGTTGCTGACGCCGCATTCCAAGTTCGGCATCCACTCCCAGTTCATCAACCTGGACTGGAGCGAGGAGTTCAACCCCAAACCCTTCGTCTACCTCCACCCCAGGCTGGCGGCCGAAAAGGCCATCGGGGACGGAGACACCGTCCGGGTCTTCAACACTTTCGGCGAGGTGACCATCACCGCCAAGCTGAGCACGGTGGTGCCGGTGGACGCCATCGTGATGTACGAGGCCTGGTTCAATAACAACCCCTACAACGTGCAGAACGTGGTCGACGACACCTCGTCCGACATGGGGGCCTTCAAGACCGGCCAGCCCGGCGTGGCCATCCACGACCAGTTCGCCGACGTGGCCAAGGTTTAGGAAAGAGAGCCATGAAAAACCAATATGCCTTTTACATCGACGTCGAACGGTGCATCGGCTGCTTCACCTGTGCCATGGCCTGCAAGAACCAGTATCACCAGCCCGAGACGGTCATCTGGCGGCAGGTCTACCCCTTGAAGGAAGAGATCTACCCGCACCGGGAGCGCGCTTTTTATTCCCTGGCCTGCAACCATTGCGAAAACCCCACCTGCCTGAACGTCTGCCCGGTGGAGGCCTACTACAAGCGGGAGCAGGACGGCATCGTGGTCCACGAGCAGGAGAAGTGCATCGGCTGCGGCAACTGCATCCGCTCCTGCCCTTACGGAGTGCCGCGCTACAACCCGGAACTCAAGAAAGCCGAAAAGTGCAGCTTCTGCTGGCAGCGCATCGATGCGGGCCTCAAGCCCCAGTGCGTCCAGAGCTGCCCGGTGGAAGCCTTGCAGATCGTGGACCTGGCAACCTTCGACAAACCCGGGGTTGTTCAGTACCCGCCTGGATTCCCCAGGTATCCCAAACTCAACCCGTCGGTGCGCTTTCTGATGCCCCGGCTTCCCAGGGTCATAGGGAGTGGTCCATCCGGAGTTTAACGATTGACACGGCTCAGTTTCAGATCCAAAAACGTGCAATTTTTCGCAAGTTCAAGGAAACCAACGAAACGTGCGGAGTCTTATCTCTTGTATGCTTCCCAAACGATTCCACAGACCTGTCACGCCCCAGGCGTGATGTAAGCTGAAATTGCGGGAAAGGGAAATTTCTGGACGGAAAACAGGGAGAAAAGACATATGAACAATTTGGAACTGCCGCTGGTCTTTTTCACCGTTCTCAGTCAGACGGCTATCGGGCTGGTGGCCATCAGCACATTGAGGCAATGGGCCGTGGAAGGTCCCACGGGAAATATCCGCCAGGAATGGATCACCGCCTCGGCCTTTATCATCGCCGGAATGCTGGCCTCATTCTTTCACCTGGGCCATCCCCTCCAGGGATATACGGCACTCAAGCACCTGGGCAGAGCCTGGCTTTCCCGGGAAGTGCTCGCCGTCTCGATCTTTCTGGTCTTGACTATCCTGGGACTGCTCATGGCCGGAGGCAGGATCAACAAGCTTGTCGCATTCGGAGCGGCCCTGGTCGGACTGGCCACGATCTTTTTTATGGGCATGACCTATTCACCGCCAGGTTATCCGGCCATCAACAATGTTCTTCCGCTGGTCTTCTTCCTGCTGACGGCCCTGCTCCTGGGAACAAGCTTTGCGAGCTGGTTCGCTTCATCGGAAAAGAGGATCTGGCTGACCAGGGTTTTGACGGCGAGCCTGATCGTGGGACTGGTGGTTTACCTGATCGTGCCCTGTATCTGGCTTTCCGGGGGGACCGTCATGGCCCAGACCGGCTGGGCCTGGATCGGCTCGCCTCTCTACTGGGCCCGGATCCTCATCGGCCTGCTTCTGCCCTTGGCCGTGGTCTGGACGAGCCGGGATATTCCGGTCTGGCTGCCGGTCATCATTCTTCTGGGCGAAATCATGGGCCGGATGGTCTTTTTCAAGGACACCGTGCACGCTGCCGGCAACCTGGGCGGCCTGTATTGAGCAAGTCAAACGACACCGAAGATCCTGCGCAGGGGCTCCCGTTCTTACAGCCATGGCCGATCGAACGCTGATCGAGGTGACCGAGGCCACCTGGAATCCCATCACCGGCTGCAGTCCGGTCTCGCCGGGGTGCCGGCGCTGCTACGCGGCCAGATTCGCCAAACGCCTGGCCGGCCGCTACGGCTATCCCAGGGAAGATCCCTTTTCCGTTACCGTACACACAGACCGCCTGGATCAGCCGATCCATTGGAAAAAACCCCGTCACGTCTTTGTCGGCTCCATGGGCGATCTCTTCCATGCCGACGTTCCGGAGAAAGCCTTGAACCGCGTCTTCAAAGTCATGGATAAGGCCGATCATCATACCTATATGATCATCACCAAGCGACCCGAAAAAATGTCTCGGTGGTTTTCCTCAATGAACCCGCAGCTGAAAATCCGTTTGCGCCGACACCTCTGGATCGGGGTCTCGGCCGAGGATCAGCAGCGCGCCGAGGAGCGCATCCCCATTCTTCTCGGATCGTGGCCGGGAGTGAAACTGGCCTGTCTGGAACCGTTGTTGGGACCCGTGGACATCTCCGCCTGGATCGAGGGTATCGACTGGATCATTGCCGGCGGTGAAACCGGTCCCGGTGGGCAAGGGACCCGTGACGAATGGGTCAGATCGCTGCGGAAACAGTGCCGGCGCGCTGAAGTCCCGTTTTTCCTCAAATCCCTCGGAGGACCGGGTAAACCGCGTGTTCTCGATGGTCGTCTATGGGAGGAGAGGCCGCAGCATGATCGCTGGAGAAGAAAACAAAGGTTTGCTGAGTAGCAAAGCCGTCCTCGTCATCATTGCTCTGTCCTGTGGGCTCTTTTTGTCATGGCTGACTGCGGCCCGGGCCCAGGTGACCTGCCCGCTGACCAAAAGGCCCTATACGGCCGTGATCGAGGACGAACAACCGGTGGCAAGGGTCGGTGAACCTTTTTTCATCCTGGTCCGGCTCGATCCCGAGACGCCGCCGCCAAGCTATTATGTTTCCACCCTGGTCGATGTACTCCAAGGCCCTGATGGTGCAAGACCGGAAGTAGTCACGGGTTTTCCAAAAATCCGACTGACAATGGATCGACCCGGCACCTATACGCTCCTTATCCGCGTCACCCTGGTGACCAAGCCAAGCTGCGGCGGGGTCGAAGCCGAGGAAATCCTTCGCAAGCAGGTTGCCCTGCAGGTTTCTTAACCTCAATGCCACCGGCTGTGGTTATTCGAAATAAGAGTGTTCCCGGAGGGTATCTTGTCAATCTTTTGGCCAATGAGATTGGTAGCGATCAGAACGGTCGGTGTCACCACCCGGGCGACAAAAATCCCCGGCACACCGATAGACAAAATCTTGCCGAGTTGAATGCTTGGTTTTGGTCGACTATCTAAAATCTGCAGCTCATATTGTTCAAAATAATCTTACAAACCGCAAAAGCAAGCTAACCCAGGCTGCAGCTGACCGGGGCTTTGCCCCGCGGGCCATCCCCGCTGCTCGGGGAATTTTTCTTGAAGATGAATCCACAGAGATCCTCGTTAGCCAGTTCCTCCAATCCTTTCTTCGCCCATGACACCATGCGCTCGGTGTGATCTTCGCCGGTTTTCGTGGTGACCAGTCGAGGGTTTTCCACGTCACCTTTTAGATGCATCGTCAGTCGAGGGATGCCCAACCCACATTCAACCTCCGGACAAACTGGAACAAATTCGACAAATTCACCGAGCATCCCCGTAATAAAGCGATCGTGGGCGCGCCCTCCATTGTATCTGACGTTGTTGCCTAACAAACATGAACTCACGCCGATACTTAACCTCAGGTATTGACATTTGAATTATTTTGGTACTACGATCCCGTCAATCGCTACAAGGGTTGATCCAAACTAAGTTACCGATCCTTTGATTCGCGCATTTATTTGATCTCGTTCCTAACCTGTCGTGCCGTTATATTCTGGATTAAAGTCCACCTTGTAGCATTTGTCCTGGTTTATGTTTCAGTACCTTATCATTTAACAAAAAGGAGGCATGGGAATGGATGTCAAAGACTTTTGTTCGGCAATGGAATCGGAAATGACCTCATGGAAAGCCAAAATGTATGATGCCATGCGCAAGATCGACCGACTCGGAACAGCTGAAAAAGAGAAGATGCTGATGAACATTCAGGATCTTAACATGCTGATGGATGACATGGCCAAACGGGTTGAACAACTTCGCACGGAGTGTCCTTCGGATTGGAGCCCCATCAAGAAGGAGATGGATAAGGGCTCCATCGATATGCGCGGCAAATACGAGGAAACCATGGAGTTCATCGGTAAGGCTTCTCCGGTTTCCATCCCCGGATAATACGGATTTTGATTAGATAGTAAAAAAGGCCGAATGCGATCATTCGGCCTTTTGCCGTGTTGATAGGTAAAGATTGATCGAAACCGCATCTATATGGTTGGGTTTTCAAACGGCGGCATGAGGACCTATCGATTTGCAGCGGAACACACTGAAATGCTCGCAGCAGCTGCCCCCATCACCGCCAGCATCGGTGGTCGTCCAAATGCCGATGCGCCTGAATGGTGCATCCCAGCGCCTGAAAAGCAGATGCCCATCCTCATTATGCATGGCTTGGATGACGACGACATGCCCTTTGCGGGTGGCGTCTCGATGCACCGCAAGGGTGATCGAACCTATCTTTCCGTTCTAGCGTCGGTTCAGTTTTGGATTGACGCCAATGGTTGCCAGGGCGCGCCTATCGTGTTTCAAGCAATTTCCATGATTAAAAGTACCAGCCACAGACCCAATTAGGAGTTTGACGGGTCATCGCCCACAGCGACCGCGGAGGTAATGAAATGAAAAGCAGGAATGATATTTTTGACATTTTCGAAAGAGACGAAAACTATCGCTACATTATGAAGCGCCTGCTGGAGGCTTCCATTGAAGAATCCTACAACTCGATCATCATATCGGAAGCGGGGCCAGGTTATCCAATCGTCTATGTCAACCCGGCCTTTACCTTGATGACCGGCTACGAACCAGAAGAAGTCATCGGAAAATCACCATCGATCCTGCAAGGACCCAAAACCGACCAAGAGGTCATCGATCGGCTAAAAATGGACATTTCCCATGGCAGGGTCTTCCATGGACGCGCCATCAACTACCGCAAGGATGGTTCGGAGTTCATGATGCAATGGAAAATTGCTCCCATTCAAAACGAAAAAAACGAGACGACCCACTACCTGGCTCTCCAGCAAGCCGTAAGGGAATGGGCGTCTGACAAGGACCGTAAGCCGTGAAAAGCGGTACCACCCTCCGGCTGATCCTCGGTGATCAGCTCAACACCCAGCACAGTTGGTTTCGTCAGGTTCGAGCAGACACCCTTTACACACTGATGGAAGTCCGTCAGGAGACGGATGCCGTCAGGTTGCACATCCAAAAAGTGGCCGGTTTTTTCAGTGCCATGCGACATTTCGCCGACGCCCTTGCCCGTGCGGGTCATCGCGTGGTCTATCTGCGCCTGGACGATCCAATAAACGAACAATCCTTCGATGCCAATCTGATTCGCTTGATCCGTGAACAGCACATCGCGCGATTCGAATACATGCAGCCGGACGATTACCGCCTTGACGGCCAGCTGGCCCGGCTGGCCGCGCACCTGTCCATTCCATCGACCGTGGTGGACACGGAACACTTTTTGACAACGCGCAGCGATCTGACCCGGCATTTCCAAGGCAAGAAGCGGTACCTGATGGAATCCTTCTACCGCCAGATGCGCCGGCGCCATGATGTTCTCATGGACAACGGCAAGCCTGCGGGCGGCAAATGGAATTACGACCAAAGCAATCGCCAGCGTTACGACGGAGCGGTCCCGCTGCCCGAGATCTGCGCCTTCAGCAACGATGCATCCGATATCGTCGCGATGATCGATAGCTGCCAGGTACCCACCTTCGGCCGGATCGACCCCAAACAGCTGATCTGGCCGGTGAATCGACAGCAGGCCCTGCGCCAGCTGCAGGCATTCGTCGATCACCGACTACCTCACTTCGGCACCTACCAGGACGCCATGACAACCAAAAACGGCTTCCTCTTCCACTCCCTGCTGTCTTTTGCCCTAAACACCAAAATGCTCCATCCCATGGAGGTGATTCAGGCGGCCATTGCGCGGTCCCAGTCGCTTTCCGATGAAGCGGTGGGGATCGAGCAACTGGAAGGGTTTGTTCGGCAGATTCTAGGCTGGCGTGAATATATTCGCGGCATCTACTGGGCATACATGCCTGAATACGCATCCATGAACCATTTCGGCCAGGGCGCCCGCCTTCCCGATTATTACTGGACAGCCGACACGAGCATGAACTGCCTGCGCAGCGTCATATCCCAATCCCTCGAGCATGCCTATGCCCACCATATTCAGCGGCTCATGATCACGGGCAATTTCGCCCTTTTGGCTGGCATCCATCCAGACGAAGTCGATAACTGGTATCTGGGCGTTTACGTGGATGCGGTCCAATGGGTGGAGATCGTCAATACGCGGGGAATGAGCCAGTATGCCGATGGGGGGCTTGTAGCCACCAAGCCCTATATCTCCTCGGCCAACTATATCCACAAGATGAGCGACTACTGCGAAGACTGTCATTACCATTGGCGGAAACCCGTGGGAGAGCGTGCCTGCCCCTTCAACAGCTTCTATTGGGCCTTTATTCATCGCCATCGGCAGTCGCTTGCCGGCAATCCCCGTGTGGCGATGATGGTTCGGGCCTGGGATCGCATGCAAGACAGTAAGCGGGATGACCTGTTGGCCCAGGCCGAACAATACCAGACCGTGCTGAACAACCTCTGACGGATCGATTTCTCGAACTGTGGCTGGATTGCAAGGTGTGTCCGCCGGACTGATAGCCGGTGCTTTTGCGGGCGGTCTGCACGTGAAAGCCATGGGCACCGGACAGCGGGTATTCCGATTCTTCTCCAGACGGCGGTGCGCACTCGGATATTGGTAGGATTGGCCTACCAACAACCGGCCAGGCATTTCATATTGCAGCTATATGGAGCGGCTGTATATTTCTAATAACAATAGTTGCAAGTAAGCCGTGTCCATACGTAAATCGATCGCTGGCAGGAGGTGCTGCCATGAAATGGTCTATCAAAATTGGAAAATTCGTCGGCATAGATGTGTACATGCATCTAACCTTTCTTCTGCTTGTCGGATGGGTCGCGCTGGTGCACTGGCAGCGTGGTCAAAGTATCGGCGCCGCATTGGTTGGTGTTTCGTTCATTATAGCCGTCTTTGTGTGTGTGGTGCTGCATGAATATGGCCATGCCTTGATGTCCAGACGGTATGGGATCGCGACCCGTGACATCATTTTGCTGCCGATCGGCGGCGTGGCACGCTTGGAGAAAATCCCTTCCCAACCCATTCAGGAATTGTGGGTGGCCCTGGCCGGACCCGCTGTCAACCTATTCATAGCCGCGGCCTTATTCGTCTGGTTGCAGGCAACGGCCTCGTGGGAGCCGTTGCAGCGTCTAACGGTCACGACGGGACCGCTTTTGGAGCGACTCATGGCGGTCAATCTGTTCATGATCGCTTTCAACATGATTCCGGCCTTTCCCATGGATGGGGGGCGCGTTTTGCGTGCCGCCCTGGCAACGCGGTTGAACTATGACCGCGCGACCCAGATTGCCGCTTCCATCGGCCGGGCGATTGCCGTTTTGTTTGGTCTGATGGGCCTCGTCTACAGTCCATTTCTGTTGTTCATCGCGCTGTTCGTTTGGCTGGGCGCGACCCAGGAAGCGGCGTTGACCCGAATGAAATCCGCTGTCGGCGGCATCCCGGTTCACCAGGTGATGGTCAGCGAATTCAAGACCCTTGCCACCGATGACAGTTTACAGCGTGCGGCAGAGTTCACGCTGGCAGGCGCCCAGAAAGATTTCCCGGTCGTCAGCGACGGCATTTTGGAGGGTGTTCTGCGGCAGACCGACCTGCTGACGGCATTGTCCAGAAAGGATGCCCAGGCAACGGTGGCATCGATCCTGCGCAAGGACGCCTCCGCCGTCTTATCAACGGATATGTTAGACACGGTTATTACCAAGCTGAGCGAGTGTCGATGCGACCTGTTGCCCGTAACCCGGGAAGGGAAGCTCGTCGGTGTCGTGACGACGGAAAACCTCGGTGCCTTCATGCGGCTTCGGGAAGCTTCGGCCAACTAACGATGAAAGGAAGCCTGCATGGGTCTGAATATGCGTGCAATCGGCGAACGAGAGGTCCAGCTGTGGGATCATTCGCGGGCGTCGCTGGGCGAATTCTGGCGGCAGGGCCCACTGGTGCTGGTTTTTTTGAGGCATTACGGTTGACCGTTTTGCCGCGAGCAGGTGGCGCAGTTGCGCCGCGAAAAAGATGCCTTTGACCGCCTGGGTGCTGAAGTGGTGCTTGTTGGGTTGGGCAATGTCGAGCAGACGGCGGAATTCAAAGAACGTTTCGACGTCCCCTTCCCCATGATTGCCGACCCGGAAAAACGACTTTTCGAGGCCTTTCGCCTCAAACCGGCCTCCGCTGGGGCGCTGCTCTCTGCAAAAATGGTATTCCGGGGGGTGACAGCCATGGCCAAGGGCCACGGAATCGGCGTTCCCAAAGGTGACGTGCGCCAGCTCCCAGGGGTCTTCATCATTGACACCGACAGCCGTATCCTGTTCAGTCACCATGCTTCCGGACCGGCCGATCACCCCCGGCCCGAAACGTTGCTGGCGGTCCTGCGTGCCGATGCCGCCGCCTGAGACAACCCCTCTCTTGGTCCTGCTTCCGGAAACGAGCAGCGCCCGGCGGCTACCACCGTCGATTTCAAGTCAACCGCTGCCCCGCCGAGATCCCAAATAACGCACCACGATCTCCCGCGACGCTGTTGTGGATGCCCGCCGGACCCGTGGATAGAGGCGCCGGCAATCATCCAGGGACAGTTGGTCGGTGGCTCTGCCAACCTCCAGTTCGTCGTGGGTGTGGGGGTAGGTTTCCGCATCGGCGGCAATCTCTTCCTTGAGGATCAGTTTGTTGTATATCAGCGCCCGGGCCGCAAAAAGGTCTTCGGTCGGGAAGCGGCCCTGGGGGTGAACCCGATAATAGTGGGTCAGCAGGTCCCCGGGTCCGAACAGATGGCGGCGGTAGCCCAGCTCGCACACCACATCGGCCATGAGAAAATGCACTCGTAAAGGAAAGCCGGTCGGCAGCCGCCTCCTGAGCTCCCGCCAGAGAGGGTAATGAATTTGACCGGCCTCGATATAGGTTTTGCCCGGCTCCCGCAGCAGGACCACCATCGCCTCGGCCCGCATGCGATCACGCAGGGCGAATCGCTGGGCATCGGCCCGGGCAAAGCGTTTGACGGCATCGACAGTGGTGTCGAAGTTGCTGCGTCCGGATGCGCGGTAAAAGTCGAGCAGTGCCTTGGTAGCCAAGTGTTCGGCGCGAAACACCCGACACAGATCCGTACCCGCGGGCAGATCCTGGGGACCCTCTCCTTTGGCGAAACGATCGTGAATGGACAACAGCAGGTCGATAAACGGTTCAACTTGCACCAGTCGGGTGCCGGATTGACGGCGTTCACGCAGGACCTGCGCCATCCGGCGGCTGAATTCCGGATATTCTATCTCCTGGTCTTCGAGATAGGCATCAATGGCGATCTCTCCGTAGAGCATGGGTTCGAAGCGCTTGTCGGACGGCTCCTCGAGAAGGATCGTGTCGTGGGCGGCCATAAGCCGCCGGGCCAGGGGGATGGTTTCCGGGCGGTGATTGGCCAAAACAAGGGTCGCCGAAGCGGTCATGGGGTCCTGCGCTTGGGATTCTTTTCCGTAAGATAGCGCCAATAACGGCGCGACAGCTGCCGGCGGTGCAACGCAGGATTGTTGCGGGATCGGATGGTAACGGCGTCATAGTAGCGCTGCCACAACACTTGGCAGAGGTGTTCCTACTCATCGGCTTCCTGCGCGAACTCTGTAAGGACCTTGCTCTCTAAGCGGATCTCTCTCGTCGCCTTCCGATTATCCTGCGACCCCGTGACCTCAATTGGTGGGTACCCATAAAGATCGGCCTTTAAGGCATCGGCGGCTCGCCGACCGGAAAGCAGCGCCCATTGGATGCCCGGCAGGCTGCCGTGCTCCCCGCAGACGAAAACCCCCGAACGGATGCGGTTGACCGGGCAGGCGGGGTTTGCCGTGGGCGGCGACTGGTCCGGCAGGGCATGATAGATGCGATAGGTCTTAAGATGCCGCCAGCGGTGGACCTCAGGGCCGAACCAATCGGCTAGCTGATTTTGGACGCGTTGCACCAACACGCCATCGTCCTCCTCCGGATTGCCGAGAACGACGACCGAGACCAGGGATTTGCCGGCAGGCGCGTAGGCCGGCGATATCCGGCTGGGGAAGGCGATGTTGTTGATCGGACCGCGGCCATCACCGTTGAGTATCAGATACGGAGGATGCCAGGGAGTTTGATCGCAGCCAAAATAGAGACAGGTCTCGGGAACAGATGCTCGGGCCGATGTCGAACCGAGCAGTCGGGCCGCTTCATGCCCTTCGGTCGCCACCACCACGGCCCGGGCCGGCAGGCTTCTGCCATCTTCCAGCAACACATTTTCGTCGCCAATTCGTCGCACCCGGGTTCCGGTCTGCACCCATTCCGACGGCAGGCCGGCAACCAACTGCCTCGGAATCGCTTCCATGCCCATCGCCGGAAGGGCTGCGTCACCGCTGGCAAACATGCGCAGAACGTATCTCAGCACCCGGCTGGACGCACGGATTTTCGGATCAAGACAAACGCCGCCGAAAAAGGGCACGAAAAATCGGTCGATCATAGCCGCTGAGAAGCCCTCTGCCTTCAAAAACGTCATGGCCGTTGATTCCGGTTGCCGAAAAAGGGCCTCCAGCGGTCCGCGGCAGACCCGGTGGGCCAGGCGCAGCAGCCGCAGCCGATCTCCTAAACTGCCGATGGGCGCCCGCAGCGTGTCAAGCAGCGCTTTGGGGCAACGCAGCGGGTCGGCCACGGTGGAAAAGCGTCCGCCGATACGAATCATTGCCCCTGGCGCAAAGCAGTGCAGGTTCAGACGGTAAAGGTCGAGTACCCGCCAGGCCTCCGGATAGGCCGTCTGCAGCACCTGGAATCCCCGGTCCAGCAAGTAGCCATCGTGACGGTCCGTTTTGATGCGGCCGCCCACGCTGCGGCCGGCTTCCAGGATCCGTACCGCAATGCCGTGATCGTAAAGACGACGGGCACAGGCCAATCCGGCAATTCCGCCGCCGACAATGATCACCGGATTCTCAGCAGGTGTCATGGCAACCTCCGTTATTCGTTTTGCATGTCCGTGGGTGGTGACCTATAATGCAAGGCATGCCAAGGTACACTGAGCGGCCTCACCGCCAACGGTTGTCGATGGATGGGTTCTTCCACAACCTCCATGGTCATCCTAATCTTGGTCTTCGGAGGGCGTAAAGAAAAATAATGGGACGGCCGATGCCTTTTAATCATCAGTTGCATGACCCTTATGCCGTGTTTCGTTCCAGTACCAAACCTGCCGGCCTTTATGCCCGAAAGAAATGGCTGTGCGAGTCGTCAACGCCGCAGTGGAAAGAAGATTTTTCCGCTGCGGTGGCCGACTTGGTCCGGGGACAGTCCGCAGATGGGCTTTGGCAGGGATCAGTGATCGAAACCATCCATCGCCTATTTGGACTGCATCTTACCGTGCGCACACCGGATCCTAACATCGACAAGGGTTTGGATGCATTGCTGGACATCGCCCCGGCAGCACTGGCTGAAGCGCAACCCGATTGCGTCGCCGCAGAGCGGTTGCTCAGCCTGCCCTTTGCCCCGGGATCGCGTGCGGCGATCCTTTTTATCAGGCCCTCAACGCTCTCGCCCACCTGGACACTCCGGCAGCCGACCGGCAAACCGAGCGCGCTATCGACCATCTGTCTGCGGCGCAGCATGCAGATGGTTCGTGGGGCGCATCGCAGCAACAATGGTGCACCTTTCTGGCCGTTCACGCACTGCGCAACAAGGGCATGGTATAGGGCCGCCGGTTCCAGGGTTGCCGGGTCCGACATGGAAAAACCGGTCCCATCGGCGGGGACCCCATTACAAAGGCGGCGGACTGGCATCGTTCGACCCGAATGATGCCGCTTTTGGGCTGACCTCCCCGCCCAGGCCGGATGTTGCCGGTCGGACTGCAGTACCAGCCGATATTTAAGAAGGAGTCTGCCGGCGTGCAGCTGAATTGGATCGAACGTTTGTTTATTCTCAGTCCCATTCGCGCTTTGTTGCAGCGTCACTGGGAAACCCGGCAATTACTGGCCATGGGCGGGCCACTGACGGGCGCCCACGTATTGGAAACCGGCTGCGGGCCCGGTTTCGGCATCGATCTGCTTTATCGCCGGTTCAAGGCTGCTCGGGTCGACGCCTTCGATCTCGATCCAAAGATGATTGCGCTTGTTCGCCAGCGAAAACAAACCGGCGGTCGCAGGACACGGTTGTGGGTGGGCAACCTCCGGCACATTCCGGTGGCCGAAGCGTCCTACGACGCGGTTGTCAACTTCGGGGCGATCCACCACGTGTTGCGTTGGCGCAAGGCAATCGGCGAAATTTTCCGGGTCCTGAAGCCCGGGGGTGCGTTTTACTGCGAAGAGATTCTCGGTCGCTACATCACCCATCCACTGCTTGGCAGGCTCATGGATCATCCTCAGGAGGATCGCTTCGACACCCCCCAGTTCCTCTTTGCGCTGCAACAAAACGGGTTTCGCATCCGTGCCCACCGGCAGCTAGCAAATCTGTATGTCTGGGTGGTGGCGATCAAGCCCCATGCTGATGAGGCGACCGCCCCGTGACCATTTCCCGAACCGCGACTTCCGCTTGAGCGTTTCGCCGCCCCGCACGCATTTGACTATCGGCGATGCTCCCGTTTTTCCAGAACGAAAAGCCGCGCCTCGCTGCCCCGTAAGCGGCCGGAAGGCTAATTCAGACAGCGCGTGTTCCCCGGTTGCCTTATCTAATCGCGGGCCATGCGTTCGTACCTGGCCGATATCAGCCCGAAATGCCTTCTTCTGGCGAGCTCTTCGAGATACAGATCGGGAAGATACCAACGCTGGCTGAATTTCCCCACCATCCAAAAGATGTCGCTGAACAGGGTGTAGTCGGTTCGACCGCCCAAAATGGATTCTCTGATCTTATCCGCAGGCTGTGAACTTTTCTGCCGCAAGGCCCCCCGCCAAATCACCTGTTCCACGACGCTCTGCTGATCCTCGGCTGCCAGCGCGCCGGGCACCCCTGCAGGGTAACGGCCAGCAGGGCAATAACCGCCAGACGGGTTATCTCTTCGACAGCGCGCATGATTTACTCCTTTCCTATCTGTGTTAAAAGATCGAGGTTTGCCGATGGATGACGCAATCCATCCACCCACGGCCTCGGAAATGCCTGAGACCCATTTGCCGCCCCCAGCAAAGCCCCCAACACCGCCCCCCGTCCGGCGTTGTCCCCGCCAAGATTGGTATTGGCAATCAGACCTCGGGCGGCATCATGATGATATTTCAAAGCTAAGTATATGATTGCTGGCAGGGCGTCTTCGACATAACAGGCGCTGCTGAGGCGTCTTCCAATGACCGCCTCGTCGGGTTCCTCGAGCCAGCGGAAGAAGGAAAAACCCAACAGGGGATTGTCTTGGCGTTTAATTTTGTCGACAAGTGTATCTTTGAGCGAAGCGCCGTTCAGAACGGGAAGCAGGATATCCACAAGCAGATTTCCCGCCGCTGTCATCCGATCCCCCAGGTGAGTGAGCCGCAGGTGCTGAAACGCCAGCCGCCGGGCCGTGTCCGGATCTTCGGCATAGAAAACGATCAATGGGATCATGCCGATGATACCACTGATATGTTTTTCGACGACGCCGCAAGACCGGGGAGCTTTCCCATTGGCATAGTTGGTAAAAAAATGGCGGTGATACTCCTCCACATACGTATCCCGGTGACGGCCCGGGGTGATCATAAAATCGATGTAACGCCTCAGGTAGGCATCGCTGTCGTAAGCGCCATTTTCAACAATGGTATCGATCAGCAATCTGCAGAGCTTCAAATTGAGGGTGTTTTCACCGGCTTCCAGAAACTGATGGTAATGAATCCCACGTTGTCCCCAGTATTTTCTCTGATCGTGGAGAATATCGGCCGCCCCGTTGTACGCCGATCGCCACAATATGCTGTCGGGGTGAGGATTTATGGGAGCCTGGTAGCCTGTGATATGGCCATAATCCCGGTAGAGGGCCTGTCGATCGTAGTACCAGTGCACGGGCATGGCCAACGCATCTCCAATGAACATTCCAAGAATCGCTCCTTTTTTTCGAGATTGAAAATCAGCCGTACTCTTCATTTTAACTCCTGTATGCGCGGCATCCATCAAACACAGCCGGATAGGTGTTATTTAAATGTCCGTATCGCCCCCATGCCGCCATCCACGGCGATAATCTGGCCGGTAATCCACGAGGCTGAATCGTCAAGCAGGAACTTTGCCGCGGCAGCGATGTCTGCGGGATTTCCAATCCGCTTAAGCGGGTGTCGCCCTGCCGCAGCAGCTCGTTTACCGTCATCGGACAGCAGTGCTTCGGTCAGATTCGTATCCGTCAGCGACGGTGCGATGGCATTGACCCTTATTCTGGGTGCGAATTCGGCAGCCAGGGAACGGGTCAACCCTTCTATGGCGCCTTTGGCACTGGCAATCGATGCATGGAAGGGCATGCCCGTCTCCACGGCCACCGTGCTAAACAGTACGATTGAACCGGGCGCATCGGCTCTCTTCAAACCCGGCAGACAGGCTTGGATCGCTTTGACCGCGCCCAGCAGGTTTATTTCCAAATCTAATATAAAATCTTCAGCTTTGAGCCGATGGAACGGGCGCAAACGGATGGAGCCCGGACAATAAGCCAATCCCTGAATTCGATCCGGAAGCGAACTCGCGTCAATTTCATCGCGGGTGATGTCAAGCGATATGTGGCTCACCGCTTTCAATTCATTGATCGCGGGCATTGATCTAGAAAACATCGTTACTCGCTGATTCGATTCGATTAGAAGACGGGTTATATCCAAGCCTATGCCGCTGCTTCCGCCAAACACGACAAAGTCTTTTTCGCTCATTATGTTTTCTCCAAGTACCGTTATGATTTTGGGGATGGCATACCCAAATGACGGTTGAGCACAGTTGACAATTCCGCAATGCACGCATCGATGCTTTTAAACTGATATCCCGCTATCAATTGCCCTCGATCATACAGGTCAATTGCAGGTGTAAACGGATGTAACGCAAACAAGACATTCACAATGACATCAAAATCGTCATGATGACTTGCGACCACTACACCGGCGTCGGGCTGTCTACTATCGTCGTTGATAACCTGCTTTTCACCCAACATCTGTTTCCTGACACTGGGAGGAAGGTAAATCGCGGCTGCAGATTGGGGTATGCGCACTTCATTTTTCAAACGCTCGAAGAAAATAATTTCAGACGGTGCCAGGTGTTGGAAGGTAACCGTTACACCGGGCATCAAAAATGGTTTCATCCGGCATAGCAGATCCACTATCACCGTCTGCCAACTAGAAACAATTTCTGTAGGCCCAACTCCGGCTCGTTCTTCAACCACTCGGGCCATTCGCCGATTTTCAACACGTTGGTCAATTCCCATAAAAATCAATCCTGTCTTTTACTCGTGCGTGATCCATATAGAAAATTAGGTAATTATCTGGGTCCACCGAATAAAGATGGAGCGCTATGTTTTCAGCGCTCATCACTATCTTTCTTCAGTATGAGTCGGCAGACATTGCTTTCAGAGGCCACAATAAACGATCAATGTTGGATCCTGCAGAATGCAGGTTAAAGTCAAATAAGTAACGTAAAGCGCTCCGGCCAGAAGCAACAGGCTTGAAACGATCAGCAGCATCGAGACCCTTTTAATGCTTTTATCGTTCGCAGGTCGAATTTTTTATTTTTCTAATTGTTTTTTCCCCGCCTGCATAGATCCGGGATTTCATCCTTGGCCGTATACTCCAGATCCCAATGCGTTACCTGTCGAATTTTCTCATCTTCCTTGATGAGGCGTATTTACTGCTTCTTATATTTTCATTGACCGTCTCCCATCTGAATGACATTATTATAAGTCTAATGCATCAAAATATAAGGACAACGATGGCCGTTTAATCGTATGGTGGCAGTCCAGAACTACCATTACTGACTTTTGCCTTGCCATGATGGGCCCCTGATTCATCTTCAACCATTTATAGTAACAAAAAAAATTTAGATCGATATTAATATCATTAGGCTGATTGTACCGTGTGATTAAATGGGTAGGTTTCTACCACCATAAAACCATTAGCCTACTCATATTGACGCAGGTGTCGTGCTGATGATGGACTAAAAATTTGACCAGGCAGAAAAACAGTTTCGAAAAGCCCTTGCTCTCAACGAGCGTTTTGCCGAAGCCCACAACAATCTGGCATATGCGTTTCGAAAGCAGGGTCCCGAGCAATACGATGAAGCCTTGAAACACTATAACCGGGCCATCGCATAGAAACCCGGCCTGGATGAACCATACACGCACCGCGGCATCCTCTGCGTCCAGATGGGTAAGAAATCTATGGCTCTGGAAGCCCACAGCGCTTTGCCTGCCAGGAGCTCCCCGATGGCGGAAGAATTGCAGTTTGTGGTTGAAAATGGCTGGGGAAAAGAACCGGAAAAGGTTTTTGGAATGTCCCGTAGAATTGATTCATGATCTAACCAAATACAAATAGTAAAATGAATTGCGATATCATGAAAAAATGGTTTATAGGAATGTTTATGGCCGCTTCAATCATTTCAATGGGACCGCCAGCTATGGCAATTGAGGAGCCAAGCTACATCGTTTTGGAAACCGAAGGCAACTTCGAGTTACGCAAATATTCATCGTACATCGTGGCAGAGACATACGTGGAAGGTGATTTTGAAGCGGTCGGAAGTGAAGGCTTTCGACGATTTGCGGATTATATTGGGGGAAAAAATCAAAAAATGGAATCCATTTCAATGGCTGCCCCCGTCATTCAAAAGCCGGCATCCGAAAAAATTGCCATGACCGCCCCTGTTAGCCAGGCGCGGGAAAATGGCCGTTGGCGAATTGCATTCATGATGCCATCCGCCTATACGATTGATACGTTGCCAATTCCGGATGACGACCGGATTGCGTTGAGGGAAGAAAAAGAAAAAAAAGTCGCGGTGATCCGTTATTCAGGGAGCTGGGGAAAAAAGCGATATGAGAACCATGCAACCAAACTTATGGACTGGATAGCCACAAAAGGTTGGAAAATTACTGGCGCTCCGGTATGGGCCCGATACGATCCACCTTTCATGCCATGGTTTATGAGAAGAAACGAAATTTTGATTCCAGTGCAAAGCCTATGAGTCTTTTGGGCGTCTGGTCCACCATTATGACCGTTTATATAAATTGGCCTCGGTAGTTGCCCAAAAATGAAAACCACCCGATAGGCCGTTAACACATTTATTTTAATTTTTCTTTTTGGCTAAGTGATAGCCAAACATAAATTTTCTCGCACAAGTCTCACACGAAATTGGATTTAAACAGATCCCTTCTCTGACTCTAGAAGGCTGAACAACCACCATCTCGCCTTTCCCTTCCCCCTGCGCGCCTGCCTTTCGAAATAAATCTTCATTACGCCGTCTGTTTCCGTTAATACCTCGTACCAATGCTTGCGAACATACATTTCGGGACTGCCATGCCGGCATTTTCCGGTTTCACGCCATGTACGCAATACGACCGTTACGCAGATCGTCTGCCCGCGCCAGACGAACTTATTAGGCAGCCCAGGCTCACCAATAGCCATTCGCGATGTGTCGGCCGTTTCGGTTAGAGGTTTAATGGGCTCGCTTATGAATTTTTCAGGAATTATCGGCATTTTACAAGGTAAACCCGTCAGGAAACAATTTCGCCTTATGGGAGCGACCTACACGAAATAAAATTCACCCCTTTTGCGCTCATGGCAACTTTCCTGTCTTGATTCAATACTTCAATAAGAGACTCTACAATTCCGCGATCCGGTTTTGAGCGTGACCTGGTGGCTTTCAAAATGGTCACCCTTATCGTCAACGTATCCCCAGGTCGAACCGGCAGGTTCCATCGAAGTTCATCGACGCCGGGAGAACCAAGGCTGGCAGCTCTCGGCAAATAATACTGCACACACTCACGCATCATCAGACTTGCCGTATGCCAGCCTGAAGCAATGAGGCCGCCGTATATCGTTGACTTAGCGCCCTCAGGGTCGGTGTGAAAAACCTGAGGGTCGAACTGCCTGCCAAAAGAAACGATGTCCTCCTCCTCGACTTCAATTGAACCAAACTCATGAACCGATCCCGGTATATAATCCTCAAAACATCGATCTTCCACAGGGGTTTTGAAGCCAGCCATATAATCTCCTGGTATGCAATGACCGCGATTCAATATTCCAAATTACGAAATTGAGACAGTACTTAATCTGACAACGGACTTAACAGTGATCGTTCCTTTCATTATGTAGACGGTGCATGGTCTGTCTTTATGATCGTGAATCGGGCCGAGGACGCCTCCAGGTTCGATGGTCACCATACGCATTCGAAGTTGGCGTCCTGCCATGGCCTCGATCTCAGGGCCAAGGTCAACCGTTTCAAGCTTCGGCGCTAACGAAAACGAACCCATTTTTTTTTAAAGGTAATACCACCCCCTCCCCTTCTCAAGCCCACCGAATCAAACTCAATTTCCGCAGGTATAAACTCGGCATCTCCCCGATAAATGCGTTCCGCAGTCCAAAGCACCGCAAAGGCATCAGTTATATCGTGGTTTGCAACGTCCTTCCGGTAATGATTCTTTCGAATCTCATCGAAGGCACCTGACACGAAATAATTCTCTATGAATGAACGCCTGATATTGCAGACTGTATTTCGGAATCACTCCTTCCTTGTCGAAATTGCGATCCAGCTTCAGGGTGCAGATCACGCTTTTCGGTTCGATCCCTTCCTTTTTCAACATATCGACACCGAATGCGGCGTTATGGGCGACCATGACATAACCATCCGAGTTTGCCAGATCCTGAAGCTTGCTCCATGTGTCGCTGCCTCTAAATGGAGGTTTATCCAGCACCATTTCATTTGTAATGTGATGGACGGTCATGGCATCGATAGATATGGGCATAGATGGGATGTGCTGTTACCTGTCTGCAATCACAATAAAATTTTGGCATTGGCAAGAAAGCGCTTGCTTTGTATGAGCTATAAATATTATAGATCCGACATATTTGTATCTTGACCCAATTTTATAATAATTTCAGTATTAAGTTTCAATCCGAAATATTTTAATGAAAGTCACCTATCTATCTCATATCGGGCCGTAGCGGTTAGAATAGACGAGAGAAGACCCCGAGAAGACGTTGCCCCTCGACGAATATAAGGAGCAACTCCCTTGGTGCGATATTGTTGGCCATCACATGCCTGATGACGGTTGCAGGTACGAGCTGTCGTGCGGTCTTGCCTTCACCGATCCCCATTAAGAGCGACGCCATGAGCAAACTATCCACAAGAATAAAAGAGGAAATCAAGGCACTGCTCCCACCCACAATTTTCTTCTTCATTGCCCTACACCTTGTAGCACTCGTCCGTGCCCTGATGCTTAAGGGAACAGGGATCGCTCCTGGCACGTCGGTTTCGGTAACACTGGCTGCCTTGATACTGGGCAAGGCGGTCGTGATCGCAGACTTACTACCATTCATCAATCGCTACCCCCACAAGCCGCTTGTTTATAACATCGCCTGGAAGACCACGATCTACATTCTGGTATCCATGCTTGTACACTACCTGGAGCGTCTCGTTGACTTCTGGCGCGAGGCCGGTGGTTTGATCGCTGGTAACGAGAAGTTGCTTGCGGAGATCGTGTGGCCACATTTCTGGGCAATTCAGATTTTCCTTTTGGTGCTGATTTCGATGTACTGCGCGATGAGCGAACTCGTTCATGTGATTGGAAGGGACAGGGTACACCGCATGTTCTTCGGGCCATTGCAGAACACGCCGCTTCCATAGCACGCCTCATGGTCCCGGAGGTCAAATCAATACGGCGGTACCCTGCGGGACGCTCTTATTATTTAAAGTTTTTTTGTCAGACGAAAAATTATCCTCCGTGGAAATACGCTTGACTCGCTCCACGGCCTGGCTGGATGATATTGAAAAATATATCATGCTGGAGCTGAATTATTCCAATTGATTCCATTCATCTGAACCTAAAGTTCGACTTAAAATCGACTACTTCCCGGATCATCATCCGCAGCTGGGGAACTGAAAATTCGACATTGGAAGGAATACTCAAACGTTAATCACTAAAGACCATAAATTGATGACGCGTCCCTGAAAAGTAACCTTCAAAACCAAGTTTTCTCAATCATTTGATGAAAACTCTTCGCTTACATGGCTGCCACGGACTCATCGGTAGGTTCCTTATTCAGATCATATCCCTCAATAACTGGAAGCCGGTGACCCATTTTCAGACCGACGAGAATCCAATCCTCGAGAATCGAATGCAGTTCGATTTCACATTCGCGTAATGAATCACCAAATGCAACCACTCCCTTACATCTCTGAATTCGATTAGAAAAAGTGTTGTCCTCGAGTTTGTCATATTCTGCCTGAGACAAGGCACTTTCAATGTAGCCCGTAAGTATCGTCTTAAGCATTTCGGAACTCCTTTATTATTCGTACTGAGATGAGCTGAATACGGCGGTGGCCCCCCGTCGGCATACGAAATCTCCCAACGGTTATTTCGTTGCCGCTGACCCTGCCGAACCTGCAAAATACAACAAGGGGATGACCGGCATAGGTCATCCCCTTGTTCATATATTCTTTGGTACGCCCGGCAGGATCTGAATACCGCCATCGGCGACATTTTGCTACACCACGACTGAAGGCCCGAATCCCTGAGGTGAACATCCTTTATTGGCGTAAACCCGAAGGGTTGTTTTCACCTATGCATCATTGGTACGCCCGGCCCGATTCGAACGGGCGACCTACGGATTCGAAGTCAGAGCCCCTGAGCTTTCTAACCTCCTAAATTTACAGTAACATATTGAAATCATATAGTTTTGATTTTCCACATTTTTGCTGATTTTACACACTTTAGCCGATTTTGGAATAATTTTCTCACACAAGTCTCACACAGGATTGGATTTAAACAGATCCCTTCTCTGACTCTCGAAGGCTGAACAACCACCATCTCGCCCTTCC
>JBAPWQ010000189.1:0-12155 GCA_049283795.1 Desulfobacterales bacterium | reverse complement strand
CCTCCTGGACTGTCCGAAGTCGCTATCGTAAAGCCTATATGATATTGAAATAATTTACTAATAACCCAAAATTTCGATCCTTTGAAATCCGAATGGCGGAATATTTACCCCACATCGACTGGTCGCTGGTATTGGACCATTCCTGGCACTTGGTTCTCGCCTATGTTCTGGCTATTCCCATCGGACTGGATCGAGAACTCAGCCAAAGGCACTTCGGGCTGCGGACATTCCCGCTGGTGGCGGTGGTGGCGTGCGGGTTCATGCTGGTGGGCATTGCGGTCATCGATTCCACCGATGGCGAGGCGCGCGTCATTCAGGGCATCGTGACCGGCATCGGGTTTATCGGCGGCGGCGCCATCCTGAATGTCAAAGACAAGGTGGCCGGCACCGCCTCGGCGGCCAGCATCTGGAACACCGGCGCGATCGGCGTCGCCGTAGCCTTCAACCGCTTCGAAATCGCCTTGGTGTTGAGTATTCTCAACTTCGTGACGCTCTGGATGGTGGGCCGGGTCAAAGACAACCTCTCCGAATACTGGAAAGACGAGTAACGGAAAGACCGATAGTAATGGCGCAGCCACGCACCTCATTCAAGTCCTGGCAGATTTTTCCGGCTCGCGGAACTCTTCGCAAGGAATTTACCGCCTGCCCGCGCAAGCAGACAACTTGTGCGAGGCAGCGTGCTGATCGATATGCCCGCTTTAGAGGTCCGAGAGGACTCCGTTATGGATTACCCGCCGGGTGGGGGGTACTTCTTGTCGGGTCGCGCCACGCCTTGGCGTCCAAAGCGAACAACCAGAGCGTCACGGCCTCATTGAAGCTGACCTTGATGGGAATCTGGCGCTCTTTTGTAACGCATACCCCCTATTTCGCGGCCGGCCTTCTCATCTTGCTGCTAACGTGGGTGGCCACCCTGATCGCCACCCGTGTTTTGTCGAAAGTGCTGAACCGGACGCGGCTGCGGCCTTCGTTGCAGCAGCATCGATATCGAGGTTGCCTGGTGGGCGGGCTCGACGCCGCTCGGCGTCCGGCGCTCCCGCGGAGAAGTCGTCACCACGGTTAAGAAGGCGCTGGATGAAACCGGTATAGAAATCCCCTTTCCCTACCGGACCCTCACCTTCAAGGAACCGCTGAAAATAGCAAAGACATAGGTTTGATTCGTATTCTCTTCCCCTGGGGCGCGCAGAAAAGGAACATCGGTCAATGAGCCTCAAAGAATACCGGCGCAAGCGCAGTTTCGAACGTAAGGCGGAACCCGAAGGAAAGCTGCCGGCCAGCGGCTCCGGCCGCCTGTATGTCGTGCAGAAGCACGCGACCAGCCGTCTTCATTACGATTTTCGCCTGGAACTCGATGGCGTATTGAAGAGCTGGGCGGTTCCCAAGGGCCCGAGCCTGGATCCGTCCGCCAAGCGCCTCGCCGTTCACGTGGAAGATCATCCGGTGGAATACGGCGAATTCGAGGGCATCATTCCTCCCGGCGAATACAGCGGCGGTACGGTGATGCTGTGGGACAAGGGTGAGTGGCATCCCGAGGACGACCCCCATCGCGGACTTGCCGAAGGCCGGCTTAAATTCAGCCTGACGGGCCGAAAGCTGAAAGGACTGTGGATGCTGACCAGGATCTCGGATAAAGGCGACGGCGACAAGAACTGGCTGCTCTTCAAGCTCAACGACCGCCATGCCGGCAGTAAAAAGGATATTCTGGCGGCCGAACCCCTCAGTGTGGCCACCGACCGGTCGCTGGACGACATTGCCCGCGATGGCGACAGGGTGTGGTCCGCCCGGGCACAAGCACCCCCGGAGGCGGCCACCCGAGACGGCACAAAAGATCAGTTTGAGCCGGATCCCACGCATAAACCGGACGCGGCCGCCATCACCGGTGCCCGCCGGAAAAAATTCCCCGATCGCATCACCTCGCAGCTGGCCACATTGGTGGAAAACCCGCCGGCGGGAGACCTCTGGCTGCACGAGATCAAGTACGACGGCTATCGGATCCTGGCATTTAAAAAGAATTCAGTCGTGCGACTGGTCACGCGTAACGCCAAAGACTGGACGGAGCGCTTCAAGTCACTCGAAAGATCTCTTGCGGCGCTGCCGGTCGACAGCATCGTGATCGACGGCGAAATGGTTGTCAGAAAAGCCGACGGGACCACGGATTTCCAGGCGCTGCAAAACGTGTTGAAAGGCCGGCTGGCCGGGCGTCTGGTATATTTTGCCTTCGACCTCATCTACCTGGACGGCTTCGATTTGATGCGCGTCCCCCTGTCCGAGCGCAAAAGGATTTTGCGGCGCCTCCTGGCGGGTGAGCATCAAAATTCCGCGCTGCAGTTCTCGGACCACATCCTGGGCGGCGGACCGAGCGTTTATCAGAATGCCTGCCGGTACGCGCTGGAGGGCGTCGTGTCCAAACGCACGGATGCCGCTTACCGGCAGCGGCGCACCCGGGATTGGGTGAAATCCAAATGCCTCGAGCGTCAGGAATTCGTCATCGGCGGTTTCACCAGGCCTTCCGGCTCCCGCACCGGATTCGGGGCCCTGCTGTTGGGTGTCCACACCCCCGCGGGCGAATTGCTCTATGCCGGACGGGTGGGCACCGGTTTCGACCGGAAGATGCTGCACATGCTGCGCCGCGACCTCGAGAGCATCGAACACGCCGATTCCCCCTTCGCCACGCCCCTGTCCGGAGAGGAAATCCGCGGCGTTCGCTGGGTCAAACCGGTGCGGATCGCGGAAGTCGAGTTTTCGCAATGGACGGCCGACGGTCGTCTGCGGCATCCGTCCTTTAAAGGCCTGCGGGAAGACAAGGCGGCCGGAGATGTCAGACGCGAAACCCCTGCTGGCTTATCGCCCGAACCGGAACAAGGCGGTGAAAATTCTTCTTCGGCCACCGCCGGTGTCAATTCCCCTGCGGAAAGCTCGCCGGATCGCGTGGCCGGCATCCGCCTCAGCCATCCCGACCGTGTTATGTATCCCGATCAGGGCATCACCAAGTACGAATTGGCTTCTTATTACGACCAGGTTGCAGACCGGATGCTGCCGCATCTCTCAGGCCGACCGTTGTCGATCGTCCGCTGCCCTCAGGGACGTCAGAAAAAATGTTTTTATCAAAAACACTTCACCGATCAACTCCCGGCGACCGTGAAAGTTGTTTCGATCAAGGAAAAAACCGATACGCGGCCGTACATCACGATCGAAGATATCCGGGGAATCATCGCCCTGGTTCAGTTGGGAGCCTTGGAATTTCATCCCTGGGGCAGCCGGACCGACCGTCTCGAGTATCCGGACCAGATGGTATTCGACCTGGACCCCGGCCCCGGCATAACCCTTCCTCAGCTGGTGGAGAACTGCCGCCTGCTTAGAAAGCGTCTTCAGGACCTGGGCTTGGAGAGTTTCGTGAAAACAAGCGGCGGAAAAGGGTTTCACATCGTTGTTCCGCTCGTGCGCCGGACCGGGTGGGATGACGTAAAGACCTTTTCCGGAGCGGTTGCCGCAGATTTGACGCGCCGGCACTCCGACCGTTTCATTGCCACCATGAGCAAGGCCAAGAGAACCCATAAGATATTCGTGGACTACCTGCGCAATGCCCGCGGGGCCACCAGCGTGGCACCCTATTCGACCCGGGCGCGGTCCGGGGCTCCGGTATCCGTGCCTCTGGACTGGCAGGAACTCGACGAGAGGGTAAAACCAGACGTGTTTACCGTAGAAAACCTGCCGCAGCGGTGGGCGGCATTGCCGATAGATCCCTGGGCCAATTTTTTCGGCCTGCGACAGTCGATTACCGTGGCGATGAAAAAAAGTCTCAACATCACATGACCATAAGCGTCAAGTTAATAATTTTAGCAAGGCCGGAGGGAGAAGACTGACAGTGAAATGCGCCGACGACCGATACCGGCAGCCAATATATTCATCGTCAAGCTCTATCGAGGGTGAGGAACAGGCAGTGCGCGAATCGCAGGCCTTACGTCGATTATTCCTTCAAAATGGGGTGCTTCTGGTATTGTAAGGATTGATACAATTCCCTAAATTAGTTGCCAGAAGTAAACGGATTTCACATTGAATCCGATAACCAGGGCAAGGAGAAATAAACAGATGTTTCCCACACTCGTTATCATCCTGTTAATCCTTCTCGTCGTCGGAGTTCTGCCGACGTGGCCGTACAGCCGATCATGGGGCTATTATCCGAGCGGAGGAATCGGGCTCCTGCTGTTGATCCTGCTCTTGCTGGTCCTGTTCGGCGTTTTTTAATAAGCACGAGGCTGTTTGACCTAAATAAGTATATACAAAAAAGGAGGGTCACTGTGGCTAAAAAAAATTTGATGCTGTTGGTTTCTCTGCTGATCGTCTGTGCCGGCCTGACCGGGTGTTACACAACCGGCAAGGCGGCCGGGGAAGCCGCGAATCAGGTCGAAAAAGGAACTGATTCGATGAAGAAAGGGTATGAAGAGGGTAAGAAATCAGAGTAATAGCAGTGGTGAACCAAGAAAAATTCAAAGAAGGAGGAAGTTATCATGAACTGGGATCAAGTGGAAGGCAATTGGAAGCAGTACAAGGGAAAAATAAAGGAGAAATGGGGCAAACTCACCGACGACGACCTGGACGTCGTCGCCGGTAAAAAAGATCAACTCGTCGGCCGGCTCCAGGAAAGATACGGTTGGGAAAAAGACAAGGCCGAGAAGGAAGCCGACATGTACCTGAAGGGAATTTGAGCGTGATCCTGGTCATCGGCGCTCCATGGTCGAGCGCCGATGATTTTAACCCACAGGCTTTACGATAAAGTTTCTGGCTACTGGTATCGATCGCTGGCTCGTGACACCACAGCCTTTTTTCTGACCTTGGCAAAAGCCTGATCCTAAAGCCTGCAAAAGCAAACGGGTTCTTTAAGGTCACTATTGATAGGGAGAGAACCTATTTTTAAATGCGTATTTCCCCCCTGTAATTTCCCTTTGCTTCACCCTCAGCCCTCTTCTCCTTGCGCTTTACTTTTGAGCCACTCTCTGTCCGCCTGCAGCGAGGTGCCACAGCTTCGGGCCTCGGATTGATGTACTTTCCAGTTCTGCAGCGCCCGCACGGTGGCCACGCTGCCGGCCACGGTGACCAGGACGCCGACACACAATGCCGACAGCCACAATGGAACGACGGTGGCCAAACCGAATACGACGCCGGCCAAAAGGATAAGGACCCCGGCATACAAAACCGCCGTCGCAACAACAACAGGGACCGCGTTTTCGGCCAGGAAAGAAGCCTTTTTCGTCATCTCCGTCTTGGCGAGATCGACCTCTTTAGAAACAAGCGAGCCGACTTCTTCGAGCAACTGGGAAAGAAGCCGGCTGATGGACAAACTGTCGAATAAACTCATTGTTGGTTCCTGAGCCGGTTATCGGGGTTCAGTTCCTTGTCGGGCATATTTTTAAGCAGGGAATGCGTCATCTCAGGCGCTTGGGGCGAAAAATTTTTCGCCTTTACGGGCACCACGGCCTGCATATAAGGTCCGGTGGCGCCTAAACAGCGAAATCCAGATCGTTTATGATATCTTCAACCAGACCCGATGTCGATGCATCGTGTAGGGGCAAAAATTTTTCGCCCCTGGTTACGTCTCCAGCTTGATCAACGGTTTTTCTGAATCCGGGCCGAAAGGTTTTTTCAGGTTCAATTTTTCCGCCCAAATTAAAATCGTCACGAGAATGGGCGTGGCCAGAAAAAGCCCGACGACCCCCCACAGCCAGCCCCAGAAGAGCAGGGATAAAAAAACGATGATCGGGTTCAGGGTCAACCGTTTCCCCAGTATGATCGGCGTGATGATGTTGCCCTCTAAGCCATTGATGGTGATGAATATCAGGGGCGGAAGGAGGATATCAAGCCATTTCTCGTGGGTCACCAGTGAAACGATGATCAGAATGGCCGTTGTAATCGCTCCGCCAAGATAGGGAATAAAGTTGAGGGTACCGGCCACGACTCCCCAAAGCCAGGGATTTGGCAAGCCGAACCAGGCCGTCACGGCGGCCGTGATGATTCCCAGAACGGTATTGATAACGGTGATGGTAAAAAGGTAACGTCCGAACTCGCGCCGGATGTCGAGCATCATTTGCCGATTCGCCTGGCTTTCACCGAACAGCTGCGCCAACTGGGTTAAAAAAATGCCGCCCCAAGCGAGAAAAAGATAGAGCAGCACGATCACGATGAAGGCGGCCAGGCTGAAATTCTTGGCCTGGCCGAGAACCTGCTGCGTGAGGCTGGGGCCTTCGACAACGACCTTATCGTTTTTTTCAGGAGCAATATCGGTCATTTCTTTGAGCTGTTCGGTAGTTTTACGGGCCACGTCGACCCTTTTTCTGACATCGTAGAGCTTGGATTTGGTTTCCTTGATGAGGCCCGGCGCGCGGTCCAGCCACTCCCCGGCCGGCGTGGAAAGCCAGACGAAAGCCGAAAAAAACAGCACAAGCAGCAGCATCACCATCACGGCCGCTCCGATCAACGGCGGTATGCGGACCCGCTCGAGGCCGCGCACCATAGGCTGCAGGAACATGGTCAGGTAAAGGGCGATGAAAATGGGAATCAGCAAGTCTCGGGCGAAATACAGACTGTAAAGTACACCGAGAAGAAGTAATCCCAACATCACCCTTTTCTGGTCGGCGGCTTCCTGAAAAACCCGCCAAGCGGGGGTTTTGACAGGGGCCGGGCACTTTTCTCGCAGGGACTGGTCAGACGCGTCGGGCATGGGGTGTCCGTTTCTCACTGCCAAAACCTCGTAAGCCTTAATTTGCCGTTTCAGCTAATAGTTTTCTTCGCCTTCGCCGCTTTTGCGCCCCTCCTGAAATTCGTCCCTCATTTCGCCATAGAGCCGGTTTTCACGCCGCGTCTCTGGAAGAGCGAACCCGATAAGCGCACCAATAGCCATCAGGGAGCCGGCCAGGTAAAGAGGGTTGTTCGTATAGACATCTTTTGACTTTTCGCGGGTCAGGCGCGACCCGGCTTTTGCGCGACGCGTCACTTCCTTTGCCTTGTCACCCCATTCGGACAGTGTTTCCTGGGCAGTGGAG
Organism: Desulfobacterales bacterium; assembly: GCA_049283795.1. Classification (GTDB taxonomy): domain Bacteria; phylum Desulfobacterota; class Desulfobacteria; order Desulfobacterales; family SG8-13; genus JARFQH01. The sequence continues at coordinate 5,121 of JBAPWQ010000189.1, read as the reverse complement.
ACCGTGTCGCGATAAATCCCCGGCTGTGGCCGCGACTCCGACCGGGAACGGACGATACCGGCCGTCAGCCAAGCGACACCGATTCCAGTCAAAACCGCTGGGAAAATGTTTTCGCTGAGCGCGTCGTAAACCGCACCACCGGTATCCCTACTTTTGCGAACGGCCTTTTTTGCCATGGCGCGGCCTTCTCTTTTAGCCGTCGATGCGGTTTCCGCCATTTTATCGGCCAGTCGGTCTTTGGCCTCTGTCGCTTTCTTTTTTACGTCCTGATATTTCTGCTCGACTTCCCGGCCGGCTTTTTTCGCGCGAGACGTTTCTTTCTTTATTTCGGGGCCCGGTTCTAAGGTTTTATCGGATACTGTTGATTGTTGGGTCATTTATGCCTCCAATTATTTTAAAAGGTTTGGTTTCAATCTTATGAGCAAATGCCTCACCAAGAATTAGCGACGCCCCCGCCCTCTCAACTTCGGGGCTGCGAAGCCTTCAGCATACGGGCCAGCAGCACACCGGTCGAAAAACAGGCGCCCATGAACAGCCGCGGCTTTTTAAGCGCCAGCCTCCGGGCGTCCTCTTTTAATTCTTCGAGCGGTGTGTCCTGGAGATAGGTGGAAAATTGTTCGATGCGATCGGCGGCGGTCGTCACGTAGTCACCGATCATGCCCTGATCCTCGTCAATAAAACAGTTGCCGGTGTTTCGCAGTGCCGTGGCGGTTTTCCGCAGTTTGACACCGGACAGGACGACGCGTTCGGACAGCCGCGACTTCAGGTGCTCCGTCAATCTGCCTTTCATATCCTCTTGCGGATGATCACCATACCTCTCTCTCGAACGATTCGGAGACGGATTCTCGCCGCTGTCAGGCTGTTCGGCCCTTGTGTTTTTTGCCATGGGATTACCTCCTTGTAAACTTTGTATTGAGTGGGATGACCGAAAAATTCGCTCATGAACAGATGACCACATCATAGGCCGCCGGATCAGGCGGATAAATAACGTTTACACTGTATTTTAAAGCGCATCGCTACTTATGCCAGTGCGGCTCGGGGCTGTGGCACGTCAGGCAGGTAGAAAGGTACTCCATTCGATCCGTTTCCGATGTACTCCGTATTTTAAACCTAAATAATGGCTTTTTCCCATATGCCAAACCCTGGGGGTTCGCTACATTGTCATTATCCGTTGTGATCGTTTTTATAGCCCACGGCTCCGGGCTGTCACACTCCGTAACGGTCTGCGATGGGTGCCGCCTCGACGCACCCGCATCCGGACGGTCACGGTCCCTTATCTATAACGAAAACCAGAAACGAGAAAAGGAGGAGCAAAATGTATTCAATTATGAATTCCCGACAGGTCCGTTTACTCGCGGCCGCAGTTTTCAGCGTTCTGGTGAGTGTCGCTTATGCAGCCGACCAGAATAATCCCGATCCCGATATGATGGCCGAAAAGGTTCTCCATATGGAGATCAAAGACCAACAAGGCAAAGATATCGGGGAAATCAAAAATGTTCTATTTGACCGCAAGGGCAAAAATAAAGAGTATCTTGTCGATGTCGGCGGTTTCCTGGGGATTGGCGATAAAACGGTGGGCGTGTCCCCCGATGAATTGACCTATAACGCGGATGAGGAGTATGCTGTTTTCAATGGCACCAAAAGCCAATTAGAGAACAAACAGGAAGTTGATTATTCCTCCTATGGCTACAAGGGTGGGTATTATCCCTATCGAACCTATCCCGGATATATGTACGGTCCGCGATACGCCTACGATCCGTATTTTGACGGTCGCTATCCTCCGCAGGGGTATGCCGGTGACTACGGGCGGGGATACGGTTATGACCGCAACGACGGCCGATTTATGGACCATCGGCAAAATCGAACCGGGAACCGGCAGTCGCAGCCATCGGATCAATATCAGGACCGCGATCAAAGATCGCAGGGGTATGGCCGAGGATACTATCCGGCTGATCGACCGAACGGCAACGATTTCAACCGCTCCGATATTTCCCTGGAGGCCATCCTGGATGCCGACGTGAGAACACAGAACGGGGAAGATGTGGGTGAAATCGAGAATCTGGTCATCAACCGACGCGGGCGCATCACCCATACGATCATCGATGTCGGCGGGTTCCTGGGCATCGGTGAAAAACAAGTAGCCGTTCCGTTTAAAAAGTTAAAGAATATCGGCCCGTATTACGTCATGTTCCCAGGCACAGAAGCCCAACTCGAAAGCATGCCCGCCTACAACCGGGGACAGCCACTGGGTTCTGAGAGAAATAAGGCTCAAACCACGAAACAAAAAAACGAGCCCTCGGCATCGCAGGAATCACAGCAGCCGGCGGGAGAAAATCAGAAAAAGAATCAGTGACAAACGACTGATCTGGATCTCGCGCTGTATTGACGCAATGAAACCCGCCTTGAGGCGGCCGGAAACGGCCGCCCTGACCGAGCCTGACTGCTTATTTTGAAGCCTATGCGTCAACGCCAGGAGAAGAGAGGGTATGCCGTCAGCCGAAAAAAAGTTTTTTTTTCAGTCATCATCGACTGGATGCGCCGTCTGGGGCGGCAAGAACCGGCCGTTCTGGTGGCGGTGCTCATCATCACCGGCAGTCTGTGGGGATTCGCGAAACTGAGTGACGAGGTGATCGAAGGCGAAACCCATGCCGTAGACCGCAAGTTGATCATCGCGATGCGCAACCCCCAAAATCTTTCGGACCCGATAGGGCCTAAGTGGCTTGAAGAAATGGGACGGGATTTTACCGCTCTGGGCGGGGTGGGGGTGCTGTCCTTTCTCGCGCTGGCTTCGGCCGGCTTTCTTTTTCTCCAACGCAAGAACCGCTCGGCTGTTTTTCTGATAGCGGCCGTGGCCACCGGCCTCGCACTGAGCTTTCTGCTCAAATCAGGATTCGATCGGCCGCGGCCCGACCTGGTACCGCACGAGTCCTACGTGTATACCGCCAGTTTTCCCAGCGGCCACGCCATGATGTCGGCCGTGACCTATTTAACGCTCGGAATGCTGTTGGCGCGCCACCAGCCGCGAAGGCGGTTGAAGGCCTACCTGATTCTCCTGGCGCTGGTCATCACCCTGGCGGTAGGCCTCAGCCGGATCTACCTGGGCGTCCATTGGCCGACCGACGTCCTGGCGGGCTGGAGCCTCGGAGCCAGTTGGGCCCTCTTGTGCTGGTTGCTGGCCCACTGGCTGCAACGGCGGGGCAAGGTCGAGCCGGAAGCGGGGTCATAGAGGCCCCGCCGTGGAAGCCAGGAAAGACAATCCACCGGCGTTGCCTGCCAAATCGGCCTCGAACTTCTGATCCCCCAGCCTCTATTCAACCAAAAGAAGCCAGGGGATTTTTCGTACCGTTTTCAGGCTCAATTCACTATCACGCCCCAGCGATCACACCTCAGGGCTTGAGGACGATCTTGGTGCAGCCGTCCCGCTTTTTGAGGAACATCTCGTAGCCTTGCGGCCCCTCGTCCAGCGACAGGCGATGCGAAATGACAAAAGCGGGGTCGATTTTTTCTCTTCGATGTGTTTCAGCAGCTTCGGCAGGTATCAACCTTTTCCTCTGGCGAATCGGCGGTATCGACGTCTGCGAGGGCATAAAGCGGACAATACCCCGTCGTACCCCGGTGCAGCAGTATTGCGCCTATGGCCGTTGCCGCCAGCCCGCCCATCGACCCGCGGGTCATGCCGTAAATGGCGATGGCCGTTCCGCCGAGAGCCGAGAGAATGCGCTCGGTATCCCCCACGTTGACTTCTCCGGATGTGATGTCCGTCCGTTCGCCGACTTGTCCGCCGCCGCTTAGAGCGTAAGCTGCCATAATCAGACCTCCTGTTATTGTAAGTTTATGGGATTATCGGCTGTCGTCTCCACCCGCACAATGGTGGAATACTTGTATTTTAGACGCTAACTGGACGTACGCCCCCTGACCTAAGCACCCGTAGAGTTATCCACCGGAGCGGATATACGGCAAAGACCCCATTTTTATCAAAGAAATAAAACCTTATGTATGAATGAGTGACTTTAAGATAATGATTTTAACAAGGCCAGAGGGAGGTCATACGCCAACGACCAATACCGGCAGCCTAAATCATTATCTTGAAGACTATAGATATCCATTGTTTCGCATAACCCTTGAAAGGAAGGACATCACGATGCCAAAAACAGATGCGCGCTCAACAGGTGAAAAAAGCGCCCCGCCCAGGGACACTATCGATCGGCTGGAAAATGACATCGATGACATCCGGGAAGAAGCCTCGGAGACGATCGACGAAATCAAGGCCAAAGCAAAAATGACCGGAGAAAAAGTAAAGGAAAGAGCCCGAGAAACCGCGTCCCGCGCCGGTGAAAAGATAAAAAGCGCGGCTGATGCCGCGGCCGACTATCCCGCCCATGCCGACAGCGTGACGAGGACCGGCATGTACGTCGGTGTCGGACTGGTTGCGGCGGGACTCGTCATCGGCGTGGCCGCGCTACTTTATGGAAAATCCGAAAAACGCGGTCCCACGCGCCCGGATAGAACACCCGACGAGTTGACCGGCACGCTGTCCCGGGCGCGCGCAGAAGCCATGGAAAAGAAAAGGTCCTGCGTCATCGTTACCCCGCAGGAGACAGAACGACAAAGATAAAAGTATTCGCGTGAATACCGTAGCCCCGGGACCTATCTGGACGCCCTTGATCCCAGCCAGCTTTTCGAAAGAAAAGACGGCGCACCACGGGGAGAGCGCACCCATGAAGTGTGCCGGCCAGCCTTACGAGGTGGGGTACTGCTTCCTGTTTCTGGCCGGCGAGGACTCTTCCTACATCAACGGCCAGGTCCTGCACCCGAATGGCGGTATCGTCGTCAACGGCTGAGCAGACCGTCATGAGCGGTGATCAAAACGTATAGTCAAAGCGAAAGGAGAAACTCGAATGGAATTCATCATCGGAATCATCATTTTTATCGCGGACGTCTGGGCCATCATCAATATTTTCCGGGCCCCGGACGCCTCCACCGGATCGAAAATTTTGTGGACGCTGCTGATTTTGATCCTGCCGGTCGTCGGTTTGATCATCTGGCTGCTGGCGGGTCCCAAGGCGCCGAAAACCACGCGCGCTTAAGGAACGACACTTTGGCTTGCCGGAAACCCTACAC
>JBAPWQ010000188.1:0-2475 GCA_049283795.1 Desulfobacterales bacterium | reverse complement strand
GGATATCGCTGCCTTTTACACCCGCGCGTTTCAAAAAGACATCGCGCAGCTGAACATTCTGCCGCCGGATATCTGGTGCCGGGCCACCGACACGATACCCGATCAGATCGCCCTGATTCGGACCCTGGAAGAAAAGGGCTACACCTACGAGACCGCCGACGGGATTTACTTCGACACGTCAAGGGTCGAGAACTACGCCAAATTGTCCAACCAGAACCTGGAGGCGCTCCAGGAAGGGGCGCGGGTCGAAAAGAATCCCGCCAAGCGCCATCCGACTGATTTCGCCCTGTGGAAATTCTCACCTGAAAACGTCCAGCGCCAGATGGAATGGGATTCGCCCTGGGGCAGGGGGTTTCCGGGCTGGCACGTCGAGTGCTCGGCCATGAGCATGAAGTTCTTGGATGACCACCTGGATATCCACTGCGGCGGTACTGATCACATCGACGTGCACCACACCAACGAAATCGCCCAGTCGGAGGCGGCCACCGGCAAAAAGTTTTTCCATTTCTGGATGCACGGAGCCTTTCTGAACATCGCCGGTGGCAAGAAAATGGCCAAGAGCGCCGATAATTTTCTGACCTTGGAGGCCACGTTCACCGAAAACGGCATCAGCCCGATCACCTATCGCTTTGCCGCCTTTCTGACCCACTACCGCAAGCCGATGGAGTTCAGCGACGATTCCCTGGAAGCGGCGCAAAACGGCCTGGCCCACCTGCAGAATCAGGTCCGCGGCTTGATGAACCTGCAAAAGGGTGCGGGCCGGATCCTGCCGGATTTCAAAGCCAGGTTCCTCGAAGCCGTCAACGACGACTTGAACATGCCGCGGGCCATGGCCGCCGTGCAGGAAACCCTGAAAGCCGACCGCGACGAGGCCGACCGGTTGGCGACGGTCCTTGATTTCGATCGCGTTCTGGGGCTGGACCTGGGGTCGTTGGACGATGCGGAGCCCTTGCCGGACCGGGTCGTGAAGCTGATGGAGGCCCGGCAGCAGGCCCGGGCTGAAAAGAACTGGAAGGCCTCGGACCGGCTGCGCGACGAAATTCAGGCCCTCGGCTACACGGTGCAGGATGGCAAGGACGGGATGAAGGTATTCAAGGGGTAATTACCGGATCAGCCGCCGGCGCATGGCGCCTAAGGCCAGAACGCCGAAAATGAGAAAGAAGAGCAGCAGGTAAAGGATGCTGAGCACCGGCGGCGTCTCGTAAGCGCCGAGGCTGAAGCAGCGCGCCAGTTCGGTGAGGTGGTAGAGCGGAAAGGCCAGCGCGGCGGGCTGTGCCCAGGCGGGCAGGTTGGATACCGGGAAAAAAGTGCCGCTGAAAAGAAACATGGGCGTGACGAACAGAAAGATCGGCAGGTTGAACATGTCGATCGAGGGCAGGATACCGGTAAAAAACATGCCGACGGCCCCGAAAGCCAGGCCGCCCAGAAGCGCCATCGGGATCAGCAGCAGGCCGAGCGGAAGCCGCACGTAGCCCAGCACCCCCAGGACCAGCAGCATGATCGCGGCCGCGGCCACCGCCTTGGTGGCGCTCCACACGATTTCGGCGATGATGACCTCCTCCAGCGACAGCGGCGTGGCCAGCATGCCGTCAAAGGTTTTCTGGTAGTACATGCGGACGAAAGACCCGTAGGTGGTTTCGAAGAACGCATTCCACATCACGGCGGTTGCGACCAGCGCTGGCGCGATGAACGCCGTATAGGACAGCGCCAGGCCGTCGTAGTAAACGGTGCCGACCAGCCCGCTGAATCCCAGCCCGAAGGCCAGGATGTAAAACAGCGGTTCTAGCAGGGGCGTGATGAAGTTGACCTTCCAGATCCTGCGGTAGACCACTATGTTGCGCTCCCATACCCGCAAAAACCGCCACGAATAGACCGACCAGTCGATCATTCCCGGAGTTCCCTTCCCGTCAGGCGCAGAAACACATCCTCCAGGGTGCTGTTGCGGAAAATGCATTTTGCGGAACAAAATTGGTCCCGGATCGTATGGAGCAATTCCGCCCCCTCGGGAACGTAGAGGATCAGGCGTCGTCCAAGGTCGTCGTGCTCGATGGCGTTGGCCACGACGTAATCCCGCAGGGCCTGATCCGGGCCGTCGATTTCGACCACGCTGCTGCCGGCGTGGCGCGCGATGAGTTCCGCCGGGCGGCCGTCGATCAGGATGCGGCCGTGATCGATGATTACCAGGCGATCGCAGAGCCGCGAGGCCTCTTCCATGTAGTGGGTGGTCATCAGAATCGTCAGGCCGGTGGCCTTCAGCGCTTCCAGCTTGTCCCACACCTGATGCCGGGACTGCGGATCGAGGCCGGTGGTCGGTTCGTCCAGGATCAGCAGGTCGGGTTGGTTGATCAGGGCCCGCGCCAGGATCAGTCGCCGGGCCATGCCGCCCGAGAGTTCCATGACCTTGGCGTCTTTCTTGTGGGCCAGCGCGAAGAAGTCGAGCAGTTCGCGGGCGTGCCCGGCGGCCTCCTTCTGCGG
>JBAPWQ010000187.1:0-5880 GCA_049283795.1 Desulfobacterales bacterium | reverse complement strand
GTTTGAACCGGGTCGTAGTCACAGCGCAGGCGGTCGGTCGAAAAACTGCACTCGGAGCGCAGGATGCCCGGCAGTTTGGCCAGCGACGCATCGATCACCCAGGCACAGGCCGGGCACCACATGGCGCCGATTTTCAGCTGAAGAGGCAGCGACTCGCCGACAGCCTCGGCGATGGGGGTTGGAGAGAACTCTGCGGGCGACAGGCCGACACCGGCGGACAACGGAGCCGCCCGGGCAAGATCGTCCGCGGAAGACGGGATGACGCCAAGCTCGCGGCAGCGCTGGAAGAGTTCGGTCTCGCGGAAAGCAGCCGGGTCGGCCGTGCCCGAGGCATCGCAGAGCATGCTGAAGACCTGTTTGCATCCCAGGCAGCAGAACCGGAACCGACCGCCGGCGTGGTCCAGGGTGCAACATCCGTTGCGCAGGCTCAAGCCGCACAAATCGCAGGCCTCGGGCATAAGCGTCCTTTGTAAATCCGGCGCAGACAAAAAAAGTCCCGCCGCAGCGGAACTTTTTTCACTCCACGAATATTGTCGCTGCAAGGGAAAGAAGGCGGTCTATTGACGGCCGAGCGACTTGACGAAAGCCACGATTTTCCAGCGGTCGGCTGCGGCAATCGTGGTGGCCAGCGGTGGCTGCCGCCCCCCGGGAATCCCGTAACTGATCTCTTTGAAAATGTCCCCTTCGGACCGGGCTTGCACCGCAGCGCTTCTCAGGTCTCGGGGCAGCGGCGCAAAACTCTGCCCGACGGTGCCCTTGCCGTCGTGGTTGATCCCGTGACACTGCTGGCAATAGGTGAAGTAGAGCGTGGCGCCTTCCAGAATCACCCCGGTATCGGCCGGAGAAAAAGGCGAGGTCAGGGATTCCGGCGCGCCCGCGCGGTAAAGCGCTTCGCCACCGTCGACCGGGACCAGGCCGGCCGGCATGATGGGCTGCGGCTGCTCGTAAGGTTTAACGGCCGGGGTTTCGCGCATGCGCCCGTACGGAGAGTAGTTGTCGTAAAACATCAGCAGGTTGTAGACCAATAGGACAACCACGGCCACGACCAGCAGCAAGGCCATTTTCTTCATTTATTCACCCTTGGCGCCCCGGACATGCTGGGGGTGGGGCAACGGCGCGTAAATCGCATAGGGCGACTCCCCGGGAATGTCCGTCACCGCGCCGTAGTTCCAGTCCGGCATCCCCAGGTCGCCGACGACAAAGTAGGAAAAAAGGCCCTTGCCCAAAATCAGGACCAGCAGCAGCGCGATCACGATCCAGATCCCCAGCGTGTGCTCTTTCGGCAGGACCGGCTCAATTTCGAGTTCTGGTTCCATGCTAAATTTTCACCTCCAGCAGTCCGGTGAAGAGGATGTAGAGAAAACCCCACAGGACGGTCCCGATGATGGTCAGCCCCATTGCCAGCGGAAAGGGCGCGTAGCGATCGCCGATCCCGGCCGGAAAGCGGTACTGGACCCTGGTTTTTCGCTCCTCGGAATCATGCGTGTGGAAATGGCTGTACGCTAAAAAAAGTCCGAACAGGAGAATGAAGATCAGCGCGGAAAAAAGGTACACCATGATGTCTTGAAAATTGAGCAGATCGAAGAAACGCATGGCTTCGCTCCGGTAATTTACTTCGCGAAAATGATCGCAAAGACCACTATGGCGACGCTGGCGGACAGCCCGGCCAGCGCCAGTAAAAAAAGGCCGTAGATTTCCAGCCGTCCGATCCTGGAGGCCTTCAGCGAGGCGGCCTTCGGCCCGTCTTCCAACGGCAGAAAGCGCGCCCGCTGCTGATCCCTGAACTGCCCGTTCTTGACGGCCCACACAAACACCGCCACACTGAGAATGAGGCCGATGGCGATGTAGGCGATGAAGTAGGGGAAGTACATTGTTTGTAATTCGTGTTTTGTGTTGTGTGTTGTGTTTTGTGGTTAGTGTTTGGTGTTTTGTGGTTAGTGTTTGGTGTTTGGTGTATAGTGTTTGGTGTTTCGGGTTACGGGTTGCGCGGTACGGGTTGCGAGTCTCGTGTTCCCGTGCGTGTCATGGACGTTGGGGGTTCGCATAACACGTTTCGAGCTTTCCAGTTTCTATTTTCAGACATCCAGTTCCGAGTTTCAAATATGCTCAGGGTTCATAGGCGGCATCGATGCCTTTGGGCTCGGTGTCGGCGTCGGACTGGTCGATGAAGTAGACCGCCACGTAGTTGCCGACGTCCCAGATCTTCTCCGACTCGAGTTCGCGCTTGAAATAGGGCATGGCCGTGCCGGTGATGCCGTTCATGATCTGGTAGTAGAGTATGCCGCCCGAGACCTCACGGTTTTTCAAAATGGTGAAGTTAAAGGGCGGGGGGTAGATCCAGGGCTGGGCCGGACCCATGCCGTCGCCGACGGGCCCGTGGCAGCCGAGGCAGTTGTCCTGGTAGATTTTGTGCCCGCGGGCCAGGCCGGCGGCCGAGGTCGGATAGGGGTTGGGAATGTCACGCCACCCCTGGGGCACGTGCTCGTTGATCCACTTGATGTTTTCTTCCGGTCCGGCCTCGTAGGCCTTGACCGCTTCCTTCTTCCAGTGATTCTGGCGCGCCATGCGCCGGTCGGCGGCCTGCAATCCCAGGCTCTGCACGTAGGTGGTCAGCTTGCGGATCTTTTCTTCGCCCAAGACCTCGAAGGGCGGCATGATGGAATTGGGCCGCGTGTAGCGCGGGTTGTTGAAATGGGCCAGGTGCCAGTCATCCGGATGCTCGCCGCCGGCCTGCGAAAGATCCACGCCCGTTCTTTGGGATCCCAGCAGGATCGGACGGTCGGCGACGTAGTCCCCGGCCTGGGCGATCCGTTCGGCGCCGAAGCCCCAGTCGATGGCGCGGATCGACTGCGTGTGGCAGTAGACGCACCCGTTGGCGATGTATTGCAGGCGCCCCGCCTCTTCTGCGGCAGTGCGCGCGCGAAAGATTTCAGAAGGCGTCTCGTCCCGTGTGGCGTAAGGCATGTACACGGCCACGAAAACGACCGCCGCCAGGACCATGAGACTGCCGATCACCACGACATGGAGCGTCATCTTCATGCCTGTTCTCCAGTTTTAAGCATCACCGTCCGGGCGATATTGTAGAACCCGATGATCGCCCCGGTAAAAATCATCACGCCCAGAGCGGCCCGGATCACGTAGTAGATGTGAACCGCCGGCAGGATGCGATACACCACCTCGCCGTTGTACCAGGAATTGCCCTGCACCAGACCGACGATGGTCAGCACCACCGTGAAGCCCACCACGCCGATCAGCACCAGCCAGTACTGGACATCGGCCAGCAGGCGGCTGTAGAGCGGCTTGCCGGCAATTCTCGGCAGGATGTAGTAGATCCCGCCCAGGGCGATCATGCCGGCGAACCCCAGCACGCCGATGTGGGCATGCCCCACGGTCCAGTTGTTGAAGTGCGTGATGCGCTGCACCACGGGCAACGCCATCATCGAGCCCTGGATGCTGACGAAAAAATACATGATCGTGCCGGTGAAAACGAACTTGGCGCCGATGTCGGCGTGGATCTCGCCCAGCTTGCCCCTCGAGGTGTACCAGATGTTGATAAGAAAGGCCATGACCGGTATGACCATGGCGTTGCTGTCCACGATGGCGATCACTTTCAACCAGGTCGGCACCGGCACCTGCAGCAGGTGATGGGTGCCGATGTGGGTGTAGACGACGATAAGCGCCCAGAATCCCAGCAACGACAGGGTGTGGCTGTAAAGGGGCGCCTTGATCGCGCGCGGAATGACGTAATAGGCCACCCCGGCGGCAAGGGGCGTAAGCAGGAGGCCGAAAACGTTGTGGCCGTAAAACCAGAGCAGGATGGCGTCCGGAATGCCCGCCAGCGCACCGGTGTCCGGCCGCCAGATGACGTTGCCCAGGGCGTAGGTCGAGGCCGTCAATACCATTGCCGCCAGGGCATACCAGACCGAAACATACAGCAGCGGCTCTTTCCGGCGGCGGACGGTCATCACCAGGTTGATGAACACCAGGCCGAAGCCGAGGATGACCATGATATCGATCGGCCAGATCAACTCGGCGTATTCCCTGCCCTGGGTATGCCCCGCCGCCAGGCTCACCACGGCGGTCACCAGGAAAATGTTCCAGGCGCAGACCGTGAATATCCCCAGCCTCTCGCTGTAGATTTCGGAATGCAGAAGCCGCGGCAGGTAATAGAATGCGGCCGCCAGCAGGCCGGGGGTGACGAACCCGAAGAGAACCAGGTTGACGTGAACGGCGCGAATGCGGCCGAACAGCAGCCAGGAAAAGTTCCTGGTCAGATCCGGCGCGATCAGTTCCGTTGCGGCGATCAGGCCGAAGGCCGTGGCGATCATCATCCAGAAAGCCGAGGTCAGCAAAAAGGCCATGGCCGTGGGGTAGCGCTGCGCTGCCAGGTGTGTGGTTACCGCCAAGTTCGGCACTCCTTAAATAGGCTGTACAATTATATCCTCATAACGCCGTCCATACCCGCCCTGCCACAGGCTTCGAGATGGCGGTTTTGGCAAGGCCAGAGAAAGGAGGCTGTACCTGTCTCGTACGCCGACGACCGATAACGCCGTCCAAAACCGTCATCTCGAAGCCTGTCAGCTGTGGCATGCCAGCCAGCAGTCTATGTTGGCCTTGCGCTCGCGGTGGCACTTGATGCAGAAGGCCATGAAAAAAACCTTGCCCTTTATCCGGTCCATGTTCTGGATCTCGCCGTGGCATTGCTGGCAGGCGATCTCCTTGCGGATGTGCCGCTGGTGGTTGAACAGCACGTGTTCGGCCAGGTAGTTCGCCTTTTTCCAGGGCGTGGGCGTGTCGCTGTTGTAGTACTGATGTTCTTTCAGAATCGGCGGAAAATTGGCGATGATGTAGTTGTGACAGTAAAGGCACTTTTCCACCGGCGGCAGCCCCGGGTTGATCGACCGGCCAACGTAAGGGTGGCAGAACTGGCACTGGATATTTTTGACGTTGACGTGAATCCGGTGGCTGAAGGGTATCGGCTGCTCGACCCCGATGTCGGTCGCCGGCGAATTGTAAAACGTGTACAGGAAGCCCGCCACCAGCACGGCGCTGAGAATGGACAGCGACAGCAGTTTGCGGTTGCGGGTCAAAAACTTCCGATAGCGGTACAAGACGAACAGCGCGACGAGCGTCAGGACCGTTAACGTGGTCAACGTGAACAGAATGTCCATCAAGGCACCTCGCCCGTTTGGATCCCCGCCAGTTCCGGAAACTGCCGGAAGGAGAAACTGACCGCCGCCAGCATCAGGCCCATGAAGCCGAGGCTGATCAAAAGGTCGCTGAAGGCGAACGGCAGGCGATGCGCCTCCGGGTGGAAGGCCGGTCCCAGCAGCAGCAGGTGCTCGAACCAGATGCCGGTAATGATGCTCGCGCACAGCAGGATCATGAACTTGGGCATGGTCTTGACCTTCTTGTTGAGCAAAATGAAAAACGGCAGGACGAAGCACACGGCGAAAATGGACCAGGCCAGGTAGCGCCAGGGCACCGCCATGGTGCGCTCGATGACATAGGCCGTCTCCTCGGGGATGTTGCCGTACCAGATCACCACCAATTGAACGTAGAAAAAGTCGGCCCACACCAGGCAGAAAGCGAGGAAAAGTTTGCCCACGTCGTGAAAATGCGCATCGGCCAGGCGAAAATCGTTTCCGGGGTAGAGGTGCATGACCGCGGCCATGATGATCAGGCCGCCCAGCCCGACGTAAATGGCCTTGACGAAGGTGTAGGCGCCGAAGAGCGTGGAGATCCAGTGCGGGTCGCTGCTCATCACCAGGTCGTACCCGATCAGCGAGAGCACCAGCGCGAAGGCCAGCATGTAAAGGACGCTGAACTGTCCCTTGCGGTGCCGGATGTGCTCGGGGTCGCGCTGCCGGCCGCCGTGCA
>JBAPWQ010000186.1:0-7786 GCA_049283795.1 Desulfobacterales bacterium | reverse complement strand
CCGCTTCCTATAGTAGACGACAAAAGAAAGCTGTCACTTTGCTAAATGATTCCTACGCCCCGACAAGGGCAAATTCCCCCTTGCCCCCCTTTACTAAAGGGGGGGTGGGGGGATTTTGAACCTGCATGGCAACAGACATGTCAACTCATTAAGGTCGTTCACTATAGTTTACCTCCACGAACGACGGGTTACGGCACGTAGCTGGCGCTGGTGTCTTTGCCGTAGCCGCAGCCCTGGTAAGTGCAGTGCAACTCGTCGCGAATAATGGCGGCCCAGCTGCCGGCGCGACCCGTGTCCAGCACCAGGTCCTCGGTCAGCACCTTGGTTTCGAACTTCCAGCCTTGCGGCAGGTTCTTCAGCTTGCCCCCTAACTCGTGAAGATTGTCGGGGGTCAGGCTCGGGTCCACCGCCTTGGTGTATTCCTGCAGAACCCAGACCGTACCATTCGGCTCGCGCAACAGTTGCACCGGCTTGCCCGCGTGAAAGGTCCAGATGGTGTCGCGCCTGATCAAGCACGGCAAGTAGGCGGTCTCGAAATTGGCGAACATCTCGGCCCCGGTCATGTCGCCGGCCCAGAACATGGGAACGCCGTGGAAGTCCTGGATTTCGCCACCCATGACGGAGAGTTCGTCCATCATCCAGAAGCGCCCGCTATTGACCGCGCACACATCTACACCGAGTTCGACCGCCAGTTTTTTGGGATCGATCTTCTTGTAGGCGTCCGGGTCAACAGGAAGCTTCGCCGAGTAGACGTGAGCTCTCTGCATTCTACCTGTGCCAACGAAGGCCCCCATGCCGCAGAACGGGACGCCGCGAACATCCTTAACGCTGATCCGACTTGTGGAATCTACACCTGTTTTCAGTTTCATTTTGTTTTCTCCTTTGACCGCTTATTGTGTTAGTTATTTCTTCTCCGCACCAAGGGTAATTTACCGGCAAGCCCGATTTCGCAGATCCCGGCGAACCGGGGTCTGCGAAATCGAAACCGCTGCCGAAAATGCGTGAGATCCGACTTTCAGTCCCGACAGTACCAGGACCCATCAACACCTACTTCTTCTTCATCTGTTTCGCGACAAACTCCTGGATTCTCTTGCCCTGCTCAGCCAACCCTCCAGCGGTGCTGAACTGGATGATCTCGCCCCCTTCCTTCGACTTGAAGTTGTGCGGAGCCGGCCAGAAGCACACATCCCCGGCGCGGCAAACCTCAACGGTCCCGTCAAGGTAAATGACCTCCACCGTGCCCTTCAAAACGTAAGCCCAGTGTTCAACCCCGCACAGATCGTGCTCCAGTCCCTTTCCCTTCAGAATGTCTGTGAAGTCAGTACCCGGGGCAAAGATGTGGTAGGCGCACTGCATGCCGCCCCATTTCTCATCCCAGATCTTGAGACCCGGGGTGTTCCGGGTGACGAAGTCGTCTACTGGGTTCATTTCCTTCAATTTCTTTCTCATGAGCTTACTCCTTTTTGTTATTGTGCCTCACCGGACAGGCAGTGATGGCGATTTGTTTAAAATCAGACCCGGTCGCCTGGCCAAACCTGGTTATGCACCTTACGAAAATTGAATCTAATGGTCGCAAAACACCTCCTTTCTTGTCTTAGATTCTTCCTTCGCCGAGTATTAATTCAGTACCCCTGCTCAGGTGATCAGTGTCACATTTTACTTTGCCACGAACATCGAACGGGACAGCATGCCGCCTGAGATGATTCGTGCTTCGAACCCGTTCTGCAAAAGGATGCGCGTCGCGAAGTAGGCACGTCCGGCGGAGCGGCAGATGATATTGATCTCGCGGTCGCGGGGCAGTTCGCTTAGGCGTGCGCGGAGCTCCGGCAGCGGGATGTTGACCGCGCCTGGCACTGACTCTACGGCGAGCTCCGGCGGATTGCGCACATCGAGGAGGAACCCGCCATCCACTGAGCTCCAGTGGCAGAGCGGCATGTCGCCCCGAAGGACGTTGGCCGGAACCATCCCCGCGAAGTTGACGGGATCTTTGGCGCTTCCGAACTGAGGCGCGTAGCAGAGTTCGGCTTCTTCCAGGTCGTACACGGTCGCACCCATCTGGATCGCCATGGCAAGGACATCGATCCGCTTCTCAACACCATCCATGCCCAGCGCCTGTGCCCCGAGCAGACGTCCGTCGGATTTTCGGAAAATGACTTTCAGGACGATGGTTTTGGCGCCCGGGTAATACCCCGCGTGGGAATTAGGAAAGATATAGACTTTTTCGAAATCCTTTTGGCCCAGCCGTGTGAGAAGCTTTTCGTTGGCGCCGGTCGTGGCGACCGTGGCCCCGAAGATCCCGATGACCGAGGTGCCCTGGGTGCCGCGGAACTTGGAGTCGCGGCCGGCGATCACGTCGGCCGCGATCCGGCCCTGCCGGTTCGCAGGCCCTGCGAGCGGGATCAGGGACCATTCGCCGGTGACGAAATCCTTGACTTCGACCGCGTCGCCGACGGCGAAAATATCCGGGTCGCTCGTGCGCATCTGTTCGTCAACGCGGATCCCTCCGCGCTGACCAATCTCGAGCCCGGCCGCCTTTGCAAGCGAGGTCTCCGGACGCACGCCGATGGCGAGGATTACGATGTCCGCCGGATGCGACTTCCCGGACTTCGTGAGAACCTCGAGCGAGCCGCCCGCCGTCTGTTTGAAGCCGGCCACCGCGTCACTAAGCGCGAGGCGGACCCCGTTCTTCTCCAGGTGGCGCTCGACGAGGCGGGCGCATTCGAGGTCGAGCGGAGCCATGACCTGATCGAGCATCTCAACGATTGTGACTTCGAGTCCGCGGTGGATTAGGTTTTCCGCCATTTCGAGGCCGATGTATCCGCCGCCAACCACCACCGCGCGTTTCGGCTTCTCCAGCGCTTGGAATCCCGAGGACGTGTGCTCCTCGGGCAAATCACTTGAACCCTGTTCGATCCACTCCCGGATCACCTTCGCATCCGGCACGGTCCTCACTGAAAAAATCCCCGGAAGATTGATTCCGGGCAGGGGAGGACGGATCGGAGCCGCCCCGGGCGAGAGCACAAGCTTGTCGTATTTCTCGGTGGTGACTTCGCCGGTCGTTACATTCCGCAGGTCCACGGTCTTCTTCTTTGGCGAGATAGAAATTGCCTCGGTGTTCGTCCGCGCGTCGATCGCGAACATTGCGCGGAACATCTGGGCAGTGAACACGAGAAGGCGAGACTCCTGCTCGATCACACCGCCGACATGGTAGGGCAGCCCGCAGTTGGCGTATGAGACAAAGGGTCCGCGTTCCACCATGAAGATTTCCGCATGTTCATCCAACCTGCGGAGACGCGCCGCACACGATGCGCCACCCGCAACCCCTCCAACGATGACGATCTTCTTTTTTGCGGTCTTACCTTTATGTTCCATAATTGTCTCCTTTTATTCAAGTGACGTGGAGTTGCTCCCACCCGCATTTCTTTAAGGCCGGGAGATCGTGCCTCTCTCCCGGAGAAGGTGGGTGCAATCCCCTTGCACCTTGCTACTGGACGAGCGGCACTGCTTTCGCAAGCTCGTATTTCACGGCGGCCCTTATTTTGTTTTCGATCTGTAGATATCGAGCGACTTTTTTCGGCGGCAGCACCTTACTCAGTTTCGGAACATAGGACGCCTGGAGCTCGGCCTCAGCCTTACCGATGGCCACAAGTTCATCAGTGAGCTTCTTGGCCTTTTCATCGGTGAGGGTCTTTGCCTGATATTCCGCGGCATAGCTCTCGATGAGACTGGCGATGCGCTGATTGATCGCGATAAGATCCTTCTGATACGCCTCGTAGACGGGCCAAAAACCTTTCGCCTCAGACTCGGTCAGTTCCATGTTTGCCGCCACAAGCAGTTTCTTGTCGGCTTTGATTTTTTCAATTAGAATCTGCATATCGTCTGCCTGCTTGTCCTGCGTCAACGCGGGGCCGGGGAAGGCTGCGAGGACCATCATCAATGCGATTACAGAGATCAGTGCCCATAAGGCTTTTACAGTTCTTGTTCTCATACTTGCCTCCTTATTGATTTGATTTTCTGGATTACGATACCTTCTTGATATCAGGTTAATTGCGGCGAAATGTATTTGTTGCCCTGCAGTACCCCGCGAATGGCCGGAATCAAATCGCTCACTGCTCTGTGCTTCAAGACAAAGCCTTCAACTCCTGTTGCCATCACATCGTCTATCACTGATTTTTCATCATGAGAGCTCAGGATAATGACCTTTATTTCGGGAAACTTTTTCTTAAGCAGCCAGGCGATATGTGTTCCCGTTAAAGTGTGGAGCGAGAGATCTGCGACGACCACGTCGGGGCTGTGGGTCTCCAAGGCATGATTGAGTGAAATCTCGTCTGTCACCATCAAAACCGTCTCAACCTCGTCTTCCAGAAGACGACGAATCCCTGCCAGCACATTTGAATGTTTATCGGCGAGAATGATACGTCCTTGTCGCATGGTTGTTCCCTTCTGGGGCTCTTTTGAGGAATGCTTACAAGCACTTGTAGAAATATTTGGGACGGTATCCGCAGCTAAAATCGTCGAAATCTCAACCGATCGGTGTAAGCCGGGTCGAGCATATGAGTCTTTTGGGGTTATAGTTGCCAGAAGGCGGGGAATAAGACAACTCGGAAAATTACCTGGTTTGGGAAAGAAAATTTACTAGTCTGTACCTGGTAATTTTACGAGTGTTAGGCGGAAATGATGCCGTGTTTCACGGCGTATTGGACCAATTCGGCGCTGGTTTTAATGTTGAGCTGTTCCATCATCTTGTATTTGTGAAATTCAACGGTTCTTGCCGAAATATGCAAAATGGATGCGATTTCTTTACCAGACTTCCCTTCAACCAAGAGCTGTAGAATCTCCCGCTGTCGGGGGCTGATTTTCTTAAATAGATCCTTTTCAAGAGAGCCCCCTTCTTGATAGCTGTGGATAAGGTCTCCTGCAATCCGGGGAGACACGTATGTTCGCCCCTTCATTGCTTCATGGATCGCTGTGATCAATTCGCTTGATGCCGAGTGCTTCAAGACGAAACCTGAAGCGCCAGCCTCGAAGGCATTCGCTGCATAGGTGGCGTCTATATGCATGGTTAAAAATACAATTATAATATTTTTATCGGTTTTTTTTATCTGTCGGGCCGCTTCGATGCCGTTTAGTTGGGGCATCGAGATATCCGCTACAATCACATCCGGATGCAGTATGGCAGTTTGATCCACGAGGGCTCGTCCATCCCCCACGCTGCCTACAACTTCAAACTCGCCTGCCAGAAGGCTCTTCAATCCCTCGAGCACGATTTGATGATCATCCGCCAATAGAACACGCGGTTTTTTCATTCTCCCTCCCTTGAGAAAGGCACCCTGAGGGTGATCACCGTTCCTTTTTCCGGCTGGGACTGAATAGAAAGTTCACCATGGATAAGTCTTGCTCGTTCGCGCATACTCGAGAACCCCAGACCTGGATTTTTCTTTACTTCTGCCCAATCGAAACCAATGCCGTCATCCTGAACAGATAACAGGATGCCATGATCAAGGCTTTTTAAAGAAACAGAGATGTGCTCTGCACAGGCATGCTTGGAAATGTTCCTCAGACCCTCCTGGATAATTCGATATAGGGATAGGGAAACATCCTTCGGGATGACCCGTGGAATATTCTCATGCTTAAAGGCGACGTCAATCCCTTCCCTCCTCGAAAAGCTGGTGCATTCCGATTCGACCGCATTGATTAACCCTAGATCGTCCAGAATGGATGGGTGAAGTTGGCGCGAGAGGCTATGGACATCTTCAGAAATTTTAACAATACTGTTTTCCATCTCACGTAGCGCTTCCCGCACAGGGGCCGGCGAACCCATCAACTGTTTCTCGAGCCGCCCGACATCGATCGCAAAAACCGTCAAACGTTGCGCTAAATCATCATGGAGCTCACGCGCCAAACGGCTCCGCTCCTCCTCCTGAGCGTGAATCAGTCTCCCCGCAAGCCCTCGGAGATCAGTTGCATTCTGTCTCAGTATCGTCTCTGTTTCTCGAGATGCCTCCTCTGCCTGCTTGCGCTGCAGGGCGTTTAAAAAGATCTCCCCCAGCAGGCGCAGCCGCGGGAAG
Source organism: Desulfobacterales bacterium (assembly GCA_049283795.1). GTDB lineage: Bacteria > Desulfobacterota > Desulfobacteria > Desulfobacterales > SG8-13 > JARFQH01. Next base: position 1,718 of record JBAPWQ010000186.1, on the reverse strand, counting down.
AGCCCCTCCGGCCAGTCCCGCTCACGCGTTATCGAATTGAGCTGAATAACATGCCCAAAGGAGCCGCCGATCAAGACGGGGATGTCGTAACAGGATCGAATACCCATTTCGATGCATGTTTGCCTGTCTACGTTCGCCTCGGGCGGGAGATCATCAAGCCTCGAAATAGACAGTACTTCGTGCTTTTCCACCAATTTTTCGTACGCCCACGGGAACATGGATCGGGGCAGTTCGATTCCTACGGGAACGGGCGGAATATGATCCGAGCAGGCAATGTGGGTGACCTGCCATGAGGTCTTATCCAGCAATAACCGAAGCAACGCGCAGCGGTCGACCTGGAAGAATTCCAGAACCTGTTTCAGTCCGTCCTCAATCTCAGAGTCCACCCGCTCAGGAGGTATGTTCACGAACCTCGCCGAGAGGTTCGAAAGCAACTCCTCAAACCTCAGACGCTCTTGTAGGGCCCCCTCCCCCTGCTTGCGGGCGAGCGCGTTGGCGAATACCTGCGCGATAAGCTTGAACCCCGTTACGTCCGTCTCCCGCCAGTTTCTCTCTTCACGCATCATAACGAAGGTCAACATGCCAAATACAGGCCCTTCTCCAACTGATAACGGAACCAGTACGTCGGACTTTGCGCCATACACGCGGGCACTTTCCCGGTCGCGTTCTGCTTCCGGTGGGAGGTCGGTCATTTTCGAAAGAGTAACCGTCTCCCCAGCGAGGACCTTCTGCGTTACCCATGGCAATAAAGCCCCTGCATTTATCTGCTCAGGGGGTGGCAGGTTTCCCGGGGGTTGATGCAAATGGGTCAGCAGCAGCATCCCGGGTTCTGCCTCGCAGACTTGCCAGAGTGTGGCGCGGTCAAGATCGAGGTGTTCACAGATGAGGCGCTGGGCGTCTTCGATCTCCGCGTCTATCCGGTCAGCGGGCAGATTGACAAAGCGCGCAGAAAGCTCGGCCAGCAAAGTCTCAAAATGCAGCCGTTCCTTCAGCCTCTCCTCCGCTGCAACCAGTCGTTCGATTGCACTTCCAGGTTGGGTGTTATCCATGCAAGCTTTCCTAAAGTTCTCCCTCGGTTACCAATATAAGTCTATCATTTTTGTGAATACGAACCCTGATTTAAACCAGGCATCCCTCATGACGGTTTGTTCTGATGAAAAATATCAAATTATCTGTTCGGATTGCAACTGTTAACCCTGATTTAAAAAAAAGTTATCAAAGGTATGCGGAGCTGACAAGGGAGAAACGATTTGCAGAGTATATAATTCTCGATTTGATAAAAATAAGCGGGAGCATTTTAACCCGAAAAATTGGCGGAATCGATTCAGATCAGTGGAAAATTTTTGATGGCCCTTGGTCGGAAGCGCTGAAGAAGGCTATCAAGATCCGCTCCCGCATGAAAGAGACGGTTTACCTTGCCAGCGCCGGACATGCTGTCAGAATGAGTGCAAGTCTCGGGCTTGCGACTTTTCCCGAAGACGCTTCTGATCTGACGAGTTTTCTTGCATTGGCCGACAAAGCAATGTTTCGCATCAAGGAGAGCGGAAAGGACGCCATTGGCTTGATAGGAGGATAGGTATTCTCATCAAGCCCAAAGCCGCCTGTTATTAATCACAAATCACCGCATCATATAAAACCATGTGGTTACCAGATCTATCCTGTGATATCCTTACCAAATTTATTGAGGCAGCGCCGTTTTTGCAGTTTGATATTCGGTT
>JBAPWQ010000185.1:0-3855 GCA_049283795.1 Desulfobacterales bacterium | reverse complement strand
GCGCTGGCCCCCAACACCCTCAACCATCTGGTCTATCCGGTCCCGCTGCCCAACAACGAAGGCTTGGGCATTCATGCCACTTTCGATCTGAGCGGCAAGGTCAAGCTGGGCCCCAACACCGTGTTCCTGCCACAGCGCAGCGTTGACTACAGCGTTGATGCCGCCCACCGGCCGGATTTTTTTACGGCGGCACGGCGCTATTTAAAGGCGCTGAAGCTGGAAGACCTGGCGCCGGACTATGCCGGAATACGGCCGAAGCTGCAGAAACCGGGCGATGCGGTCAGGGATTTTATCATCCGGGAGGAGTCCGCCAAGGGACTGCCGGGTCTGGTCAACCTGATCGGCATCGAGTCGCCGGGGTTGACGGCCTCGCCGGCCATTGCCGAATATGTGGCAGGCCTGCTGCCCTGAAAAAAACCCCGCTAAAACCCGACCGATCGACATGTTCGGGCCCCACGCCGCAACCGAACCGCACGGCCGAGGCCGCCTTGTAAAATCAGGCCGGCCGGCCGAAAGGGAAACGCCTTCATTCCAAGACCTGGATTTCGGCGTCCCGGTGCGCTGTCGCTCTGCCCGTCTATCCCGGTCATGATGTCACCGCACCGCGGCCGCCCGGCCCCGGTTTTGCCGCAGGCGCGGATGGGAAAAATATTTCATATTTTTCACTCCGCGATTCCACATAATGGTCATCCCCTTATTGCCCCATGTGCCATTAACTATTTAGAAACAAATCATAAAATTATTTTGACGACCCTGGCACAGATCATGCTTTTCGCATGAGCGAGCTTGGAATTAACCGGATCACTGACGACTGAAAGACTATCAATGGAATCCAAGACGATCGAGTGCCGACATTGCCGCCAAAAGCATGTGCTGCGGCGTGATTCACAAACGGGTATGTGGGAGCTGGCAGTGGGACACGCCGCCATCAGCAATTCATCGTGGGAATATCTGAAGGAGACCTGGCTGGATATCCATCACGGCCGGTGCCGGGAAAAGGCCCGCGCCATCGATTTGGCCGGCGGTGCCATGGAAGCCGTCTGAGCGGCCGCCTGCCGGGGACTGAACACTTTGGGAGGGCCACAAACTCCCAGCCGTTGCCCAATGGTGCGCAGGGACGACTCCGGCGCCGCATGCCGGGTGCGGGACTGCTAACGGGTTTCGGTGATCAGCATCGTGGCCGGATCCAACATCAAACCCGTTTGTTCCGCGACATTTTCCCGGCCTTTAAGGGCCATGATGTGAACGTCCTTGTCTTGAGGCTGAAGATGGAGGATGACGTCGAAGAGATCCACCAGCCCGGCCAATTGGGTGGGGATGCCTTTTTCGTCCGGTCTTTCGTGACGGTGGGTTCGCACGGTGAACCAGGCGTGACAGCCGCGTCGTTGCGTCAATTCCTTTAGTTCCGCCAGAGGAGAGCGCACATTTTGGTCGAAGGGCAGGCCGTCGATGATGATGACATGCGGCGTGAAGATATTCTGCTCTACAAGGTCCGTCAACCGTTCATCCAGCTTGGGGACGCTGAACCCCTCCACGCGAAACGTCATGATAAACCGGTGCGGCAGCAAGGTGTCCCACAGTTCGTTGGCCGGTTTGACGTTGTATTGACGGGCGATGTGCGTAAATACCTCAGTATACCAGAGGTTGACCTTTTCGACCGGATCTTCGAGGCTGATGTGGAGGACATTCCAGCCCTCCAAAAGGGAATTGAGGGAGATCTGCACCAGCAAAGCGGTCTTTCCGACGCCGGCCCGCGCCAGCACGGCACCGAAACCCCCGACCGGCAGCAGGGTGTTTTGGGGATCTTTCTGCATGAGTCGCAGTGGATTGCGCAAGATCAGGTCATTTTTGAGCATATTCAAGCTCCTTTCCTTGAGGTAAACGATCTGAGGTGATTTCGCCTGTCGCCGTTCGACGGCTGCAACGGCATTGGCGGTTCCGCCGTGACCGCCGGGATTCATTATGGCAGCCCCGAAAAAAGCGCCGCCGCTGAAAAAGTGACCGGACCTTGGATTTCCACTCTTTTCGCCAATCGTTCGATCGTTTCCTTGATTCATCCTGCTCGGCACCGGCAACATGGCGTGTCAACCGCCCAAATTACCCGGCGTGCAATTCCGCCGGGTAACCAGCACGGCCGACCGCGACCCTTGCGACAGCGGCCTTAAGCCACTTTTTTGTTTTCGAGCGCCTTCTTGGCGAGTTCTTCGGTGATTGACTGCGGCACCTGCTTGTACGTGGAAAACTCCATCGTAAACTGGGCCTTGCCCTGGGTGAGCGACCGCAGCACGGTGGAATAACCGAACATTTCAGCCAGCGGGATCTGGGCCTCGATCACGCACATGACGCCTTCGTCCTGGGCGCCGAGAATCATGCCGCGCCGCTGGTTCAAGGAGCCCATGACCGGCCCCTGAAATTCGGTGGGACTCTCCACCACGACCTTCATGATCGGCTCATGAATCACCGGGTTGGCCTTCAGGTAGGCTTCCATGAAAGCGCCCCGGGCCGCCGCCATGAACGCCACTTCGGACGAGTCGACCGAGTGGGAGGCCCCATCGTTGAGCACGACCTTGACCCCGGTGACCGGGTATTCCAACTTCGGCCCTTTTTTCAGACATCCGCGAAACCCCTTCTCGCAGGCCGGAATGTACTGGGTCGGGATCGCCCCGCCAAACACTTGATTTTCAAAGACGAAGGCTTCGTCCGCGACCGGCTCGAGGTATCCGGCCACCCGGCCGTACTGACCGGCGCCGCCGGTCTGCTTCTTGTGGGTGTAGTTGAAGTCGGCCCGGCGGGTGATGGTTTCGCGATAGGCGACCTGCGGCTGGCCGGTTTCCACGGCGGCATTGTATTCGCGCCGCATGCGCTCCACGTAGACCTCCAGATGCAGCTCGCCCATGCCCTCGATGATCGTCTCGTTGGTTTCTTCATTGACATAGGTGCGAAAGGTCGGGTCCTCTTTCGTGAAGCGGTTGAGGGCCTTGGACATGTTGATCTGGGCCTTGTTGTCCTTGGGCACGATCGCCAGGGATATGACCGGCTGGGGAATGTACATGGAGGTCAGGCTCACGTTGATGCCGGGGCTCACGAAGGTGTCGCCGGAGGCGCAGTCCACGCCGAACAGCGCGCCGATGTAACCGGCCGGTATCGACTCGATCTCTTCCATCTGGTCGGCGTGCATCCGCACTACCCGGCCGACCTTTATTTTGCGTCCAGTGCGCATGTTGACGATCGGGGCGCCTTTGGCGAGTGTGCCCTGGTAGACGCGCACGTAGGAAAGCTGGCCGTACTGACCGTCCTCGAGCTTGAAGGCCAGTGCCACCAGAGGCCCTTGCGGGTCGGAAACGAGCTTGACGGGGGTTTCGTCCTTTTCCATGTCCAAGGCTTCGTTTTGAACGTCGGAAGGGCAGGGCAGAAAGCGGGTGACGGCATCCAGAAGCGGCTGGACACCCTTGTTCTTGTAAGCCGAACCCATGAAAACCGGCGTCATCGCCCGGGCGATCGTTCCCCGGCGGACCGCTTCGATGATCAGCTCCGGGGTGACCTTCTCCTCCAGTGCCGCTTCGGTCAATTCGTCCGAGAACATGGCCGCCGCATCGATCAGGGCCTCTCTTTTCTCGAGCGCCAGCGGCAGCAGGCTTTCGGGGATCGGCGCTTCGCGCAGGTCTTCACCGGCATCGCCCTCGAAGTACAGGGCCTTCATGCCGACCAGGTCCACCACACCCTCCAGTTCCGCTTCCAGTCCGATCGGCAGCTGCATGGCCACCGGCTTGTGGCCCAGTTTTTCCGCGAGTTGCTGGATCACGCGCTCCGGGTTGGCGCCGTTGCGGTCGCATTTGTTGATAAAAGCGATGAAAG
>JBAPWQ010000184.1:0-4853 GCA_049283795.1 Desulfobacterales bacterium | reverse complement strand
CCAGCGACCTGGCGATTTTCGGCCAGGCGGGCCCGCGGCACGGCTCGGCCCCGGACGGCGGCAGCAGCGATTTTCTGCCCTGGATGCTGCCCATGGAGCTGGCCATGTGGAACTGCGTTTCCTGCGAGATGTGGAGCGCCTACAAGATGCAGCGCCTGGGCCTGATTTCAAAGTGCGTGCCGGTCATCCGGCAGGGCGACGGCTGGCTTCGCAACCCGGCCGTGACCACCGACGCCTACGTGGCAGACGGCGAGATCGTCTACGGAGAATTCAAGCCCGGCGAAGAGGCCCGCAAGGCCCGCGAGGTCGTCAAAAACGCCGACACCGACTTCGCGCGGCTGGATGCCGAAGTCGACAAGATCCTGTGGACGTACACCAACCTTTTCCCGGGCTGCCTGATCAAGAGCGTGGAGGGCATCCGCCTGAAAAAGAAATTCTTCTGGGACCAGGCCAAGGTCATCAACCGCCACTGGCTGGCGGCCAACATGAACGCCGAGGCCTACCTGGGGTTCAACGCCTTCAACACCAAAAAGATAACCGGCCGGGATACCATCGATTTCATCGAATTCCGCCGCAGAATGGCCCGCAGCGACGCCTTCGACCTCGAGTTCATGGCGGCCGTGCTCGGCAAACCACAAAGCTGAAACAGGCAGGAGAAAACTATGCTGCTCGAAGGGAAAAATGCGATCGTTACCGGGGGGTCCCAGGGAATCGGGGCGGCTATCGCCCTTGACCTGGCCCGTGAAGGGGCCAACGTGTGCCTCACCTACCGCAAACACGAAGACGAAGCCCAAAAATACGCAATGGAAATCGAGGCGTTGGGCCGCAAGGCCCTGGCGGTCCGGTGCGACATCGCCTCCTTCGAGGATGCCGCCGCCACGGTCAAGGCGGCCGTAGAGACTTTCGGCAGCCTCCAGATCCTGGTCAACAACGCCGGCATGAACTGGGACGGGGTTTCCTGGAAAATGTCCGAGGAACAGTGGGACCGCGTCATCGAAGTCAATTTAAAGGGTTACTTCAATTTTATCCGCCACGCGGCCCCGTTTTTCAAGGAGCAGAAATACGGCAAGATCATCAACATCACCTCCATCAACGGCCTGCGCGGCAAGTTCGGCCAGATGAACTATTCCGCCTCCAAGGCCGGCATCATCGGTCTAACCAAGGCCCTGGCCAAGGAACTGGGCGCCTTCGGGGTCAACGTCAACGCCGTGGCGCCGGGCCTGATCGAAACCGCCATGCTCAAGGAATCCGAGGCGCGCGACAAGATCGTCGATCTGGCGATGGCCGAAATCGTGCTCAAGCGCGTAGGCCAACCAGAAGACCTAGCGTATGTCGTCTCCTTCCTGGCCTCGGACAAAGCCCGGCACATCACCGGCGACGTGATCAAGGTGGATGGGGGGCAGTATATATAAGGCGGGTTCAGGGTTTATGGTTCAAGGTTGAGGGTTTCGAGTTACGGGTTGCGGGTTTCGGGTTTCGGAATGCGGGTTAAACCTTTTTGAAACCTTTGGTATTCAAATATAAATGATTTAATTTTATTTTTTCGCATCATTTTTTACCCTTTGCCTTTAGCCTTTAGCCTTTAACCTTTGGCCCTTGGCCTTGAACCTTGAACCTTAGACCTTTTGCCTTTTACCTTTAGCCTTTCGCCTTTGGCCTTGAACCTTAGACCTTTTTTTGCCTTTTACCTTAAACCTTCAACCTTAAACCCTTTTCCTCAAGGACTTCGTCAGCCATGAAAAAAGTAGCCATTATCGGTGTCGGGCAGAGCAAGTTCGTCCGGCAGTATCCGGGATCGATCCGGGAACTGATGTTCGAGGGCTTCAAGGAAGCCGTCGTCGATGCCGGCGTCACCGCGTCCGACATTGAGGCCTCGGTGGTCTGTTCGGCGCCCGAATACGACAAGCAACGGTCGCCGGCCGGGGTGCTGGCGGAATACCTGGGCCTCAACCCGCAGCCGACCTTTTATGTCGAGAGCCTCTGCTCGTCGAGCAGCACCGGCCTGCGGCTGGCGTATTCGCTGGTCGCCTCCGGCCTGCACAGCGTGGTGGCCGTGCTCGGCTTTCAGAAAATGTCGGAGATATCCTCGTCCGAGTCCCAGGAACGCATGGGCCGCGGCGCGGACATCCAGTGGGAAAGCCCCTTCGGCACCATGATGCCGGCCTACTATGCCATGTACGCCCGGGCCCACATGGCCGCTTACGGCACCTCGCCCGACGATCTGGCCCTGATCCGGGTCAAGGCCGCCACCTACGGCCAGCTCAACGACCGCGCCGTCTACCGCAAGCCGGTGACCTTCGAGATGTTCACCAATCCGGAAGATCGCATGGCCGGGCCGGTGGCCAGCCCGCTGCGGGTCGGCGACTGCTGCGCCAATGCCGACGGCAGTTCGTGCATTATCGTGGCCAACGAGGAAAAAGCGAAAGCCTTCAGCCGCAAACCGGTCTGGATTCTGGGCACCGGTGCGGCGACAACCAGCGTCAACCTGGCCGGGCGCGATCTTTTTACCGGGCTTTCCGCCGCCCGCGAAGCCGCCCGGCAGGCGTATGCCATGGCGGGCGTCACCCCCAAGGACATCGACGTGGCGGAGGTTCACGACTGTTTCACGATCGCCGAAATGATGGCTTACGAAGACCTGGGCTTTGCCGAACCCGGCCGGGGGCCGGAGCTGATCCGCGCCAAGGCCACCTACAAGGAGGGCCACATACCGGTCAACGTGGACGGGGGGCTGTTGTCCAAGGGGCATCCGATCGGGGCCACCGGCGGCTCGCAGGTCAGGACCATCGTCCTGCAGCTCAGGGGCGAGGCCGGCGATATCCAGGTCAAGGACCCGGCCGTCGGGCTGGTTCACAACATCGGCGGGGTAGGCCTCTACGGCAACGTCACCATCCTCGGGAGGGACTCATGAGCACCATCAAAGAAGTGGACGACCGTTTCAAGAAATTCGGCACGGTCAGCTTCACCGGTATCAGCAAGATCAACGATTTCATCGACCACTTGGAAGACGGCCGCGTCACGGGGACCCGCTGCGAGGATTGCGGCCGGGCTTTCTTCCCGCCGCGCGCGGACTGCAACACATGCCTGACCAGCCGCATGCAGTGGTTCGATGTCACCGGCCGCGGCCGGCTGGTAACGTATAGCCGCCTCGGATTCGCACCGGTCGGATTTCAGGACGACGTGCCCTACTGCATCGCGCTGCTCGATTACGGCGATGTCAAGGTCTTCGGCCGGATTGCCGCCGAGGTGCCCGAAGAGGAAATCGAGGTCGGCATGGAAATGGTCACGACCGTCAACACGCTGCCCAACGGTCAGCTGAACTATGTCTTCAAAAAGGCGTGACCCTCGGAAACGCTGCAAGGGCTTTGAGATAATGATTTTGGCGGGCCAGAGGAAGGCGGCTGTATCGTAATACGCCAACCCATAAACCAAAATCTTTATTTTGAAGCCTATAAACCAAGGAAGGGTGACTCATGACGGCCTACACGCATCTCAAGGTTAAAAAATCCGACGGCATCGCCCGCATCACGCTCGCCCGCCCCAAACACAATGTCCTCAACATCGAGATGATGACCGAACTCAACGCCGAACTCGATATGCTGCGCGCCGACGCCGACCTTAAATGCGCGGTCATTCTGGGCGAAGGGCCGAGCTGGTGCGCAGGCGTGGAGGTGGCCGACCACAAGCCGGACATGGTGTCCGAGATGATCGCGGTCTTCAACGGCATCTTCGAGCGTATCGAAAAACTGGACGTGCCGGTGATCGCCGGCGTCCACGGCGCCTGCCTGGGCGGCGGCATGGAGGTGGCCATCGCCTGCGATATCATCGTGGCGGCCAAGTCCGCCAGCTTCGGTCAGCCCGAGATCAAGCTGGGATTCTTCCCGCCCTTCGCGGCCATCCGGCTGCCCCAGCTTATCGGACCGGCCCGGGCCATCGAAGTCTGCACGACCGGCCGGCGCTACAGCGCCGAGGACGCCTGGCAGATGGGCATGGTCGGCTACCTGGCCGAAGACGACCAGCTGACCGCCACGCTCGATCAGATCGCCGGTGAGATCAGGACCAGCAGCCCGCTGATCATCCGCCTCAACAAACGCGCCGTCAAAAAACACCTCGGCCTCGACTTCAGGGCGGCCCTCGACGGTGTCAGCGACCTTTTCCTCAACGTGCTGATGAAGACCCAGGACACGCAGGAGGGCATCCGCAGCTTCGAGGAAAAACGCCGGCCGCAGTGGAAGAATAAATAAAATGGCGAAAGGCGGATGGCACACGGCAAACGGCGGAAGGAAACTGTGCCCGAAGTTAACAATTGTAATGCAAACCGACGAACTAATGCCGTTAGCCTTTAACCTTTTGCCATTTGCCTTTAGCCTTTAACCATTTGCCTTTAGCCTTTAGCCGTTTAAATTTGGAGGTCACATGTCTCAGATCAGGAAAATCGGAGTGATCGGTGCCGGCAACATGGGCAGCGGCATTGTCCAGAAAATCGCCCAGGAAGGGATCGACGTCGTCATGGTGGACATGAACGACGAGTTCGTCCAGCGCGGCCTGAGCAATATCCGCAGGACGTTGCAAGAAGGCGTGGAGCGCAAGCTGTTTTCCCCCGCCCAAGCCGAGCAGATCTCCGCCAGGATCACGGGAACGACCGACGCCGGCGCGGTGGCCGATGCCGATCTGGTCATCGAAGCGGTCTTCGAGGACAAGGCCGTCAAGTCCAACCTCTTCAAGAAACTGGACCGGCTCTGCGCGCCGAAAACCATCCTGGCCACCAACACCTCGAGTTTCTACGTGCGCGAGTTCGCCGCGCAGACCGATCGGCCCGACCGCTTCATCGGCCTGCACTATTTCTACCATCCGGC
>JBAPWQ010000183.1:0-5037 GCA_049283795.1 Desulfobacterales bacterium | reverse complement strand
TCTACCCTTTGCCCTTTGCCCTCTGCCCTCTACCCTCTGCCCTTTGCCCTCTGCCCTTTGCCCTCTGCCCTTTGCCCTTTGCCCTCTGCCCTCTGCCCTTTGCCCTCTGCCCTCTGCCCTCTGCCCTCTGCCCTCTGCCCTCTGCCTTCCAATCCCCCTTCTTTATCCTAAATGATAATTATTTTCTATTAATATTAATTTTCTTTTGTGTCAACACCTATTTCACTCGCTAAATTTCAAGGCTGCAGTCTTCCGGCAGTAACTTGCGTATGCGGCGTTCGAGCCAATGCGGTGCCTTGATTTTGGAGGATCGATAGATGTTCATGCGCCGCACCCCACGGCACGCGGTTTTCAGAAGTGGGTTAGACGGTATAGAGCACCACCAGGCAGCGGGTGGGCCGGGCGGAGAGGCTCTTGAGCTTGTGGGGAACATCCGAATTGAAGTGGATCGATTCGCCGGGTTTGAGCACGTGTTCTCGGCTGCCTAACGTGAACGCCAGATCGCCCTCCATGACGTAGATGAACTCTTCGCCCTCGTGTTTGTAGGCCACGGGCTTGTGGTCATGATGGGCTTCGATGGTGATCATGAAGGCGCGCAGGTGGCTGCTGGCCGCTTCCGGCGTCAGGGTGGCGTAGCTGTAGGATTGAGTGCGCTGATAGTAGGCCTGGGAGCGGCGGTCGCGGATGGCCGCGCGCTCTTCCTTGTGCAGAAAGGTGCCGGGATCGATCTTCATGACCCGCGCCAGGCGCAGGATGAAGCCGACCGGCGGCGACAGCCGGTCGTTTTCCACGTCGGCGATGAACTCGGGAGTTTGGCCGGTGGCATCGGCCAGCTCTTCCGGGCTCCAGCTGCGGGCCCTGCGCAGTTGACGAACGGCGGCGCCGAAGCCGGCCCTGGGGGCTTGCTCCTCGCCGCCGAGGGCGCAGGCCGCATCGGCCAGGCGCCGCAGGGCTGACTGCTGGGCGCGTTGATTCAACAGCGGCAACAGCGTGTGGGCGTCGCCGACGATCCCGACATCGGCCAGCTGGAAAATGGGTGCGGCCGGGTCGCGGTCGATGGCCACGATGGTTTCGGCCTCCGCAATGCCGGCGGTGTATTGGATGGCGCCGGAGGTCCCCACGGAAATCAGCAGCCCGGGCCTCACGCTTTTACCGGTTTGCCCGATCAGGCGTTCTTCCGCCACCCAGTGGTTCATGACCGGCGGCCGGGTGGCGCCCACTTCCCCGCCCAGGGCGGCCGCCAGCGTCCGGACCAGGCCGAAGCCCTCGATGTCGCCCAGGCCGGCACCCCCGACGACGACGATTTCGGCATCTTCCAGGCGCCGGGCCTCGATCGCCTGCCGGCCGCGCTGGACTATCTCCGCACCCGCGGTCATGTCAATTTGCGGTAGCACGATCCGTTCGATCCGGCCGGGTGCGCCACGCGTGTCGGGAATTTTGGCCCCGTGGGGCTGAACGGTGACAAAGGCGGTCGGCCAGCCCTCGGCCAGGGTGATCTCGGCGATGATCTGCCCGCCCCAGGCCGGGCAGCGTCCCACAAACCGGCCCTGGCTCACCACCAGTTCGGTGCTGTCCGCAATCATTCCGGCCTGGCAAAGCTGGGCGCCGATGGCCGCAATTTCCCGGCCGAAGTCGTTGAGCGGCAGCAGCACCAGCCAGGGCGAGCGCTGCTGCACCAGACCGGCCAGCAGCCGGGCGTACCTATCGGTGCGCGGCACTGCCAGGCGGGGATGTTCCAGACAAAGGACGGTTTGCACCCCCAGTGCGGCAGCCTGTCCGGCCGCTTCGGCCAGGGCAATGCAGGCGCCCAGGGAGGTCAGGGGCGCAGCGGCCGATTCGGCTTCGCCGCCCATCAAGACCATGGCCAATCGCGCACCCGCCGCATCGGCCAGGCCAATGGCCTTGGCCAGCACCTTGAGGCTCGCCTGCCACTGGTGCCTGGTGCGCAGGTCGCCATAGACCCAGATTTCCCGTTCGCTCATGGTCCCATGACCCCTTTGTCTCCCAAATAGGCGATCAGGGCCTCCACCTGCTGAGGGGGCTCGCCTTCAAGCAGGCGGCAGGTTCGCCGGCGGTTGACCTTCGCAAGGGAGGCCACGCGGGTGGGAGAACCCGCCAGCCCCACGCGGTCGGCGGCGAGCCCCAGATCTGACAGGCGCCAGGTCTGAACCTTGGAATGACTGTAAGCCCGGGCGATTCCTGCCAGGGGGATCGTCCGGGGCGCAAAGGCCGAGGCATGAATGGTCACCGCCGCCGGTGGGCGGACCCGCCACAGCTCCTCCCAGCCATCCATCAGGCGCGTAATTTCCCAGTCGTCGGAGTGGGGCTGCATCTGTTTGACGCCGGAGACGAACGGCACGCCCAGCACCGTGGCGGTCTGGGGGCCCACCTGGCCGGTGTCGCTGTCCGAGGAACGCGTTCCGAAAAAAACGAATGTAAACGGCGGCATACGGCCGATGGCGGCGGCCAGCACGCGGGCGGTGGCCAGGGTGTCGGATCCGGCCAGGGCCGGATCGTTGATCAGCACCGCCCCGTCGACTCCCATGGCCTGGGCCTCGGCCAGCGCCTCGCTGCCGACGGCGGGTCCCATGGACAAGGCCGTCACGGTTCCGCCCCGGGTCTCCCTGATCCGCAGGGCGGCCTCCAGGGCCGGGCGGTCGAAGGGATTGAGTTCACTGTTATCCGGTGTGCGGCGGCCGACCCCGTCAGGTGCGACGCGCACCACCGATTTGATGCACACGATGCTGCTGAAGGACATGTCGTTTCCAGTTCAAATGCTTCGCTGTCGATGAGATGAGCCGCCGCAGCCTGTGCCGGAGGGGTGCCGCGGCTGCTGCTGCGGGCTTGGCGCCGGCCGCCCAAGGCATCGGGATGCAATGGTGTCCGCCGGCGGATCAGCCGCCCAACACTTCGCGCGCAATCACCATCCGATGGACCTCTGAGGTGCCTTCGTAAATGCGCGTCACCCGCGCGTCACGATAATAGCGCTCGACGGCATAGGCCTTGGAATAGCCATAGCCGCCGTGGATCTGAACCGCCAGGTCGGTCACCGTGCCGGCCGCCTCGGAAGCAAAGAGCTTGGCCTGAGCGGCCGCCAGAGAGACCGGCAAACCCTGGTCCTTGAGCATGGCGGCGCGATAGACCAGCATGCGCGCGGCGTCCGTCTGGGTGGCCATGTCGGCGATCATCATCTGGATCGCCTGGTGGCGCGCCAGGGGGACGCCGAACTGCTGCCGCTGGTTGGCGTAGCGAACGCCTTCCTCGAGAGCGGCCTGTGCGATGCCCAGCGCCTGGGCGGCGATGCCGATACGTCCGGTATCCAGGGCCGCCATGCCGATCGCCAACCCCTGGCCGGTGCATCCGAGCAGATGGTCTTTGGGCACCTTGCAGTCATAGAGCCGGATGGAGGAAACCGGGTTGGCCCGCATGCCGCAAAGGTCCTCCAGGTCTCCCACCACGAATCCCCGGCTGCCCCTTTCGGCCACGATCACGCTGATGCCCTTGCGACCGGCCGCCGGGTCAGTGCGGGCGAAAATCAGGCAGATGTCGGCAATGCCGCCGTTGGTGACAAATACCTTGTTGGCGTTGACAAGCCAGCCGTCTTCGACGGGTAAGGCCGTGGCCGAGAGACTGCCGGCATCGGAGCCGATGTTGGGCTCGGTCAGGCAAAAGGCGCCGATCTTTTTGCCGCCGGCCAGCTCCGGGACCCAGCGCCGATGCTGTTCGGGCGTTCCAAAAGCCAGGATCGGGTAAAGCGCCACGCTGTTGTGGACGCTGAGGCACAAGCCGATGGCGGCACTCACGCGCGATGTCTCCTCGATGATGACGGCATAGCTCACCGCATCCAGGTCGGCGCCGCCCAATTCGAGCGGCGCCTGAATTCCGAAATAGCCCAGTCGTCCCATTTTTTCCACGACCTCCCACGGAAACCGCGCCTCCTGGTCGATCTGCGCGGCGATCGGGCGCAGCTCCTGCTCGCAAAATGCGCGCACCGTGCGGCGCAGCAAGCGATGTTTGGGACTTAAAAACGGCTCCGGCATAGGGTCCTTTATAAAAACGCTGCGATGGGCTGCAAGTTAAGACAAACCGGGATGCGACACCTCTTTTTCGTACCCTTTCCGGGCAAGGTTGTAAATACCCGATAGGGCCGATCGACGCCAAAGGCCCCGGAAGGTGTCCCGGAGGCTTCAAGCCCGACCGCCACTCCACTCCCGTTCCCCGGCGCGGGAACGACCGCCACTCTGATAGAGAGCAATGCCTGTTGTCGTATTTGTGCACACGTCACCCAATACTCTGAAGTCCTCCAACTTTGGCAACGGTTGGTTTCACAAGTTTAAGAGCGTTATTTTTTTGCTCGGCGGATCTGCACTGAATACCCGGCGCGGAGATAAGGGCTTAAAAATATTTTAAATATAGCGCTTGACAACTTATTGGGCATCGCGATAATAATTTTCTCGTCTTGCGTGCGGTAAGTGATCTCCTGTACTTTATACATGATCTATCCACATCTCATCAGTCGTGGACCAGGCGGCGTTTCCAGTCCTGTCGATGAGCCCTGAGATCTCCGTAGAGGTTTTAATACAAAAAGGAGTTGCAAAATAATGGTCAAAATCACCAAGGTTTCCGTACTAAAAAATTATCGCCTTGAAGTGACTTTTGATGACGATGTGTGTGGCATGGTTGACCTCTCTGACTTGGTTGGCAAAGGTGTTTTCTCCTTGTGGCGCAATCCAAATGTTTTCGAGCAGGTTCGAATCGGTTCATTCGGCGAACTTGTCTGGCTCGACAAAATTGACCTCTGCCCGGACTCCTTGTATCTCAAAGTTACGGGAAAGAGACCCGGGGACATATTTCCAACCTTACGTTGCCAGTCTGTTTATGCCTGAAATCAGCCGCTTTTTCGGAATCATCATCAAAATGTACTTTGAGGATCACAATCCACCTCATTTTCATGCAGAATACAGTGGCAACATGGCCCTGATCGATATTCACAGTTTGTCGGTTTTTTCGGGTCAGTTGCCGCCTCGAGTTAAGGGG
>JBAPWQ010000182.1:0-2104 GCA_049283795.1 Desulfobacterales bacterium | reverse complement strand
TCGACTCTGGCACTTGAATTGCTTTGAAATGATGTCAGGCAGAATTATCTGCGATCCGGTCAGTGCCCGCCATTTTATAGGGGTTCCTGCTCCCTGACTCTCATTTGAGAGACTTCTAATTTTTATGAGTACGCAATGGAAACACGGACACATTGAAAGGCAAGGAGGTGTAAAATGCACGAAGCAACAGAATGGATTATAGGATTTGTTTTGGTTCTTATTTATGCTCAATCGCGCTTCAACACGCCTAAGAGCAACAAATCCTCGACAACTGTGTATCGCTATCATTTTGCATTTATCTGTTATTTCCTGTCGCTGTGTCTGCTGTACCTGCTGCTTGGCGGTGGTATTTCCGCATCCCCGGCATTGTACGACCAATTGATAAAAGGCGCAGACGATGTCGCCGGGGAAGGCCAGCATCTTTCCGGCGGTCCACTGTTGTCGGCACTTTTTCTGACCACCTTGCTGCCTAACTTTCCGGTGTTGTCTAAAATAGATAAATGGCTCAGAGGCACATTTCAGGAAATCGGTCGGATCCCCAGAGAGGCCCGTGAATTGTGCGGCAATATGCGCAGATCCACCTTTATCGTACCGGGGCATCGGAAAGATACACTGCGGCGATTTCTGGCCGATTTTCCCGATGCCGACATCCGCTTTCATCCGGACAGCAGTCCTCAGTTCGAATGGACGCAGATCACCTCCCTTTATCTCGAAGTCAGGAGCTGGTCCGACAAGAGAAAGTACTCCGGCTTTATCGAAACTTTCCAGGCCGAGTATCGCCAACTGGAAACAGGCTACGAGAAACTGCGCGCAAAGGCGATGAAGTGTATGCGGTGGATGTCCGACTACAACGACACCGAAGGAGTTCATCCAATCAACGAATGCAAAAAAGATTTTCAGGAGCAAATGAGCACATTAAAAAAGGAGCTTTGCAACTTTATCGCACGGAGCGTTCTCAGCTGCGAATTAACCGGCAGGGAGCGCAGAGTGAAACTCGAGGAAATGGGCTTCAGCGATATGGTCGATAACCGCTCCCCCCTGACTGCGCATCAGGCGGTCAGCATCGGTTTCATCGTTTTTCTGTTCATGTTCTTCGGCAATTTGTTCTTCCGTGGCACATCCGTCATGATCTCCCGTACCATATTGACATCCATGATGGTGGCGACGATTTATGGCTTCTCGATTCTTCTGACCATCTATCTTAAAGTGGTGTGGCCTTTTGCCGACATTCGGCGGGTGGGACAGCGTCCGGTGGCCGCTTACCTGGTATCCGGCTTGCTGGCCGTGGTGTTGGCTTTTCTCATCTCGCTGACATTTAAATTCGTCTGGTTTTGGGACTTCATTGCGGCTTTAAATGACATAAAGGCAATCTATCCTTGGTTCCTGATGTCCTTTACGATTACCGTCACGCTGTCGTACCTGGCCGATGACGGCGTCTTGAGCGCAAAACCGCTGCCCTCCTGGATGCGGTGGGTTGAAAGTATCACCTGCGGCCTGGTGCTGATGGCCGCCGCCTGGGTTGTGGTCCTGTGGCTGTCGCAGGTGCCCGATCTGTCCGCAGAACGGTTGCCGCAGCTGAAAGTCGTTGCTTTGATCAGCGGTGGTATCGGGCTTGCCATCGGATACATCGTTCCGAATTGGTACCGGTCCTTGCCGACCGATAACTGCGACGCGTCAGCAGCGTTGGACCCTGTAATCTTGAAAGCTCACGGAGGGGTCGGTGTAAATTCCGGGACCCATTGTCAAAGGCTTTCTTCTGCTGCATAAACATCCACTTTTCTTAATAAAGGAGGGAAGAGAAAATGAGACCATTCCAATTGCTATACGAAAATCGGCCACCGGAAGATAGCGTCGACCTGAAGACCCTGGCGGCCATCGCCGACGCCCATGCCTTTGAAGTATGGGGGGGAGAGGCTGCCCGGGGGGAGCCATTTCCCGTCGTTGATGCCGCTGACACCGTCTATGCTTTCGTCTTTCCTTATGCGATTGGTGCACTCACGTTCCCGGCTGGCGCGTCGCTGGCCGCCCTTCAGCCGGATCAAGCAGAGCGATACGGATCGATTTACGTTGCAGCTCGCCGAACGGCGCATCCGGTATTGCGTGT
>JBAPWQ010000181.1:0-2396 GCA_049283795.1 Desulfobacterales bacterium | reverse complement strand
CGGTGCCGCATTCCCGGTATTCGTGCCACCTGAACAGGAGAGTTTCATGCCCATCAACCGCCTGATCAACGAAAAAAGCCCCTATCTGCTGCAGCATGCCCATAATCCCGTCGACTGGCATCCCTGGGCCGAGGAAACCTTCGCGCAGGCCCGCCTGGAGAACAAGCCGATTTTCCTGTCGATCGGCTACGCCACCTGCCACTGGTGCCACGTCATGGAGAAGGAGACCTTCGAGGACGAGGAAGCCGCAGGGTTTCTCAACGACACCTTCGTGTGCATCAAGGTCGATCGCGAAGAGCGTCCCGATATCGATGCGGTCTACATGGCGGCCTGTCAGATGGTGACCGGCAGCGGCGGCTGGCCGCTGACCATTTTCATGACGCCCGACAAAAAGCCCTTCTTCGCAGCGACCTACCTGCCGAAACACACCCGCTTCGGGCGGGCGGGGGTCGTCGAACTGTGCCGGCAGGTCGGCTCGATGTGGCTGAGAGAAACGGACAAGGTTCTGGCATCGGCCGATCAACTCGCGGAGCATCTCGGAAAGGCTTTCGAGTTTCAGCCCTCCGGTGACCTGGATGCCGCGGTGCTGGACCGGGCCTACGAACAGATCAAAAAAGGCTACGATGACCGTCACGGCGGTTTCGAGCCGGCCCCGAAATTTCCGACGCCCCACCGGCTCCTGTTTCTGTTGCGAAGCCACCTGCGTCACCAGGACCGCCTGGCCCTTGAAATGGTTGAAAAGACGCTGACGGCCATGCGCCTGGGCGGAATATGGGACCACGTCGGCCACGGGCTTCACCGCTACGCCACCGATTCCGAGTGGCTGGTGCCGCACTTCGAGAAAATGCTCTACGACCAGGCGCTGGTGGCGCTGCCCTACCTGGAAACCTACCAGGTCACTCGCAATCCGTTTTACGCCCGCACCGCGGCGGAAATCTTCGCCTATGTCCTGCGGGACATGCAGTCGCCGGAAGGCGGGTTCTACTCGGCCGAAGATGCCGACAGCGAAGGCGAGGAAGGACGGTTCTATGTCTGGACCGCCGCCGAGTTCGACAGCGTGCTGGGCGCAGAAGACGCCGCGCTGTGGTCGCGGGTTTTCAATCTGGCGGAAGACGGCAACTTTCTGGACGAGTCCACCCGGACCAAAACCGGCGCCAACATTCTGCACCTGAAGCATTTGCCGGAGCGCGTGGCGGCGGACATCGGCGCCGAGGGCGAAGACCTGCTCGCAAATTGTGAGCCGGTGCGCGAAAAATTGTTTCAGCACCGTGAAAAGCGCGTCCACCCGCTCAAGGACGACAAGGTCCTGACCGACTGGAACGGAATGATGATCGCCGCCCTGGCGCGCGGGGCGCGCATTCTCGACCGGCCGCGTTACAAAGACGCCGCCGTGCGCGCCGCGCGCTTTATCCTCGAGAAAATGCGCGGCGCCGACGGGCGTCTCTTTCACCGCTACCGCGAGAACGAGGTCGCCATCGACGGGCATGCCGAAGACTACGCCTTTCTCATTTTCGGGCTTTTAGAACTCTACCGGACAACCTTCGATCCGCTCTACCTCAAGGAATCCCTCGCCCTGCAGGAGCGGATGCTGGAGGATTTCCGGGATGAGAGCAACGGCGGCTTTTACACGACATCCAAAGCGAGCCGCGAGCTGCCGGTGCGACCCAAGGAACTCTATGACGGAGCGATTCCATCGGTCAATTCGATGTCGCTGTATAATCTGCTGTGCCTCTCGCGGCTGACGGGGGAACCGAAATGGGAAGAAGAGGCGCAGGCGCTGGCGCGGTCATTTTCCGGATCGGTTAGCGCCCACCCATCGGCCTTCACGTTCTTCCTGGTGGGACTGGACTTCGCGCTTAACCCGGGCGAAGACGTGGTGATCGCCGGCAAACCGGAAGCGGCCGACACCCTGGAAATGCTCTCGGCCATCAATGTCAATTTCAGTCCGCACGGTATCACCCTGGTCAAATCGGATACGAACGCAAAAGAGCTGGCGGGAATGGCCGGTTTCACCGACGGGTTGGATATTATCGATGGCAAGGCCACCGCTTATATCTGCAAGGGCGGATCGTGCCGGGAGCAGACAAGCGATGTCGCTGCAATGGTGGAAAAGCTGATGCAAAAGTAAATGATGCTGGAAATCGGGGGGCCGGCGGTGACAATGGTTGGAAACTTGATACTCGAAATTCGAAACTGGCAAAAGGGAATGCAAAACCATTTAAACTGTATTTTAACCCTGAACCTTTGAACCCCTGTACCAGCCTATCCGGAATAAGGCCCGGCCTGTTTCCGGCGGCTGGTCGGGCAGCGGCGAACTTGGGATTGGCGGTTATGAATAGGTGCTGCTATGGTCCACTCTCAATGACCGGGCCTTGATTTCTCTTTCGATTTTATCC
>JBAPWQ010000180.1:0-7406 GCA_049283795.1 Desulfobacterales bacterium | reverse complement strand
AGGTTTAAGGTTTAAGGTACGGAACAGTTTCAGGTTTTAAGTCTCACTCAGGTTTTAGGATCAATGCAACGGCGAGACACAAACTTTTGCCGTTTTACAAATTTTACCTTTGAACCCTAAACCCTGTACCTGGAACCGATCAGTTCCATATACCCCTCGATCATGACGTCGCCGCCAATCATCTGCACCTGCATGTTTTTTAGCGGCAGGCAGTCTTTCATCAGGGCCGGGCCGGGACCGGCGCAGATCGGCACCCCGTCGTCGCCGCCCAGGATTTTCGGCGCCAGGAAGAAGATGACCTTGTCGACGATGCCGTCCCTGAAAGCCGACGCTATCACGCGGCCGCCGCCTTCAACCAGCAGACTGGTCACTCCAGACGCCCCTAAGACCATCATCAGCGCGGCCAGATCGATGCGGTGGTTTTTAACCGCGGAAACTAGAACGTGGGCGCCTTTTCGTTCGAGCCGTGTTTTCTTTTCTGCCGGAACGCAGGCTTCCGCCACGACGGTGGTGCCGCCGGCGAAACCGGCCTGCAGCACGCGGGCGTCTTCGGAGATCGACAAATGCGTGTCCAGCACGTACCGGTGGGGGTTGCGGCCGTTGAATCCCTCGATGCGGGTCGTGAGGCTGGGATCGTCATTGTTAATCGTGTTGACCCCGACCATGATGGCATCGACGGCATGGCGCAGACGATGCACGCGGGCCCGCGCCGCCTCGCCCGACACCCACCGGGCATCGCCGGTCCGGGTGGCGATGCGCCCGTCGAGCGTCGCGGCGCACTTGACGGTCACAAACGGCCGGCGGGTGCGCGTATACTTTATGAAGGCCTCGTTTAAGAGGGCCGCGCTGTTTTCGCAAACGCCGCTGGTGACGGCGATGTTTTTTGCGGCTAAAAATTCAATGCCGCCGCCTTTGACATCCGGGTTCGGGTCGCGCATGGCCACCACGACCCGCCGGATGCCGGCGGCCAGGATCTTTTCCGTGCAGGGCGGCGTGCGGCCGGTATGGTTGCAGGGCTCGAGCGTCACGTAAAGGGTCGCGCCGCGCGCCTGCGGCCCCGCATCGTCGATGGCGTTGACTTCGGCATGGGGCAGTCCGGCAGCCGCGTGATAGCCTTTTCCGACAATGTGGCCCTCATTGACGACAACCGCACCGACCATGGGATTGGGGGAGGTAAACCCCATCGCCTCTCGCGCCAGCTCGAGCGCGATCTGCATGTATTTCTCGTCTTCCATCAAAGTAAGGGACCGGCCCGGCAGCGGGCAGGCCGGGCGCCGATAGGCGGCCACGGTGGTTCAGGATGACTGCTGGCTGAGCAGACTCTTCAACTCGGAGACAAAGTCGTTGACATCCTTGAATTCACGATAGACCGATGCAAACCGGACGTAGGCCACGCCGTCCAGATCGTGTAGCCGGGACATGACTTTCTCTCCCAGAATATGGGAGGGAATTTCTTTTTCGCCGGTTTCCCGCAGGTCCCGTTCGAGTTCGTCGATGAACTCTTCGATCGCGTTCATGCTGATGTTGCGTTTTTCGCAGGCCTTGTGAATGCCGGAGCGGATTTTTTCCCTGGAAAACTCCTCGCGACGCCCATCCTTCTTTATAATCATGATCGGGATTTCTTCAATGTGTTCATAGGTCGTAAACCGCCGGGTGCAGATCAGGCACTCGCGGCGTCTGCGGATGACGTTGCCGTCTTTGCTCAATCTGGAGTCGATGACCTTGTTGTCGATTTCGCCGCAAAATGGGCATTTCATGGGGGTCCTCCCTGCGTACCGGGGTCGTCGTGTCGTATCAGGTCGATTCCTGCTTCAGCCAGCATTTCCTGCGCCAGGGCGTCGAAGTAGCCGGACTGGTAATAGATGGTTTTGATGCCGGCGTTGATGATCATTTTGGCGCAGATGGCGCAGGGCTGATTGGTGCAGTAAAGCACGGCGTTTTTGACCGAAACGCCGTGATACGCGGCCTGTATGATCGCATTCTGTTCGGCATGTATCCCGCGGCACAGTTCGTGGCGCTCACCGGACGGCACCCCCAGGGATTCCCGCAGGCAGCCGACTTCCAGGCAGTGCCGGATGCCGGAAGGGGCGCCGTTGTAGCCGGTGGACAAAATGCGCTTGTCCTTGACGATAATCGCCCCGACCGCCCGGCGGGTGCAGGTGGACCGCTGCGCCACCAGGGCCGTGATGTTCATGAAATATGTATCCCACGAAGGGCGCTCGGTCACGCGCGACATGGCTTAAACAGCCTCCGAACCAAATTCCGGATAGAGGGGAAACCGGTTGCACAGTTCCACGGTCTTGGCACGGATGCGGCGCAGTTGGGCATCGGCGGCGCGGTTCTTGAGGGCCGCGTCGATGAGGGACGCGATTTCGGCCATCTCGGGTTCGCGCATGCCGCGCGATGTCACGGCCGGCGTGCCGATGCGAAATCCGCTGGTGACCAGTGGGCTCTGGGGGTCGAAAGGGATCGCATTTTTGTTTACGGTTATGCCGGCCCGACCGAGGACGTCCTCGGCTTCTTTGCCGGTGATGCCGTGCTGACGCAGGTCCACGAGCATCATGTGATTGTCCGTCCCGCCCGACACCAGTCTCAGGCCGGCGGCCAGCAAGCCGGCGGCCAGGGCTTTCGCGTTTTTGACGACGTTCATCTGATAGGCTGCAAAATCGGGGCTCAGGGCTTCCTTGAACGCCACCGCCTTGGCGGCGATGACGTGCATCAGCGGCCCACCCTGGATTCCCGGAAAAATCTGCTTGTTCAGCCGGTCGCCGTGATCGGCCTGGGCCAGGATCAGGCCCCCGCGCGGACCGCGCAGGGTCTTGTGGGTGGTGGAGGTTACGACATCGGCTAAGGGCACCGGCGACGGGTGCAGACCGGCGGCGACCAGGCCGGCGATATGGGCCATGTCGACCATCAGGCAGGCGCCGACGGAAGAGGCCACCTGCGCAAAGCGCTCGAAATCGATGATGCGCGGATAGGCGCTGGCTCCGGCCACGATCATTTTCGGCCGGTGGTCTTCGGCCAAGCGTCCCAGCGCCTCGTAATCGATGGTGCCGGTGTCCTCCCGCACGCCATAGGAAACGAAGTTAAAAAGGCGGCCGGAAAAACTGACCGGGCTGCCGTGCGTCAGGTGGCCACCGTGGGAAAGATTCATGCCAAGGACTGTATCGCCAGGCTCGAGAAAGGCGAAATAGACGGCCATGTTGGCCTGCGAGCCCGAATGCGGCTGGACGTTGGCGTAGGCGGCATTGAAGAGTTCCTTGGCGCGGTCGACGGCCAGCTTCTCGGCCACATCCACGAATTCGCAGCCGCCGTAGTAGCGTTTGTCGGGATAGCCTTCGGCGTATTTGTTGGTCAGAACGCTGCCCTGCACGGCCATCACCGCCGCGCTGGTGAAGTTCTCCGATGCGATCAGTTCCAGAGTGGTTCGCTGCCGGGCCAACTCTTCGGCAATGGTTCTGGCCATGTCCGGGTCGGCATCCGCGATAGTTTTCAAGTTCAAAAAAGGTTCCTTTGTCAGGAGGGGTTTTCGCCGGCCGGACTGAACATATCCAGCCGTTTCTGGTGCCGCCCGCCGTCAAACGGGGTGTTCAGCCAGGTGTCAACCGTTTCGATCGCCATGGTTTCACCCAGCATGCGACCAGCCAGCACCAGGATGTTGGCATCGTTGTGCTGGCGGCTCAAGCGGGCTGAAAAGGGGTCCGCGCAGAGCGCCGCCCGAACGTGGCGGAAGCGGTTGGCCACCATCGACATCCCGATGCCGGTGCCGCACAGCAGGATGCCCCGAGCATACACCCCTTTGGACACCTGCGCGGCGACCCGCATTCCGAATTCCGGATAATCGACCGAGGCGCAGCTGTAAGTTCCGACATCCTCCAGCCGATAGCCCGCAGCCGCCAGGTGGGATTTGATCGCTTCTTTCAGCGGGTAGGCGGCATGATCGCAGCCGATGATGATGGTGGAGCGGTCAGGACCCGCCGGATCTTTTTGCATGGGCATCTCCCCGTCAGCGGCCGATAGCCGCGCCTGTGGGCCGTTTAAAAACAATTAAAATCATAACAAATAGCTAATTCGGTACGCAACCGCAAGAAAAAATTGCCCCCCTTGCGGGAGGCACTTGAAAGATCGGGTCAAAAAAGAGGCCGATACGGTGACGATCGGGCGGCTCAGCTGCCGGGGTATGCCTTCAGCAGCAGGCAGCCGTTGGTGCCGCCAAAGCCGAAGGAATTGGTCAGGGCGTAGGTGATCGACAGCTGCCGGGCCTGGTTGGGCACGTAATCCAGATCGCACTCTTCGTCCCGGTTTTCGTAGTTGATGGTCGGTGGAATGATCCCGTCGCGGATTGCGAGCGCACAGAAGGCCGTCTCGATGCCGCCGGCGCCGCCGAGCAGATGCCCGGTCATCGACTTGGTCGAACTGATCGGAATCAGAGGCGCCTTTTCCTTGAATACCGACTTGATGGCGCGGGTTTCGTAAAGGTCGTTCAACGGGGTCGATGTCCCATGGGCGTTGATATAGTCCACCCGGTCATAGGGGACGCCGGCGTCGTCCAGGGCCGCCTGCATGCAGCGCACGGCGCCGTCTCCATCCGGGGAGGGCGAGGTCATGTGGTAGCCGTCACCGCTCATGCCGTAACCGACGATCTCGGCGTAGATTTTAGCGCCTCTGTCCAGGGCATGATCGAGGGATTCGATGATCATGATACCGCTGCCTTCGCCGACCACGAAACCGTCCCGATCCCGCTCGAAGGGGCGCGAGGCTTTTTGCGGCTCGTCGTTTCGTGTCGAAAGGGCCTTCATCGCGTTGAAGCCGGCAATGCACGATTCGGTGACCACGGCTTCGACCCCGCCGGTGATCATGACATCGGCGGCCCCACCCTGGATAATCTTGAACGAGTCGCCGATGGCATGCGCACCGGCGGCGCAGGCGGTGGCCAGCGAAGCATTGGGACCCCGGGCGCCGAAATAAATCGAAATCATGCCGGGGGCCATGTTGCCGATCATCATCGGGATGAAAAATGGCGACACGCGCTTGGGGCCGCGCGTTTTCACCGTGTAAATGGTTCGCTCCATGACCTCCAGGCCGCCCAGGCCGCAGCCGGTGATCACTCCCACGCGGTGGCCGTTGGCGGCGGTGATTTTCAAGCCGGAGTCCTCGATGGCCATGCGGGCGGCGGCGATGGCATAGGCGATAAAAAGCTCGGTGCGGCTGGCCTCTTTGGCGGAGAGCCAGTCTTCTTTGCGAAAGCCTTTGACCTCGCCGGCGATCTTGGTCTGATAGTTGGTGGTGTCAAAGCGCGTGATCTCGCCGATGCCGGAGGCTCCGGCACAAAGCGCCCGCCAGACCTCCTGCGCACCGATACCCAGCGGGGTCACCAGACCGACGCCGGTAATTACGACCCGTTTTTTCACAGAGGGCCTCCTCGAAGCGACCTCAGGACTGGGCCTTGACGAAATTGATGGCGTCCTGAACGGTCTGGATTTTTTCGGCATCTTCATCGGAAATATCGGTGTCGAACTCTTCTTCCATCGACATGATCAGTTCGACCAGATCGAGTGAATCGGCGCCCAGATCGTCCACGAACGAGGCCTCCGGCACGACTTCCGACAAGTCCACACCCAGTTTCTCGGCAATGATTTTCTTGACTTTATCTTCGACAGACATTTTACGTTCCTCCTTAATTATCGTCCATCCGGGGTTTCATTTTTGACACTCATAGTTTCCGATCCGGATATGTGCAATTTTTCGCAAGTTCAAGGAAAGCGGTGGAATCGCGCGGAGGCATACTGCTGTATGCCGCACAAGCGATTACGACGATTGACGCCGAAATTGCGGAAAAGGGCCATTTCTGGACGGAAACTGATTAGATGTACATACCACCGCTGACATGCAACACCTGCCCGGTGATGTAAGCGGCCGCCTCTGAAACCAGAAAAGCCACGGCGGCGGCCACATCCTCGGGTTTTCCGGGCCGTCCGAGCGGTACCTGCGACAGCATGGCCTCCTTGACATTTTCAGGCAGCGAGGCCGTCATATCGGTTGCGATGTATCCGGGGGCAATCGCGTTGACCGTGATGCCGCGCGGAGCCAGTTCCCGGGCGGCGGTTTTGGTCAAGCCGATCAGACCGGCCTTGGAGGCGACGTAATTGGCCTGCCCGGCATTGCCGATCACCCCGACGATCGAGGCCATGTTGACGATGCGGCCCGAACGCTGTTTCATCATGGTGCGCGCGGCGATCTGGGTGCAGCGAAAGGCGGCCTTGAGATTGATGTCGAGCACCAGGTCCCAGTCCGGTTCCTTCATGCGCACCAGCAAACCGTCCTTGGTGATGCCGGCGTTGTTTACGAGGACATCGATGCGGCCGCCGCCGGCCTGGAGCACTTCGTCGAAAAATTTCTGAATTTCTGCGGCGGAGGCCACGTTCACGCTGACGCCGGTGGCCTCGCCGCCGGCCGCTGCGACAACGGCGGTCGTTTCGGCCGCTGCGGCCGCCTCCCCTTCCGGGTCGACGGGCGAAAAATAGTTGAAGAAGATGCGGGTGCCCGGTGCGGCCAGGGCGATGCAGATGGCCCGGCCGATGCCGCGTGAGCCGCCGGTGACGACCACCGTGCGAGTTGGAGTATCGGCCATGATTACCTCTCGAAAATGATATCGGCCAGACGGTCCAGCGCCGGCACCAGGTTGCGGCAGCTGTCCGCGAGGCGCTTCAGGTCGACGGACGAGATGAAAGTGTCGATGGCGTCCTGATCGAAGGCGCCGGTGCCCATGAGGATGGTCATGATGTTGGCTTGCACGGTCCGCGCCGCATCGTGAGCGAACACGCGCGACATCAGGCGCAGTTTTTCGGCCGCGGCGTCACCGCTGCGGCCGGCGGCCGCGGCTTTGCGCGCCAGTGCGGCACCGACCTCGACGTGAACCATCATATCCGCCAGTCCGAACATAAGGTGCTGCATCCGGTTCAGCCGGTGCTGGTGAACCAGCAGGATCGCCTCGTTGAGGGCATTGGCGGCGGCCGAGTAATAGCGGCAGCCGGCTCCGTCGAAGCGCTCCTGCAGCGCAGCCATTTCCCGCGCTATGGCGCCGTAGAAATCCCCCTTGGACTTGACGGTGGTTCTCCAGCGGAAGGTGCTGATGATATTCTGCTGGACCTCGCTGGCGCCTTCGTAGATGCAGGTGATCTTGGCGTCGCGTTTGATCTTTTCCACTTCGAATTCGTTGATGTAACCGTAGCCGCCAAGGGCCTGCATGGCATCTTCGGCGGCCCGGTTGCCGGTTTCAGTGGCAAAATACTTGGCAATCGAGCCCTCGACCTGCAAATCTTTCTCGCCGGCATCCAGCCGGTCGGCAATCTCCTCGATGAAGGCGCCGGCGGCTTCGAGCCGAACGGCATGCGGTACGATCAGCT
>JBAPWQ010000179.1:0-19908 GCA_049283795.1 Desulfobacterales bacterium | reverse complement strand
AGTATTTTGCCAAGAACATGATCGTGTGCTTCGCGCGCCTGAACGGACGGCCGATCGGCATCATCGCCAACCAGCCCAATTTCCTGGCCGGCTGCCTGGATGTCGATGCCTCGGACAAGGCCACGCGCTTCATCCGGTTCTGTGACGCGTTCAACATCCCCTTTCTGACCATTGCCGATGTTCCCGGGTACCTGCCGGGCAGCCAGCAGGAATGGGGCGGCATCATCCGCCACGGCGCCAAACTGTTGTGGTGCTACTCCGAGGCCACCGTGCCCAAGCTGCTGCTGATCACGCGCAAGGACTACGGCGGTTCGTACCTGGCGATGTGCTCCCGGGACCTGGGGGCCGACATGGCCTTCGCCTGGCCGTCGGCCGAAATCGCGGTCATGGGCGCCGCCGGGGCGGCCAACATCATCCATCGCAAGGAAATCAAGGAAGCCGCCGACCCGCAGGCCAAGCGCAAGGAGAAGATCAAGGAATACGAAACCCTTTTTTCAAATCCCTACCGGGCGGCCAACCGCGGGTTCGTAGATGCCATCATCGAGCCGAGCCAGACAAGGCCGCGCCTGATCGAGGCGCTCGAGATCATGTGCGGCAAGCGTGAACTGCGGCTGCCGAAAAAACACGGCAATATTCCGATGTAAGTCCGGTTGGCCGGTTTGCCCGTTAGCCGGTTGGCCCGTTGGACAAGATGATCCTTACTGATTGGCGGAACATAAAACCTTAAACCAAAAAACGGAGCCATCATGGGAGTGGAGAAGAAGAAGGCCGCGGCGATTGCCGCGGTCATGAGCGTCATAAAAAGCGAAGAGGAAATGGTCGCCGCGCAGGCCATGGCCGGGCGCGGTGACGGGCAGCCGGCTCCCGGACCGCTATCGATCAACCTGTGGGGTTTGAACGGCCGGCAGACCATGATGCAGCTGCGCAGCCTGATGCAGCTGAGAAGTTTCCACGGTGCTCGGTTTCGTTAAGTCACCCACCATTACTTGAAAGAAAATCCTAAAAGAGGAGAAGCATAAGATGCACGATCACGATCAAGTCAAAGGCACGAAAATGGCGTACGGCAAGGACCGGCCCAAGGCGGTGAATCCGGTTAAAATCGAAGATCTGAGCCTGCGTGACGGTCATCAGTCGCTGTTTGCCACCCGCGGCCGCACCGAGGACATGATCCCGGTGGCCGAGATGATGGATGAGGTCGGCTTCTGGGCGGTGGAAACCTGGGGAGGCGCCACCTTCGACACCATGCACCGCTTTCTGAACGAGGACCCCTGGGAGCGGATCCGGACGCTCAAACGCTATATCAAGAAAACCCCCTTTTCGATGCTGCTCCGCGCTCAGAACCTGGTGGGCTACCGCAACTATGCCGATGATGTGGCCCGGGCCTTCGTCGATCGCGCCTGCGCCAACGGGATGGACATTTTCAGGACCTTCGACGCCCTGAACGATTACCGCAATTTCGAGACCGTGGTGCCGGTGATCAAGGAAAACGGCAAGCACTTCCAGGGCTGCATCTGCTACACCATGACCGAGCCGCGCCTGGGCGGCGCCGTATACAACCTGGACTACTACATCCAGAAGGCCAAGGCCCTGGAGAACATGGGAGCCGACACGGTGTGCGTCAAGGACATGGCCGGCCTGATCGCCCCCTACGATGCCTACGAAGTCATAAAAGCGCTCAAGGCGGCGGTCAAGGTGCCGGTCCACCTGCACAGCCACTTTACGTCCGGCATGTCGCCGATGAGCATGCTCAAGGCCATCGAGGCCGGGGTCGACATCATCGACACCTGCATGACGCCCTACGCTTACCGCACCTCGCATGCCGCCATCGAGCCGCTGGTGATGACCCTGCTGGGCACCAACCGCGACACGGGCTTCGACATCCAGCTTCTGGCGCGGATCAACGAGGTCTTGGAAAAAGAGGTGATGCCAAAGTACAAGCACCTGCTGGACGACTCGAAAATGTCCATCATCGATATCAACGTGCTGCTGCACCAGACACCGGGCGGCATGTTGTCCAACCTGGTCAACCAGCTGCGGGAAATGGATGCGCTCGACAAGATCGGCGAGGTCTACAAGGAACTGCCCCGGGTGCGCAAGGAACTGGGTCAGGTCCCGCTGGTGACCCCCACCAGCCAGATCGTCGGCATCCAGACCGTCAACAACGTGCTCTTCGACGACGAAAAAGAGCGCTACAAAATGATCACGGGCCAGGTCAAGGACCTGTGCTACGGCCTGTACGGCAAAACCGCCATACCGATCGATCCGGAGGTCCAGAAAAAAGCGCTCAAGGACTATCCGCGCGGCGAGAAACCGATTACCGTCCGTCCGGCGGAAGTGCTCGAACCGGAACTGGAAAAGGCCAAGGCTGAAACGGAAGGCCTGGCCGTCGATCTCGACGATGTGCTGATCTATGCCCTGTATCCGGTGACCGGCAAAAAATTTCTGAAATGGAAATACGGCAAGGAAGAACCGCCGGTGGAGGTGAGACCGCGGACCCTGGAGCAGGCCCAAAAGGAGCAGGAACTGGTCAAGAAAGCCAAGGCCGGACTGCTGGTTGAAAAAGATGCCAAAAAGGAGGCCCCGCCCAAAGGCGAAGCGCTGCGCACTTTCAACGTCTTTGTGGATGGCGATTACTTCGAGGTCGGCGTGGACGAAGTCGGCGGCTCGCCGGTGCTGAGCTACATTCAGCAGATGCCGGCCATGCCGTCCACTCCGATGGCGATGCCGGCGGCGGCTCCCAGGCCGGCCGCCACGCCGGCACCCGCTGCGGCAGCGGCAGCTCCGGCGGCACCGACTTCCGCTCCCGCGGCGGCAGCGGTCGCCGGCACGCCCCTGAAGGCCCCGATGCCGGGCATGATCGTCAAATACCAGAAGAACGTCGGCGATGCCGTCAGCGAGGGCGAAACCGTGGTCGTGCTCGAGGCCATGAAAATGGAAAACGCCCTTCCGGCACCGGTCGGCGGCACCCTCAAGGCCGTCAACTACGCGAGCGGCGATTCGGTGCAGAAGAACGATGTGTTGGCCGTCATCGGCTGAAGCACTCACAAGCCAGCATCAGGGGCGGCGGCGAGGCGACACCATTGAGGCCCCTTGTCCCGCCACCCGACCGATGCGCAGTCAAGCGGAGAACTTATAAATGAAAATACATGAATATCAGGCCAAGGAACTCTTCCGGAAATTCGGCGTTCCAGTTCCCGAGGGCGGGGTCGCTTTTTCGACCGCCGAAGCACGGGAAAGAGCCGAAAAGCTGGGCGGGTTTCCGGTGGTCGTGAAAGCCCAGATCCATGCCGGCGGTCGAGGCAAGGGCGGCGGGGTCAAGCTGGCGCGGTCGATGGGAGATGTCGGCGTCGTCGCCGATCAGATCATCGGGATGACGCTGGTGACCCATCAGACGGGTCCGGAAGGCCGGGAGGTCAAGAAAGTTCTGGTCGAGCAAGGCCTCGACATCGCCAAAGAGCTTTATCTGAGCATCATCCCGGACCGGTCCACGGCCCAGATCGTCGTCATGGCCAGCGAAGCCGGCGGGATGGACATCGAGGAGGTGGCCGAGAAGACACCCGAGAAGATTATAAAGGTCTACATCAATCCCCTGCAGGGCATCCAGGCCTACCATTGCCGCGAGGCCGCCTTCGGCCTGAACCTGCCCGCAGCGGCCGTGAAGCCCTTCACCGCCATGCTCAACAGCCTCTACCGCCTGTTCGTGACCTATGACTGTTCGCTGCTGGAAATAAACCCGCTGGTGCTGACGGCCCAGGACGCCGTGATCGCTTTGGACGCCAAGGTCAATTTCGACGACAATGCCCTGTTTCGCCACAAGGACATTCTGGAATATCGCGACCTGGATGAAGAAGACCCCCTGGAAATCGAGGCTTCCCGGTTCAACCTGAATTACATCAACCTGGATGGCAATGTCGGCAACATGGTCAACGGCGCGGGACTGGCCATGGCGACCATGGACATCATCAAGCGCGCCGGGGCCGAACCGGCGAATTTTCTGGATGTCGGCGGCGGCGCCAGCGCGGAGATGGTCGAAAATGGATTCCGCATCATCCTCAGCGACAAAAACGTCAAAGGGATACTGATCAACATCTTCGGCGGCATCCTGCGCTGTGACATATTGGCGCAAGGCGTGGTCGAAGCGGCCAAGAAGACCGGCATCAGCGTCCCGGTGGTGGTGCGGATGGAAGGAACCAACGTCGATGAGGGCCGGCGGATTCTGGCCGAATCCGGCCTTAACCTGACCACGGCGGTTGATCTGAAAGATGCGGCTCAAAAAGTTGCGGAAATCGTCCAGTAAGCCTTCCTGATCGAAAAGACGCTTCATCAAGCCCCACAATCATTTTGGGCGGCTGGGCCTTAAAGCGGTCAAGAAGATTTTCAGGCCGTCGATCGGATTTTCGGGATGGCCTCATCGGTCAGGCGCATTAAAAGACCATGCCCCGGGCCAGCGGCCGACAGCCATTTGGCTCGCCGCCGCCCCTATTATAGTTTTCGGAGAATAACGCCATGAGCATTTTTATCAACAAGGACTCGCGCGTGCTGGTCCAGGGAATTACCGGCCGTGAAGGCATGTTTCACACCCGGCAGTGCATCGAATACGGCACCAAAGTGGTGGCCGGGGTGACGCCGGGCAAGGGCGGCCAGAAGATGGACAACGTACCGGTTTTCAACACGGTCAAGAATGCGGTGGCCGAAACCGGTGCCGACTGCGCCATGATTTTCGTACCGCCGCCCTTCGCGGCCGATGCCATCATGGAAGCCGTGGACGCCGAGGTGGGAGTGATCGTGGCCATCACCGAAGGGATTCCGGTGCTGGACATGCTGCGGGTCAAGAATTACATGCACGGTAAAGCCGTGCGCCTGATCGGGCCGAACTGCCCCGGCATCATCACCCCCGGCGCATGCAAGGTCGGCATCATGCCGGGACCGATTCACACGCCGGGCGGCCCCATCGGCGTGGTGTCGCGTTCCGGGACCCTCACCTACGAAGTGGTCCATCAGCTTACGCGCGAAGGCATCGGGCAGACCACCTGCCTCGGCATCGGCGGGGACCCGGTCAACGGCACCAATTTCATCGACTGCCTGAAGGCCTTCGAGGACGATCCGGACACGACCGGCATCGTCATGGTCGGTGAAATCGGCGGCAGTGCCGAGGAGGATGCGGCCGCCTTCGTCACCGAACATGTCAGCAAACCGGTCGTGGGGTTCATCGCCGGGCTGACGGCCCCTCCGGGCCGCCGCATGGGACACGCCGGCGCCATCATCAGTGGCAAGAGCGGCACCGCCCAGAGCAAAATAGAGGTCATGAAACAAAGCGGCATCCACGTCTGCGAGGACCTGGGAACCTTTGGGAAGTTGTGTGCGGAGGTGTTCGGCAAAAAGTAATTGTTGGTTGGTGTTTAGTGTTCGGTGTTTAGTAGCGGAAGTAGACTGTGGTGGGTGCATCTATTACTCATTTTCAAAACACCAAACACCAAACACTAATCAAATTTCGGAGAAATGTTCCAATGCACGAAATGGGGGTTGCGATGCAGATCATCGAAATTGCAACCGCCTCGATTCCGGCTGACCTGACCGGCGCCCGCGTGGAACGGGTCAATTTAAAGGTCGGCAAGCTGTCGGCCATCGTGCCGGACAGCCTGCGGTTCTGCTTCGAGGTTGCCGCCAAGGATACCCCCCTGGAAAAAGCCGAGCTGGCCATCGATGAAATACCGGTGGTCGCCCGGTGCAACGACTGCCGAAACCGGTTTACGATCGCCACCCCGGTATTCACCTGCCCCCACTGCGCCGGCGGCACTATCGAACTGCTGTCGGGCCGCGAACTGGATATCGAATCGATCGAAATAGCCGAAGGCGGTGAGTGACCGCACCCTATCGGCGCCACTGAAGACCCGCTGGCTGTTCTTCCATCCTCACCCAAGGGAAAAAGTCTACCAATGATCTTGTCATTGCTGCCAGGATTCAGAACGTCAAGGGCACGGCACCACGACCATTCCGCCCCCCATCCGCACAGTCACGACGAGCAAGGGGCGGACGGGGCTGAAATTCGCAAGAGCGGGACGCGCGAGATCAAGGTCGTTCGCCGGGTTCTGGCGGCCAACGACAGCATGGCCCGCCAGAATCGCAAGTTGTTCGAGGAAAAAAAGGTCTTCGTTCTGAACATGATGAGCAGCCCCGGTTCCGGCAAGACGACCATCCTCGAAAAAACCCTGGCGCACATCATGCCGCAAGTCCGCACCGCCGTCATCGTGGGGGACATCTGCACCACCAACGATGCCGATCGCCTGGCTGTCAGCGGAGCGCCGGTGGTGCAGATCAATACCGACGAGTTCGGCGGCGACTGCCACCTGGCCGCGCACGTGATCGAGAAGGCGCTCGAGGGCATCGATCTGGATGCCGTGGACCTGCTGATCGTCGAAAACATCGGCAACCTCGTGTGCCCGGCCGAGTTCGATATCGGCGAGGACACGCGGGTGGTGGTGCTGAGCGTGACCGAGGGCGAGGACAAGCCCGCCAAATATCCGCTGATGTTCCGCGAATGCGATGCCGCGCTGTTAAACAAAATCGACCTGCTGCCCTACCTCGACTACGATAAAAAGGCTGCGATCGGATTTATCCGCCAGGTCCACCCCGGAATGCCGGTTTTCGAAATTTCCGCCAAAACCGAGGAAGGTTTCGATCACTGGCTCAAGTGGCTTAAAAGTGAGGTGGTCGTCAAGATCGGCCCGCATTGATCAGTTACCATCCATCAGCAGAAACAATTTCAGGCAGCTGCGCCTTGTCTCTCCGGCCGCGATAGACCCATGGCCGATGGTGCATGGCACAAAAAAACCCGGCCGTCCGACGGCCGGGTGAAGGAAAAATTGAACAGGCTATTTCGTAGCAGCCTGGGCCATGAATTGTTCCAATAGTTTCTGGTTGTCTTCCTCGGTCACGAGACCAGGCAGTTTCTCCAAGGCTATCTCGGCCGCGGCGTCGACGATTTCCGCTCTCAGCCGATCACGGGCCCGGATAATGCGGCCTTCGATTTTCTGTTTCGCACTCTCGATGACCATCCCGCTTTCCTGCCGGGCATCCTCAATGATTTCAAGTTTGCGTCGCTCACCCATTTGAACGATGCGTTCTTTCAGTTCTTCCAGGCGGACCACATTTTCTTCCATCTCCCTCTCGGATTCACGCACACGCTGGCTTAAACGATCTTTATCGTCTTCTAGTTTCTTGATTTGAAGTGAAATTTCGTCCTTTTTGCCGGAAAGGAAGTTGATCAGCGGTCGGCGAGCGAACTTGAAAAATATCAACACAAGAATGCCGAAGTTCACCCATTTCATGATGATGTCGTAGGTCGGTCTCCAATCCGCGCCGCCATCGGCTGCGAAAACCTCAACTGCCCCGGCTAAAACAAATAAAAATGACGTCAAGGCGATTAGGCCGGGCCGGTGGATATGTATTTGCTTGCATTTCATAACTAAAGCCTCCGATCCAGCAATTTCTCCATCATGCCAACGGCAAGCGTTTCGGCTTCCTTTTGGACCGATTTTCTGGCTTCCTCAACAAGTGCCTCAAGTTGCCGTCGATTATCCTTCGACAGTTTTTCCACTTCCCGGTGCGCGGCGCGGACGATTTCGTCGGCTTCGAGTTTGCCGGATCCCTCGATTTTTTCTCGAATTTCGTGGGCGGAGTCGAAAGCCTTGGTTTCCTGTTTCTTGACCTGTTTCAGAATCTGTTCGACCTTTTTTTCAGCCGCCAGCGTGTCCAGTTCAATTTTCTGGATGTGGGCCTCACGTTCTTGAGAGATGCTGCGCAGGGGCTGAATCATGATCCGATTGATGATGTAGAGAAAAATCAGAAAAGACATCAATTGGATGATCAGAGTTTCATTGATGCTGATCATTGCGATGTTGCGGATAATCTGCATGGGTCCCGTCCGAATAGTTTTGACGTCATCGACTTTGTCGAAAGGAAACGATTCTGGTGTGAACCCCCCCCCTCTACCGCCGTTCAAGTGCCATGCTGCGGCGACGGGCTCACAACTCGACGCAATTGGTAACAGTCACCCAGCTCGCGGTTTGTGCAACCGCAAGCGAGAAGTTATCTAAATACCGATGGAAATGACCTTGTCGCCGGCACGACCGTTCCGGCTAGACGACAAAGAGAAGCAGCAATGCAATGACCAGTGAGTAAATACCGGTCGATTCGGCCACGGCCTGACCGACGAGCATCGTTCGGGTCAAAAGGCCGGCTTCCTTCGGATTGTTGCCGATTGCCTCGCAGGCTTTCGCAGCCGTCATGCCCTCGCCGACTCCCGGGCCGATAGCACCGAGCCCCATGGATATTCCTGCCCCGATGAATGCTGCCGCTTTGACAATATCTGCACCTTCGATTGCCATGTCTACCTCCTCAATAATTCTAAAAGACTCGAGACTGCTTGTTTGAGATTACGATGCCCGGCGCGAAAAGTTGCCGAGTCGACCTGACGGTTATCGGGCCGGTGATGACACAGCCGTCCCGGGATAGGTTTAAACGACGAATATGAGAACTAAGCTGATCACCATGGCGTAAATTGCAGTGGATTGAGACACCGCTTGCCCGACCAGCATGGTGCGCATGAGATCTCCGGCATAGGCCGTGTTCCTGGCAACCCATTTCACGGCGCCTTCGGCGGCCATGCCGTTGCCGATTCCCGGACCGATGCCACCGAAGCCCGTGCAGATACCGGCCGACAAGAGGGCCATTGCAGCGGCGAGGGCCTGGGATTCCGGAAAGGCCTTGAACAGCAGGATGAAGCTGACCAGTAGCCCGAAGATCGATGGTGTCTGGGCCACCGCCTGGCCAACCAGCATGGTGGTGGTCACGTTGGCGACCGATTCCGGATTCCGGGCGATACCTTCACAGCTTGCACCAGCCGCCATGCCGCCGCCATACCCCGAACCGATGGCCGCCAGCCCGGTGCTGATGCCGGCGCCGATGAGGGCCGCCCACGTCGGAGAAACCGGCTCGCGGCTGAAATCCATGAAGATCAGCATCAGGGAGACCACCATGGAAAAGATCGCCGGGGTCTGGCAAACAGCAGAGCCGATGAGCATGTTGGTGGTCAGGCGCGTTGCGGCGGCCGGTTGGCGTGAAATACCGAGACAGCACTGACCGCCGGGCAACCCGGAGCCGATGCCGGAACCGATGGCGCCGAAGCCCATGCTGAGACCGGCACCCAGCAAAGCAGCCGCTTTCAATGGGCTTGCGCTGGGAGTATTCATAAAAAGCAGTAAAATCGAAACCACCAGGGCAAATATGGATGCAGACTCCGCCACCGCCTGACCCACCAGCATGTTTTTGAAGATATCGTCGGATATTTTCGGATTGCGGGATACTGCCAAATTGGCTTGCGCGGCGGTGTAGCCCTCCCCGATCGCCGCTCCGATGGCACCGAACCCCATGGCGATGCCGCTTCCGGCGAAGGCACTTAACTTTATGATTGTCTGGACGTCGAGTTGCATACCTACTTCACCTGTACGGAGATATAGACGACTGTGAGCATGGTGAACACAAAAGCCTGGACAGTACCAACGAAAAGTCCGAAAAACGCGTTGAGAAAAGGCGGTAAAATGATGTTGTATGACAGATAGGACACCACCAGGATGATGATGGAACCTCCCATGATATTGCCGAAGAGCCGGAAAGAAATGGAAATTATCTTTGCCAGCTCACCGATGACGTTCAACGGCATCATGAAGAATATGGGCTGAAAATACTCCTTGATGTAAGCCTTGAACCCCTTTGACTTGATGGCGGCATGGTGGGCGAGAACGAATCCCATGAGGCCGAGGCTCAATGGCGTATTCAGGTCCTTGGTCGGCTCTTCCAGGTGCGGGATTATCCCCAACCAGTTCGACAACAGCAGGAACATAAAGAGCGCACAGATGAGCGGGGCGTAAAACCTGGCTTTTTCCTTGTCGAGAGCGTCTTCGGTCAGTTTGTAGAATTGTTCGACGAGCAGCTCTCCTAAAACCTGCAGCGGCTTGGGAACGATACTACTGTTACGGGCGGCCGCCAGACCGAAAATAATGAGGAAGCAGATGACAATCCATGTCATGACGATCACTTCCAGATTCAAGGTGATTTGGTAGCCGAAAACCGTTATGATCAGCTGATGGACAAGACCGAGTTCACCCATTTGTTGTTTACTCTCAGGATGTTTTTTTTCGTGTTACCGGAATTTGTTTGGCAAGGTGATCGGCGACGATAACGACCTGTACCATGAAAATACCAATGATTGCCGATACAATGTGGAATTGTTCATATCTTACGGCTATAACCAAGGGTACTGCCAACAAAAGATACCGCAGGAGTATGGAAAACAGGGTGACGAGAAAGGTTGATTTGCCGGACCGCCCCAATTTGAAAGGCAGTGTTTCACCCATGAGGACGAAATTGATCACACTGAAAAGGGTCCCCAATATCAGACCTTTCCCAAGCGAGTTCTGACCGATAAGCACAGTACCGAAACCCACGATGACGGCAATGGCCAAGGCCCTGGAACCGTACTTTTTCTGGGTACTCCTAATCGATTCCATTTTGCCGCCCTGTTTGCTCGATCTCCTTGTCACGGATGATCTCCATGACCTGTCGGTAGACGACGTTAGCACCGCCGAGAACGCCTAATATAATGAATATGGTGATGAAGACACCTTTGGTACCCAACCACTGATCGAGCTTGAGGCCGATAAAAAAGCAAAACGCGATGCACCCCGCCATTGTCAACCCGAGTTGCATTACAATGGTCAGGTTTTCGGCCCATGAGCGATTTTTCTTATAGTTGAGTCCCATTGTATGCTCCTCTTGCGGAGCGGGGTATCGCCGATCGTTGGCAGCGAGAGTCAGTCAGCAGATACCACAAAAGAAAAAAAAAGCAACCGTTATTTGTGTCTAAAGTGCTTACTAAATAAAGAATACAGTTCATTTTATGCCATCTATTCAAACCATAAACGTGCTCAAAATATTTTTACTTCCTTGTCGTTTATTAGTGAGGCTTCTGTCCGGCAGTGAAAAATATTGATATTTAGTAACGATACGGTTAGGATGGTTCTTCAGGCAGCTTCTGCGGAAATTGGATCAACCACACAACGGTTCGGAGGGGGGTCACCATGGCCGTACTGACGATCTCCAGGCAATTCGGGGCAGGCGGTATTACCTTGGGAAAAAGGGTAGCCAAGAAACTGGGGTACACTTTCTACGATGATGAAATCATCCGAATGGTCGCTAAAAAGGCCAATGTTTCCGCCCAGTGGGTTGAGTCGATGGAAAAGGAAGCCGGGGGAAAAATCGAGCGGCTGATTTCGGGCCTGGTATCGAAAAGTTTTTTCGATCGACTCCTGGATGACCGGCACGGCTACATCGATGAAGAAATATATGTCGATCTGCTGCACAAGATCATCACGAAAATAGCCGCGGAGGGCAATGCCGTCATTCTCGGGCGCGGCAGTCAGTTTATCCTCAAAGAGGCGCCGGACGCTTTTCACATCCTGCTGGTGGCGGACAGGGAATACCGCATCAAGTTCATCGAAGAAAAATACGAGCTGTTTACCAAACACGCCGTTCAGACGATCAACAGCGAAGATAAAAGAAGGACCAGCTTATACCGCAAATTCGGAAAAGAGGATTACGACAATTGGGTCCATTATCACCTGATCCTCAACATGAGCCGCGTCGGTCTGGATGCGGCCGAAAAGCTGGTCTGCAAACTGGTTCGGCCCTCATAAAGCACCATCGCGCCGGCCGGTGCGCGCGCCGGTCGGCGCGATGGCAAATTATTTTCGCTCCGGGTAGGGTTTTCTTACGACGTCGTCACCAGGTCCACAATGAGTTTGACCGCGATCGGTACGGGGACCCTGGCCATGTTCAACACCAGGTTGTAGAGGGCCGGATCGTCATAATCGGTCTTGCCGATTTTTCGATAGAGGTTGAGCCGGCGCTTGTCTTCACGGGTGACGATGTGGGCGGCGCGGCTTTCGGAAAAATCGTAGTGTTCCATCATGAACCGGGTGCGGTTTTCAAAACTGTTGAGCAAGAGGATGTGGCAGGCGTCGGGGTGGTCGTTTAAAATGTACTGGCTGCCGCGGCCCAAAATGACGACATCGCCTTCCTCCGCGATCTGGGCGATGATGACCACCAGGTAGTCCAGATAGAGCCTTTCGTCCAGATACCCGCGCTCGTCCTTGAGAATGCGGTCCACCAGGCGTTTGGAAACCATGCTGGAGACGACCCGCGACAGCTTGCCGCCGGCCTCGTTTTCAATCGACTCGACCCAGTGCGGCGACACGTTGGCTGCTTCGGCCACCATCTGAACGATGTCGTCATCGGCGAACGTGTAGCCCAGTTTGTCAGCCACCATTTTTCCGATGGTCTTGCCCCCCGCGCCGAATTGCCTCGAAATGGTAATTACCGCCATTAATTCCTCCTGTGGTGTTATAATTTTTCGGGCGGAATGAGCAGCGTCGGATAGGCCGACTTTTCGGCGATGTTGCGCGGTATGCTGCCGAGCCATCGTTCCACCAAGCTGGCTTTTCCGGATGATCCCATGACGATCAGGCTCGCCTGGCACTCCCGCGCCGCCTTCTCGATCTCCTGTTCCGGGTTGCCGACGTAAACGTGCGAACGCGCGGATATGCCCCTGGCTTCAAATGCTTTGCAGATCTCATCGAGCCGGGAACGCATTTTCTTGCGCGTCTTCTGGATCGCCATCGCCGAGCCGCTCAACTGCTTCTCACCGGCGACATGCACGACATGAATTTCCCTGATGACCTCTTTGAGCTCTTTCAGAATCTCGACCGCTTTCAGGCTGGCCGGTGACCAGTCGGTCGCCAGAACCGGACGCTCGAAAGGCGTTTCAAGGGCGAAGGAGGTTTCGGACAGGTATTTGTAAACCAGCACGGGCCGGGCCGTCCGGTGCAGAAGTTCGGTGACGTCCGAGCCGGCATACAACTGTTCAATCACTCCTTTTTGGGACCGCCCGATGACGATCAGGTCGGCCTCCTCCTTCTGGGCGGCCTTGATGACCTCGCCCACCAGGCTGCCGACCACGATGTAGACCCCGACCTCCATGCCCTGCTCGAACAGGTTCTCGGCCCAGTCGATAAAGCGGATATTGGCGGTTTCGCGCAGCCGGACCTCCGCCGCCTTGTTGTATCCGGTGCCGCGGCGCATGGCCACCCGCTCTCTTTCGATGACGTTGACGAAAACCACATGCGCCAGGTCGGCTTTGCGCAGACTCAGCAACGATTGGAGCGCGTCAAGACCCAGTTCCTCGAATTTGGTGACAAACAGCAGCTTTTTTATTTTCATGGCAGGTGTCGTCTTTTGTCCCGAGTGCGTCCGCCGCGTCACCCGATGATTTTTTTGATGGTCGCGGCCAGCTCTTCGGCCTCGACCGGTTTTTCGAGATAGGCTTCGGGCTCGGGGACCGTGGCATCACCGAATTCCGTCAGGACCTTTTGAGACCGTAGAAAGGACTTTTCGGCTATGCCGGATAAAATGATGATGGGGATGTGTTTCAGGTTTTTGTCTGTTTTGAGTTCGCGATACAGCCGGATGCCGCTTTCGCGGGGCATGAGGACATCGAGAAGGACCAGGTCCGGTTTCTCCTGCCGGGCCAGGTTTTTACCTTCTTCGCCATTGGTGGCCACCAATGGCGCATA
Organism: Desulfobacterales bacterium; assembly: GCA_049283795.1. GTDB lineage: Bacteria > Desulfobacterota > Desulfobacteria > Desulfobacterales > SG8-13 > JARFQH01. The sequence goes on along the minus strand of JBAPWQ010000179.1, from coordinate 6,220 downwards.
CCCGTGTTCCTCGAGTACCGTCACGTTAAACAGGCGGACATCCGGGTCATCATCGACGACCAGAACTTTCTTACCCATGGTGATCCTCCTTGTCTATAAATTTCTATTCGCCGTCTTTGAACGGCCCTTTTTCGAACATGAAAAAAACCACCCATGCCTTAAAGCTCAGCAATGCCCCTTGTAACAGGGCGGATCGGCACCGCCGCTGACACGGCGCGGGGTTGCGGTTGTATCACCGGCCGGAGTTCGCCTCGTTTTTAGCGGCGGCCTCGAAAGGCAGATGGACGGTGAAGGTCGTGCCCTCGCCCAGCGTGGAAGCCACCTCGATCCGGCCGCCGTGTTCCTCGACGAGCTTGCGGGTCACCATCAGGCCGAGGCCCGTACCGCGATGGCCCTTCGTGCTGAAAAAAGAGGTAAAGAGCCGGTCCTGGACCTCCTGGCTCATGCCGGCGCCGTTGTCGGAGACATCGAATCGGACCGTGTTGCCGTCTTCGCGGTGCGAGGCGATGGTGACGTGCCACTTTTTCCGGGTGTCTTCATCGAAGAGGCAGGCATCGATGGCATTGGTCATGAGGTTGAGCAGCGCGCTGTGAATGATGCGCGGGTCCATCGATACGCACGAGATCGACGGGTCGAGAGACTGCCGGATCTCGACCCCGCTTTCCCGGGCCCTCTCGGAAAGGAGTTCGGCCACGTCCGCGGCTATTTCATTCGGACAGCAGCCCTCGAATTCGGGCTCCCTTTCCTTGGAGTAAGTCAACAGGTCGAGCACCAGTTCCGATGTGCGCCCTATATTGCGTTTGATCATGTCCCAACCGCTTTTGAGCTTCGCAGTATCGTCTTTTTTAATCCCCAAGTCAACCAGATAGCTGCCGCCCTTGAGTCCGTGCAAAATGTTTTTCAGGCCATGGGCCAAACCCGCCACGGTCTGTCCGACGGCCGCCAGCCGTTCGGCTTTGAGCAATTCGCGTTCGAGACGCTTGATTTCGCGCAGATCCTGGAAAAAAGCGACACTGCCCATTTCGCGGTCCTTTTCATGCAGGATCGACCCCGAAAACCGCACCGGAATGATGTCGCCGGTGGCAGACACGATCGATGTCTCCTGCCAGGGAAACTCGCGCAGCGCATTTTCTCCAGTCACGCCGGCCACGAAAATATCGGCGATTTCGGGGGTGAAGAGTTCCTGAACCTGCATCCGGTCGAGGACCTGCCGATGGGGGTAGCCGAAAATCTTCTCAGCACCGGGGTTGTAGATGACGATGTTCAATTTTTCGTCGGTGGCCACGATGCCGTCATTTGAGCTGCGGATCAACTTGGCCTGGAAGTTCGAGCGCCGCCGGATCTCGCGCGTTGCGGCCTCGATCTTGTGTTCGAGGGTGATTGTATACTCACGCAGCTGCCGCCTGATGCGGATCTTTTCGCGGGCGCGCTGCAGGGCGATCGTGAGCTGCTTGTCCCTCACCGGTTTGTTGATGAAATCCGATGCGCCGTAGTGCAGGGCTTCCACGGCCGAATCGATGTCGCCGTGACCGGTGATGATGATCACCTCGGCTTCGTCACTGAGTTTTTTGACCTCGCGCAGGACTTCGATCCCGTTCATGCCCGGCATTTTGATATCCGTCAGGACGAGTTCGGGCATATCGCGGGTGAAAATGGCCAGGGCTTCTTCGCCGCTCGACGCGGTCTGAACTTCGTAGCCGTCGGCCCGCAGCGAAATGCCGAGCACCCGCAGTATATCGGGCTCGTCATCGACGAGCAGTATCCGGTTCATATATCTTCAGCCTGTTTCGCAACGGGAAATTTCAGTTTGAACGTGGTGCCCTCGCCGATTTTACTGTCGATCTCGATCGTGCCGTCGTAGTCCCTGACGATTCCATAGCTGATGCTCACGCCCAGGCCGGTCCCCTTGCCGACATCCTTGGTTGTGAAAAAGGGTTCGAACAATTTGGCCATGACGTCCTCGCTCATGCCGATGCCGGTGTCCGCCACGGTAACCGACACGAAGCCGTTTTCGGCAAAGGACTTGATCTTGAGTTGCTTCGGCGAATCGACGTGTTCCGCCCGGCCCTGTTTTTCGTCCATGGCATCGACGGCATTGGTCACCAGGTTGATGAAAACCTGTTCCAGCCGGTTGTGATCGGCCATGATGGGGGGAATGTGCGTATCGAGGTCGAGGACGAGTTCGACCTGATGAACGCGCAGCTGGTGACCAAGGACTTTGAAGACGTCGCGGATCGGATCGTTGATATCGATTTTGTTGCGGGTCGCACTCGACTGCCGCGCGAAATCGCGCATGTGCTGGATGATGGCCGCCGCGCGCTGGACGTTTTTCCCGATGTCGGCCGCCATCGACTGCAGGTCGCCCTCGCCGATGGGCTGTCCCCGGTCGATCATCTTGAGGAAAAAATCGGCGCAGACCTGAATGACGTTGAGCGGCTGATTGATTTCATGCGCGATGCCGGCTGCCATCTGACCCAGGGTGGTCATCTTGCTGGCCTGGATCAGCTGGGTTTCCTTTTCGACGCTCTCGGTGATATCGGTCGTGGAGGCGATCACCACCTCGCTCTCGCCGTAGCGGGCGCGGCTGATATTGACATTGACATAAAACGGGCGATGTCCCCGGCGGTAGTGTTTGCGCTTGGCGAAGAGCAGGGACTTGTCGAGCGAGAGATTCTGCAGCGCTTGTGCCAGCTCGTCATCGCTGTCGCCGAGTTCCAGAAAGTGCCGTCCGCGCATCTCCTCGCGCGAATACCCGTAGCTGTCCAGCGCCCGCTGGTTGACGTCGCGGATCCGGTGGGTCTGGGCATCCAGGATGAATATCGGGTGGGGGTCGCTGTTGAACAGGGTGCGGTACTTCTCTTCGGACTTGATGTACTGCTCCTGCAGCATCGCGTTTTCGATGGCCACGCCGATCCGGTTGCCGATAAGCTCCAGCACGTCCTGCTGGGCGTAGGTGAAATGGCCCGGTTTTTGACTGCCGATCCGGATCACGCCGAAGGTTTTTCTCTCCTCTGCCCGGATGGGAATGTAGGCCAGCGAGGCGAGCTTGTTTTCCTCCAAGAAGCAGATTTCATCGGAACAGCCCTCGGGCAGGTTTTCGTACACCGTGAACCGGTTGCTCTGGGCCACCTGGTGGATGAGGCTGCTGTCGTCGAGTACGCGGATCTTGTAGCAGGCCTCCTCTGAAAAACCGTAGCCGTAGCGCAGGTGAAACTTGCCGTCATTTTCCAGCATGTAGATGCAGATGCCGTCGGCACCCAGAAAGTCCATCACGATCTGGATCGCCTTGTAAATGCCGTCATCGAATCTCTCCGAGGTGTTCAGGGAGGTGTAGATCGAGCACAGGGCGCTTAACTGCCGCGTGTGCTGCTCCCTTTCTTCCTCCGCCTTTTTGTCCTCGGTTTTATCCCAGAGCGTCTCGATGGCCCCGGCGATCTTGCCGTTGGGGCCCTTGATCGGCGAGGCGGTGAACCAGATCCACTTGCCGCTTTGGCCGAAATGCGGGAAGAAGGCTTCGGCTTCGTAGGCGCCTTCTATCAGGCTCGATTGGCGCCACTTCGTCCCGTAGAGTTTTTTGATCTGGTCCTCGTCACTCTGATCCAGGATGACGTCGGCCATGGTCGAGCGTTCGTTGTGGTAAAAAGGTTTCCACTGCCGGCGGGTGCCGACCATTTCGTCGGCGCTGAAACCGGTCAGTCTTTCCAGGGCCCGGTTCCAGTGGGTCACCAGGTGATTGTCGTTGATGACGAACGTCGGGATCGTGCTGCCCTGGATGATCTGCGTCATCGTTCTTTCGCTCTCGGCCAGGGCGCGGGCCGTGTCGGTCAAAAGGCGGTTGTGGCGATCGCGATCCTGCTCGGCATTCCTGTCTTCGGTCTTGTCCCACAGGGTCTCGATCGCCCCGATGATCGTTCCGTCGGGCGCCTTGATCGGGGCGGCCGTAAACCAGCACCACTTTCCGTCCGGACCGAGGTTGGGGAAAAAATATTCGGCTTCGTAGGCGTCCTCGATGAGGGCCGATCGGCGCCAGGATGTCCCGTAGAGGTCCTTGATGGCTTGCTCGTCGGCCTGGTCCAGGATCACGTCCGCCATGGTGGGGCGCTCCTTTTCCCAGAAGGGCGCCCACTGCCGGTTGGTGCCGACGACGTCCCGGGCCGGTGTTCCCGACAGCCGTTCCATGGCCTTGTTCCAGTGGGTGACGACATGATCCCTGTCGATGACGAAGGTGGGCATCGTGCTGCCCTGAATGATCTGGGCCAGGGTGCGCTCGCCCTCGATCAGCCCTTTTTCGATTTCCAGGTAGCGTTCGTTGCGCTTCCTGATCACTTTGGCCAGGCGTTCGGCGAATTTTTCGAAAAGCGGCAGAATCGACGGGCAGTCGGCCTGGTGGCGTTTCAGCTCCTTTAATGCCTGGTGTTTCTCGCGTTCGAGCTGCAGCGAACTCCAGATAGCCCGGGCTTCGATGTGGTCGATGAGCTCGACGCCGGCCGGTTTGGTTTTCTGGATCGTATCGCCGAGAGACACGTCATCGGTCATCTCGATCAGGACCTGCAGGCCTTCCAGCCGGTAAAGCTCGCGGTAATCGCGGGTCGTGAAGAGTCCCAGGCTTTCGGCCAAAACGAGTCCTTCGGCGCGGGGATTGATATCGGCGACACCCAGAACATTTGGGCTGCGGTCCAGAAAATTTTTATCGCACAGGTATTCGAGAAAAATTTTACAGAAACGGCCCCCGCCGATGATGGCGATGTTGGAATCCAGCAGGTTTTCGATCATGGCGAATCCGCCGTTAGTGTTTGCGCATTGGTCCGCAAAATGGGTCAAGTGGTGTCAGTGCCCGGTTTGCTTGAGTCTCGGGGCTTGCAAGAAAGTCACGAACGCACAGCTTACGGGCAAAAAAATCACGATTGGAAGCACTTCTTAATTCAGGGCACCAGCAGCACCGGCAGTTCGGAGAGCTCCGCCACGCGGTGGGAAACGCCGCCCAGCCAATACTCCTGAAACCAGTCTTTGCCGGTGCGTCCCATGACGATCAGGGTGGCTTTCTGCTCCCGCGACTGCTGCAGGATCTCCGCGACCGTCCTGCCGACGGACAGGTATGATTCGGCACTCAGGCCCGCGGCTTCGAGGCGCCGGCAATACGCATCCAGCCGTTTATGGCTCTCGTCCTCGATCTTCTTCAATGCCGTTACGTCCAGGCCCTTGGAAATCTTGGCGCCGATGTTGTGGACCACCACCACCTTGGCGGACAAGCCCTTGAACGATGTGATCACATCCAGGGCCCTCTCGGAGGGCGGCGACCAATCGGTGGCCAGCAGCGGCCGGTCGAAAATATGATCGTTGACCCGCGTCAACACCTCTCCGGCCCATTCGTACTGCACCATGTACTTGCCCATCATGACCGGCAGGGGACTGCGACGGATCACATCGAGCACGTGCGAGCCCACATAGACTTTTTCGAAAGCGGTTCTTTTTTTCCGGCCGGTGACGATTAAATCCACCTGTTCCTCTTCAGCCACGGCCAGGATCCGGCCGTTAAGGCTGCCGGTCTCGATCCGGATCTTGCTTTGCAGGCCCTTGGAGGAAATCAACGCCTGCCACTGCTCCAAGCGCAGCCGGGCGACTTCTTCCAGCCGCTCGGCTTCCTCCTTCAAGTAGCCCCCATACGGCACGAAGGCCACTTCCTCGCGCGGGATGACGTAGGTCAGGACCACTTCTTTCAGGCCGGCCTTTTTCAATTCCAAAACAGCCTCGAGGGCGTTCAAGGCCAAGTCACGGAACCGGGTGTGGAAGAGGATTTTTTCGATTTTCATGGTGCCCGCTCCTGTGGTTAAAAGAAAATCAGCGTGACGAGTACGAAGGTGGGAATCAAAAACACCAGGGAATATCGCAGAATGTACCCGAAAAAACTCGGCATCGGCGTGCCGGCCTCTTCCGCGATGGAGCGTACCATAAAGTTGGGGGCGTTGCCGATGTAGCTGACCGCCCCGAAGAACACCGCTCCGGCCGAAATGGCCTCGAGATACAAGGCTTTTTCGGTCATCAGCAGTGGCACGGCCTCGGCCTCCGAAGCCCCCGCGAAGAAGCCGCCCAGGGCGGTGTTGAAAAAGGTGAGGTAGGTGGGGGCATTATCCAGGAAACTGGACAATGCGCCGGTCACCCAGAAATAATGGGCCGGCCGGCTGACGCTGCGAATCAGAAACGCCAGTTCGCCCTTGAGGCC
>JBAPWQ010000178.1:0-3710 GCA_049283795.1 Desulfobacterales bacterium | reverse complement strand
GCTCCAAGCCGTTTGACATTCTTCCATCATTCGGCTATACAATTACAGTTTAATATATATATTTAACCGCTCAACTTAGATATTACGATTTATGTTAAACACGTGCAATAATCGGGGAATAAGTCGAGATGAGGTTTAGTGTTGGCGCATGTTTTTGCGTTCCCGGCCTTTCCCCCGGTGGCCGCCCGAAATTTGTACACTGGCATCCTCGAGAAAGGAGCACTTTTCATAATGGCTGAGGGCAGAATCAAGTGGTACAGTGAAGATAAAGGGTATGGTTTTATAGAAGCCGAGGACGGAAGTGAAATTTTTTTTCACAAATCCAATGTCGACTTCGAAGGACACTTTGGTTTACGGAAGTCCGACCGGGTTTCATTTGAAGTGGAAATGTCCCCGCGCGGCCAGAAGGCCCTGAAAGTCAAAGCCCTCTAAACCTTAATGACACAGCCGGCGCCTCTCTGGAGGCTCACATGACACCTGTTTTTGCCTGAGGATAAGCCGACCGGTTCCCGCAGATGCCGCTTGGCCCGGTGCTTTCGCTTCCCGTAGAGCATGTTTCAGCTGCGACAAATCGACGTCAATCCCGACGGCAGGTGATCAACCGATTTCGAGGCAGAGTCGAATAACGGCTCTGCCTGTTTTGTTGGAAGGCACGTTACCATGACCGCAACAATGACAAACAACACCGTTAGAAACATCGCCATCATCGCCCACGTCGACCACGGCAAGACCACGCTGGTCGATGCCATCTTCCGGCAGAGCGGGCTTTTCAGGGACAACCAGACGGTCGACGAGCGCCTGATGGACACGATGGATTTGGAACGGGAACGCGGCATTACCATCGCAGCCAAAAACTGCTCGGTATTGTGGCGGGACGTCCGCATCAACATCATCGATACGCCCGGGCACGCGGATTTCGGCGGCGAGGTCGAAAGGGCGCTTTCCATGGCCGACGGCGCCATCCTGCTGGTCGACGCCTCCGAAGGTCCCCTGCCGCAGACCCGCTTTGTCCTCAAAAAGGCCCTCGAGGCCGGGCTGAAGATCATCGTGGTCATCAATAAAATCGATCGCCAGGACGCGCGCCCCGAAGAGGTCTTGGATGAAATCTACGACCTTCTGATCGATTTGAACGCCACGGACGACCAGCTCGAATTTCCGCTGCTCTATGCCGTCGGCCGCGAGGGCATCGCGCACAAGGACCTGAACGAAAAGGGGCAAAACCTGCACGAGCTGATGGAAACGGTGCTCGAGGCGATACCCGGTCCATCCTACGACCCCGCGGCGCCATTTCAGATGCGGGTGTCAGACCGGGGCTATTCGGATTACCTGGGCCGGCTGGCGGTCGGCAAGATCTTCAACGGCACGGCGCGCTCCCGCGACACTCTGGTGTGCATCGGGAAGTCGGGCGAGAGCGTGCCGCTCAAGGTGTCCAAGCTCCAGGTTTTCGATGGTATGAAGCTGCGCGATGCCGACGAGGTGCAGGCCGGTGACATCGTCGTTCTGGCCGGCATCGAGGAGGTCAAGATCGGCGATACGATCTGCAATCGGGATTGGCCGCAGGCCTTGCCGCGGATCAGCGTGGACGAACCGACCGTGTCGATGAAATTCGTGATCAACGATTCGCCCTTCAGCGGCCAGGACGGCAAGTACGTCCAGGCCGGACGGATCCGCGAACGCCTTCTGAAAGAATCGCTCGGCAATGTGGCCATCCAGGTGGAGCAAGGCGAGGACCGTGATGCGACGATCGTCAAGGGCCGCGGCGAATTCCAGTTGGCCATTCTCATCGAAACCATGCGGCGCGAAAATTTCGAATTCTGCGTCGGCCGGCCCGAGGTCATCTTTCACTACGAGGGCGATGTGAAACTCGAGCCGATCGAGCGTCTGCTGGTGGATTGCGAAGAACGCTTTCTGGGCGTGGTCACCGAGAAGCTGTCACTGCGCAAGGGCAAGATGACCAAGCTGGTCAACAACGGCAAGGGGCGGGTCCGGATCGAATTTTCGGTGCCTGCCCGCGCCCTGATCGGATACCGGGATGAATTTCTGACCGACACCCGCGGCACCGGCATCATGCACGCGCTTTTCGACGGCTACGAACCTTTTCGGGGCGAGTGCCCGAGCCGGTTCACCGGCTCCATCGTGGCCGATCGCACCGGGGCCGCCGTTCCGTACGCGCTGTTCAATCTCGAACCGCGCGGACGCCTTTTTGTCGTGCCGGGAGATGCGCTTTACGAAGGCATGATCGTCGGCGAGCACAACCGCGGTGAAGACATCGACGTGAATCCCTGCAAAGAAAAGAAGCTCTCCAACATGCGCGCCTCCGGTAAGGACGAAAACGTGGTGCTCTCGCCCATCAAGGCGCCGACGCTCGAACAGGCCATCAGCTTCATCCGCGAGGATGAACTGGTGGAGGTGACCCCGCGGGTCGTTCGCATGCGCAAAGTCGTGCTGTCGGCCCAGAAGCGCCACATGCAGCGCGGCTCCAGGGGCAAGAACAAAAGGGCGGCCTGAGGCGGCCGAGGGCGTTCAATTGAAAAAAGTTGATCGGTGTTCCGCGTTAGAAATGTGAAATTTCCCGGTAGGGGCGCACCTGTGTATGCGCCCTTTGTGTGTGTGCCCGGGTGAGTTGTGTCTGATGAAGACAGACGCGCCGGTTCGATGAAAGGCTGACCCGCAGGCCGAAGAGAGGGCAGACACGCAGGGGGCAGACATGCAGAGGGCAGGCACGCAGGTCTGCCCCTACGGTTCATATGATGATGCCGTGGAAACGACAGGACGTTGGGCGGAGGTAGACCTGTGAATATCGCGCTCAAGCGATTTTGCAGACCTGTCATGTGTCAGCTTGGTTGACCTGAAGCCTCGCTATTTATTCCTTTGCCAGCTTTGCGGCAATGGCGGCCACGTGCCGGCCCTGAAACCGGGCGCCGTCCAGTTCGTTTGCGGTCGGCGTCCGTTCACCCTGGGTGCCTGCGATCGTGGTCGCGCCGTACGGCGAGCCGCCGGTGATCTCATCGTTTCGCATTTGACCCTGGAACGCATACGGCAGCCCGACCACGATCAGTCCCTGGTGCAGCAGGGTGATGTGGAAGGAGAGCAGAGTGGCCTCCTGTCCGCCGTGCTGCGTGGCCGTGCTGGCGAACACACTGCCGACTTTGCCCACCAGGGCCCCGGTTTGCCAAAGCTGGCCGGTGGCGTCCAGAAACTGGCGCATTTGCCCGCACATGTTGCCGAAGCGGGTCGGCGTGCCGAAGATGATCGCATCGGCCGAGGGCAGCTCTTCCACCGTGCACACCGGAATGTGCGCAAACGCTTTCTGGGCTTCAACCGCCCCCATTTTTTCCAGCACATCCGCTGGCAGTGTTTCCGGAACCCGCCGCAGCTCGATCTGCGCTCCGACGACTTCTTTGGCCCCCTCCGCGATAGCCTGCGCCATTTTGTACACATGACCATAGGTCGAATAAAAAACGATCAGAACCTTCATCTACGATACCTCCTTTACCAGTTGACAAACGGATTTATCCTTCAACAGTAGGGTCTCTGGTCGGGCTGTCAAGCTGGTGTCGGCCAATGGCTCGTTTGGCAGGCCTTGAACCGGCGGATAGTGCAGCAGAGTCAGAAATACCGATCGCTAAAAAAGAGCGAAAATTCAATGCGCGGGCTCCTCAGCTGTTTTTACAGCGGCCCATTTTTCCGGTTGACGGTCATGATTTCAT
>JBAPWQ010000177.1:0-21485 GCA_049283795.1 Desulfobacterales bacterium | reverse complement strand
CGGGCCGCCTGGGCCGCCACCGCCTTCGACACCTCGACGGCTTCGTCCATGCTGACACCTTTGACCGGTATGAACGGCACCACGTCCACCGCGCCCATGCGCGGGTGCTGACCCGTGTGCCGGCGCATATCGATGGCCGCGATCGCCGCGCCCATCGCTGCGATCACCGCGTCGTGCAAGGCCGCGGGTGTCCCGATGACCGTCACCACCAGACGGTTGTGATCTTCGTCGCGCTGGACGTCGAGCAAGCGGACGCCGCTCCGATTCTCGAAGGGTGCGGTAATTTTGGCGATGGTCTCACAGTCGCGGCCCTCGCTGAAATTCGGAACGCACTCGATAATCTTTTTCATGTCCGGGCCGCCTCCTCTTGCGTGGCGGTTGATATCCGATAAATCATGATAGGCATTATTTACCCCTGATGGCACTTCGACCGCCACGGTGGATGACAAATTCTACTGATAGGTTCCGCGTTCCGGGTTCAACGTTTAAAGGGTTAACACCCCTGAACCCGTTATCCCGCCCGGGCGGGAAACCGCTCAAACTGCCGTCTCTTTTCGTGCTGATAACTCTGGCTCCCGGATCGTCACCGATCACGCTCCGTGGCCTCCCGCACCAGCCTCGCAACCTCCTCGTCGTCGGCCAGAAACGGCAGGGTGATGTGATCGGTCTTCCGGTGGCGGGCGTTGTGGAGAATCCCGGTGACGATGGCGTTTTCATTGCGCGCCCAGGCCCTGCGCGCCACCCCGCCCATTACATCCCAGGAAATTGCGCGGCGGATGATGCCGTCGACGCGCGCGCTGCCGTCCAATACCAGACCGAAGCCGCCGTTTATGGCCTTGCCGATGCCGACCCCGCCGCCGTTGTGCAGCGCCACCAGGCTCATACCCCGCGCGGCGTTGCCCGCGAAGCACTGCGTGGCCATGTCGGCCATGATGTTGCTGCCGTCTTTGATGTTGGCCGTTTCCCGATACGGCGAATCGGTGCCGCCGGTGTCGTGATGATCGCGGCCGAGCATCACCGGTCCGATTTCCTTCTCGCGCACCATCCGGTTGAACGCGAGCGCGACCGTCGCCCGGCCGACCGCATCCAGGTAAAGAATCCGGGCCAGGGTGCCGACCACCAGCCGGTGCCGGGCTGCGTCCCTGATCCAGACATAGTTGTCGCGGTCCTGGAACCGCCGATGCGGATCGATGCCGTTCAGGGCCGCCCGATCGGTCAGGCGCAGGTCTTCTTTCCTGCCACTCAGGCACACCCATCGAAAAGGCCCGTACCCGAAATCGAACAAAAGCGGCCCCATGATGTCCTCGACGTAGGACGGAAAGACGAACCCGTCCAGCGGGTCTTGACCATTCCTGCAGATGGCCGTGACGCCGGCGTCGAAGACCGCTTTCATGAAACTGTTGCCGTAGTCGAAGAAGTAGGCCCCACGCTCAACCAGAGTGCGGACCAGCTCGAAGTGGCGTTTAAGGGAAAGATCCACGAGCCGCCTGAACTCCAGCGGATCCGTGCGGAGCATTTCCGTGCGCGCTTCGAACGTCACTCCTTGAGGGCAGTACCCGCCCTCGTAGGCCGCATGACACGAGGTCTGGTCGGAGAGCAGGTCGATGGCGGCGCCGCGGCGGACCGCGTGCTCGAGAAGGTCGACGATGTTGCCGTGGAAGGCGATCGCCATTGCGCGGCGTTTCCGCTGACATTCTTCGGCCAAAACAAAAGCTTCTTCAGGATCGTCGTGGACGGCGCTCACCCAGCCCTGGCCGCGGCGGGTGTCGATCCGGGACCGGTCGACCTCGGCGATGAGGCCGACGCCGCCGGCGATCTCGACCGCCTTGCCCTGGGCGCCGCTCATGCCCCCCAGGCCGGAGGAGACGAACAGGCGTCCGGCCAGGTTTTCTTCCGGCGCCAGGCCCAGCTTCAACCGACCGGCGTTCAGGATGGTGCTGTAGGTGCCGTGCACGATCCCCTGCGGGCCGATGTACATCCAGCCGCCGGCCGTCATCTGCCCGTAGTTGGCCACCCCCAGGGCCATGGCGCGGTGCCAGTTCTCCATGTCATCGAAAGCTCCCACCATCAGCGCGTTGGTGATGATCACGCGCGGGGCGCTCGCCGGTGAGGCGAACAGTCCGAGCGGGTGGCCCGAGGCCATCACCAGCGTCTGCCTGCGGGTCAGGATTTCCAGATAGCGTTTGATCAGCCGGTACTGCATCCAGTTCTGGCAAACCTGGCCGGTTTCGCCGTAGGTCACGAGTTCGTAAGGATAGAGAGCGATATCGAAATCCAGGTTGTTGTCGATCATGACCTGAAAAGCGCGGCCCTCGATGCAGCGCCCCTCATAAGCGTCGACCGGCCGCCCCCGGATACAGCCCTGCGGCCGGAAGCGGTAGCCGTAGACCCGCCCGCGCGTCAGCAGCTCGTCCAGGAACTCCGGGGCCAGAACGGAATGCCATTTTTCGGGAATGTAGCGCAGCGCGTTTTTAAGAGCGAGTTCGGTGTCCGGGCGCGAGAGCGTCAAAGGCCTTTTGGGGGCCCGCCGGATGCCCTCGACAAACGCCGGCCGGGCGGGCAGGTCGACAAAAACCTGATCCAGGCGGACGGTCATGGCAGCGGCGATGTGGCGGTTGTCGATCATGAGGGCGTTTCCCGGCAGATGAAAGCCGAACGGTGATCCTGTTTATTCAATATGCCAACCGACACCGAAAAATCAAGGCTGACGACGGGATTGAGTTATAACGGCCGCTGTACTATACAGTGTTCATTCATAAGTGGGCTTTTTCCCGCCGGGCTGCCGGTCGCAGCGGATTTCCGGCTGCGGCGCACATAAAGTACGCCTCGCCGTCCCGCCCAGGCGGGATGCAGCCTTGCTCAGCGAAAAAAATCCTCATTTATGAATTGGACACAACTGACACAACCGATTTAAAAGCATTTAAGATCGATATGGAACCACTGCAAATCGGAAACGAGGCCTTGACCCTGACCGACCTGGCGGCGGTGGCGCGCAGGGGCCGCCGCATCGACTTGAGCGCCGGCGCGGCGGCCCGCATCGATGCCGCCCGCCGGCTGATCGACCGCTGGGTGACCGAAGGCCGCACCATTTACGGGGTCACCACCGGTTTCGGCGCGCTCAGCGACGTGGCCATCTCAGAGAAGGACACCCGCCGGCTTCAGAAAAACATCCTCATGAGCCATGCCGCCGGGGTGGGCGCCCCTTTTGAGGAAGAGACCGTCAGGGCCGTGATGCTCCTGCGCGTCCAGGACATGGCGCGGGGCCATTCGGGCATCCGCCTCGAGACCGTCCGGCACCTGGTCGCGCTGCTCAACGGCGGCGTCTGCCCGGTTGTCCCGGAAAAAGGGTCGGTGGGCGCCAGCGGCGACCTGGCCCCGCTGGCACACCTGGCCCTGGTTCTGCTCGGCAAAGGCGAGGCGTTTTTCAAGGGCGAGCGGATACCGGGCGCCGAGGCCCTGAAGAGAAGCGGCCTGCAACCGCTGCGGCTCGAAGCGGCCGAGGGCCTGGCGCTGGTCAACGGCACCCAGGTGATGACCGCTGTCGGCGCCCTGGCGCTTTACGACGCCCTGCAGCTGTCGCGGCTGATCGACGTCGCCGCCGCCATGAGCCTCGAAGTGCTGATGGGCAGCCGCACCGAGTTCAACCCGCGCATTCACCACGCCCGCCCGCACCCTGGCCAGGCCGCGGCCGCCGACAACATGGAACGCATCGTTCGGGACAGCGAGATCATCACCTCGCACAAGGACTGCTTCCGCGTCCAGGACGCCTACACCCTGCGGTGCTCCCCGCAGGTCCACGGCGCCACCAAGGACGCCCTGGCCTATGTCGAAAGGGTCATCGAAACCGAAATGAACTCCTCCACCAACAACCCCCTGATTTTTGCCGAGCAGGAGGATTTCCTGCTGGGCGGTAATTTTCACGGCCAACCGGTGGGGCTCGCGCTCGATTTTCTCGGCATGGCCGTGGCGGAGTTGGCGAATATTTCCGAACGGCGCATCGAAAGGCTGGTCAATCCACAATTGAGCGGCTTGCCCGCCTTTCTGGTCAAGGACGGCGGCCTGAATTCGGGGTTCATGATCGCCCAGTACACCGCCGCCGCCCTGGTCTCGGAAAACAAGATCCTCTCCCATCCCGCCAGCGTGGATTCCATCCCCACCTCGGCCAACAAGGAGGACCACGTTTCGATGGGCACCATCGCGGCCCGCAAAAGCCGCGCCATCGTCGACAACGCCCGCGATGTTGTCGCCATCGAGCTGTTGTGCGCCGCCCAGGCGCTCGATCTTTTCACCAACCTGAAACCCGGCCGCGGCAGCCAGGCCGCCTACGACGTGATTCGCCGCCGGATCGACCACCTGGAGGCCGACCGCATCCTGGCCGGCGACATCGCCTGCATGCGCACCCTGATGCAAAGCGGCGAACTGCTGGAAGCCGTCGAGGCCGCCGTCGGCCAGCTGGGCTGAGGGGACCCGCTGGGTCCGTTTAGCCGGTTAGCCGGTTGTGCCCGTCTGGCCCGTTGGTTGGTTGACTTTGACGGTGTCTTCAGATTCAGAGGGGGCGGTCCCGGTCGGCATCCTTTTAAAAAGCAGCGGGGCATACAGCAAACGAAATCTTCAGATGGTCTGCTTATCTACCGTTAAAATTCTTCAGCCGTCAGCCATCCGCCGTGCGCCGTTATTTCTTGTCATTGGCCTTTCGCCGTCTGCCATCCGCCGTTCCCTCGCCATCTTCACCTTGACGGAGCCTCGAGCTGAAGCTATGGTGATGGTCTTTGATATGATTTCCCGGACGGCGAGACTGCCACCATGTGAAATGATCCCATCCCCGCTGGAATTTATGCCATGCCGCCGCCGACGCTCAAATCCGACGCCCTGCTGCTGCTGACCGCCACGATCTGGGGCTTTGCCTTCGTGGCGCAGCGGGTCGGCATGGACTTCGTGGGGCCGTTTGCCTTCAACGGCATCCGATTCGCCCTCGGCAGCCTGGTGCTGGTGCCTTTCATCCTGAAACACGGCCGCGGGCCCGCACAGCCCCCCTCTTACCGGAATCCGGTCAACATCCTGATGGGCGGCTTTCTGGCCGGTTTGCTGCTGTTTGCCGGCGCTTCCCTGCAGCAGGCCGGCCTCGTTTACACCACGGCCGGAAACGCCGGTTTCATCACCGGGCTGTATGTCGTCATCGTCCCGGTCCTGGGCCTCTTTTTCCGGCAGCGGCCCAACGCCGGCACGTGGATCGGCGTTCTGCTGGCGGCGGTCGGCCTCTATCTTTTGAGCATCACCGACCGTTTCACGATCGCCTTCGGCGATTTTCTGGTGCTGATCGGCGCCTTCTTCTGGGCCGGGCACGTGCTGCTCATCGGCTGGTTGGCGCCGCGCACGGATTCGCTGAAACTGGCCTTCATCCAGTTCGCGATCTGTGCCATCCTGAGCCTGCTGACGGCGGCCGTGGTCGAAACCACCACCGTGGCGGGCATCCAGCGCGCAGCGGTGCCGATCCTCTATGGCGGCGTCCTGTCGGTCGGGGTGGCCTACACGCTGCAGGTGGTGGCCCAGCGTCGTGCCCATCCGGCGCATGCGGCCATCCTGTTGAGCCTGGAAGCCGTTTTTGCCGCGATCGGCGGCTGGCTCATCCTGGGCGAGCGCCTGACGGCCCGCGGCTTTCTCGGCTGTACCCTGATGCTCTCGGGCATGCTCCTGTCGCAGCTCTGGGCCTTCGTGGTCCTGCCGGAAGCAAATAGCCTGAAAACCTTTTCCGCGCGGACCACCCGCGAAGACGGCTCCGCTGTAAACCCGTGATGGCCGGCATGCCCAACATAGACCGCGATGAAATTCGCAAATTCGAGGCCCAGACCGCTTCCTGGTGGGACAACCGGGGTGAGTTCAAGGGGCTGCACGACATCAACCCGCTGCGGCTGGCCTACATCGCCGGCCACGTGCCCCTGGCCGGCGCGCGGATCATCGACGTGGGCTGCGGCGGCGGAATTCTTGCGGAAGGCCTGGCCCGGCTGGGGGCCGAGGTCACCGGCATCGACGCCGGCCAAGCCCTTCTTACGGCCGCGCGCGCACACGCCGCGGCGGGCGGCCTGAAGATCGCCTACCGGCATGCAACCGCCGAGGAACTGGCGGACGCATCCCCCGGCGCCTACGATGTGGCCACCTGCATGGAGCTTCTGGAGCACGTGCCCGATCCACCCTCGATCGTGCGGGCCTGCGGCCGACTGGTTAAGCCCGGCGGCGCCGTGTTCTTCGCCACGCTCAACCGGACGCTCAAATCGTTTCTGCTGGCCATCGTGGCGGCGGAATACATCCTGGGGATCGTCAAAAAGGGGACGCATGCCCACCACCGGTTTGTCAAGCCGTCGGAACTCGGCCGCTGGGCCGCCGATGCGGGATTGCGGCAGCAGGAGCTGACCGGTCTCTATTACAACCCGGTGCTCAACAGAAAAAAACTGGGCGGCAGTCCGGCCGTGAATTATCTGATGCTTTTCAAGAAACCCGAATGATCCCGAAAACACCTCGACCTGCGCCGTGGTGACACCCGTCACGCCACTTTAAAGGAGCATCGTTCGCCATGAAAACTCCCCCGGGATATACGGCCCTGCCCATCCAGGACAACCACATGTGCTTTGCGTGCGGGCCGGCCAATCCGGCGGGGCTCAAAATGCGGTTTTTCGCCAATCAGGATTCGGTCGTCTCGTGGCTGAGCGTACCCGATCACCTGCGCGGCTGGAACACCCTGGTGCACGGCGGGGTGACATCGACCATCCTGGATGAAATCATGAGCTGGGCCGCCATTCACCTGCTCAAGACGATTATCCTGACCAAGTCCATGCGGGTCGAGTTCCGAAAACCGGTTTACATCGGCCAGCCCCTGCGGGCCGTCGGCCGGATCGTGGAAATCAAAAACGAGCGGGAAGCTATCCTGCAGGGGCTGCTCTACGGTCCCGAAGACGAGGTTTGCGCCGAGGCGCGCGGCGTTTTCGCCCTTCTCAAGCCGAAAGTGGCCCGCAAGCTGGGCATCGTCGACGAACAGGCCCTGCGGGACCTGCTGCCGAACGGCGGAAGCTGATGCCGCCAACGATCGTGACGGCCCGCAGCCTGTTCAGTACCCACCAACGATCTTTACATGGCACTTTTTAGAGTGCCCAATTCATAAATGGGAAGTAGTTCGCGGAGCAAGGCCGCATCCCGCGCCGAACGGCCAGGTGCACTTTATGTGCGCCGCAGCCGGACATCAGCTACGACCGGCCGCTCAACGGAAAAAAGACCATTTTTGGATGGACACCGTTCAACCCTATCATCGAGGAGGCATGGCCATGGGTGGGTCTAATTTCCTGAAAGCCGCCGAAAAGTTCGAGATTCAGGCCTACAAACGTCCGAAAAATCCGAAGGAGTTGAGAAAAACCCACGTGGCATTCACCGGATCGCCCCAGAAGCACCCTTATGACGATCACCGGGTGCTCCTGGTCCTGGATCCCTGCAGTGCCAACACGATTTTCTGTGAATTCATGAAAAAAAATATTTCGTATGTCGAGGAGTTGCCGAACGTCGTCAGCCTGGACGGCGATGCGGTGCTGATGGTGCGGATCTGGGTCGAGAAAGGAAGTATCGCCGTCCGCAGCTCGGCTTTCATCGTCGAGGACACCATGGCTTTCTGAACGATTTAGCCGCCTGAAGAAGCCTTTTCGGAAACCCGAAGCTGCGGACCGGGCCCTTTTACCGCTATGGAAGAGAAGATCACTGAGATCCTGGAAGATCTGTTTTTTATCGAGCGCGGGTACCTGAATGCCAACCATTTCGTCTATCGCGGCCCCCCGCCCGTTCTGATCGACACCGGCTACAAGGGTGATTTCGATCACACCCGCCGAATCTATGCGCATCTGGGCATCGATATTTCCGCCGTGCGCACGATTGTCACCACCCACTGCCACTGCGACCACATCGGCGGAAACCACCCGGTCCAGCACGCCGCGGGGTGCGATATCGTCCTCCATGAAATCGGCAGGATTTTCATCGACACCCGCGACGACTGGTCGACCTGGTGGCGGTATTACGGCCAGGAGGCCGATTTCTTCACGCCCACGGGCGCACTCACCGACGGTGACGTCATCCTTGTCGGCCCCCATCGGTTCGAAGTGTTGCACACGCCCGGCCACGCCGCCGACGGCATCGTTCTCTACCAGCGCGACAGCGGCCTCCTGCTGTCCTCCGACACGCTGTGGGCGCATGATCTGGCCGTCCACACGGTTCGCGTGGAGGGCAGCGCGGCGGCTTACACCACGAAAAAATCCCTGCAGCGGCTGGCGCGGCTGGACGTCAAAACCGTCTATCCGGGCCACGGGCCTTTTTTCGACGATTTTCACGGGGCCCTCGATCGCAGCCTCGAGCGCGTGACCGGTTACCTGGATGAGCCTCAAAGAGCCGGGCAGGACGTTCTGAAAAAAATTACCGTTTACACCCTGCTGATGAAAAAAACGGTCGCTGCCGAGAGTTTTTTCGAATCCCTGATGGAGACGATCTGGTTCAAGGAGACCGTTGATCTTTACTTCGAGGGGGCCTACCGGAAGAAATACGAGGAGATCGTTGCCGATTTCTTGAAGAAAGGAATCATCATCCGGCGCGGGGACCGGTTTCACACGACCGTCGTTCCCTGACCGGCCGCTCCTACAATTCTCCTTCAGTCGCCCAGACGCTGCCGCAGGGAATCGCCGGATTTTTCCAACAGAACCTTTTTACCGCTCGTGAAATCGGGTATGTCCAGAAACGGTACGTCGATGATTTGAAACCATTCGAGAAAAAGCAGCAATACCAGGACGCACACCGCATAACCGAAAAATCTGGCCATCGTCATTCCCTCCCCTTGTTTCCATCCTGACCGGTGATCGACCGGATTCGGCATGCCCTGATTTTACCACCTTTTGCCGGTCCTCTCAATCAGGCCCCGGGACGCCGCCACGTGACCGGTGCCGGACCATAGCCCGGCGGCACATCGCCGTCTGGTGCGCCGCCGCTGACGCCTCAAGCATACAGGGTTTTGAATTTATTGAATTTTGTGATAAAATAGACGCAACTTTTCAGGCGGCCCAACAAGCACGGAGGATGCAATGGAAAAAAACAAAGTGGTGGCCCGGTTCCAGAACGGCTCGATTCTCAAGGGTAATACCAGCGATTTTCTACCCAACAAAAGCCAGTTTCACCTGGAAACCGAGGAAGGCGGAATCCTGACGGTGGATGTGGACCAGCTCAAAGCCGTTTTTTTTGTAAGGGACCTGGCCGGCAACAAGAAGCGGGTCGACGCGTATGAGGATGACCTCAGTGGCTGCGGCCGCAAGATACGCGTGAAATTCAAGGACGGAGAGCAAATCGTCGGCTACACCACCGGCTACTCGCCCGATCGCCAGGGATTCTACATAACCCCCGCCGAAAAAAAGAGTAACAACCAACGGATCTTCGTCGTAAAGGCCGCCAGCGAGAAGATAGACTTTTTGTGATGCTCAATCGGCCGCAAACGCCTCGGTTTCCTTGGCGGGTGAAGCTTCCACGCGTTTCATGATCTCGTCGACCTTTTCCGTGCCGAGCCACTCGATCTTTCCGTTCCCGACATCATAAATGGCCCCGACCACTTTGGCCCGGCCCTCCTTCACGATGGCCCGCACCGCCGGGCTTTTCGTGAAAAGGTCTTCGACACCCTGCCACACATTTTCCTCGATCGCATAGGGGATGACCGCTTCGCCCTGCACGTCCGCATGCTTTGCGATGGCGCGTTTGACGGCCGGCACGATGTTGTCCACCAGGGCCGGGATATTGCGCTCGAGCTTGTGGCCGTGGCCCTGAACGGCTTGCGTGACCGCCGTGACGGCGCCGCACTGGGTGTGCCCCAGAACGACCAGCACCGGAGTGTTGACGTGGGCCAGCCCGTATTCGATCGACCCGATCTCATCGGTGTCGCACACGTTGCCCGCCACCCGGATGACGAAAATGTCCATGACCCCGGCATCGAAGATCAATTCGACCGGCACGCGGGAATCAGAACAGGTAATCACCGTCGCATAGGCATAGTCGCCCTGGTTTTCACGGCCCGCAAGGGCCAGCCGGGCCGCATCGGCCTGGGGATGGGACGCTTTGCCGGAGTAAAACCGCTTGTTCCCGGATTGAAGAATTTTCAGCACCTCGTCGGGGCCGGGCTTCTGGACCCGTTTTTTTTCGCTGACTGCCGCCGGATGCGCCGCGGCGCCGTGGTCGTCCATTTTCTTCGTCACCGCCGCGGTGGTCGGTGGATGCCCGGGGTCGGCCACCCGGCCGTCAGGCGCTCGAAAAACCAGAATGAACAACAGGTAAACTGCGACCAAGGTGGTCGCCACCAGCAGGGCGTTTGCCATCGGCGAGCCGTCTTTCTTCATTTTCTTTCAACCCTTTCTTTTCCTTGGGATCGGGGGTGCAGGTCCGCGCCGGGTTTCTGATCGTCGCTCTCGTCTAAACTATTTCCGAACCGCTTGTCAATCGCGGCGCCGATCGGCAGCGGCCGACGGTCGGGGAGCCACTTGACAAAGATGTTATAATGAGGTCAAATTTCTTTGCCGGAATCGATCCGCAAACTAACCGGGCAAGAAGAGGCCATTTGAAAACGGAGACCAGATCAGCTCGCCATGACAAACGACAGTGCATCGCCCGGCCCGCCATCCGGTAAACTGCTGAAACTCGCCGGACATCTGGGCATCGACCCGGAAGATGCGGAAACCTTCGCCACCGACATCATCCCTCTGCTGACGCGCAAGTTCGCCCTGCTGTCCCGGGCGGCGCCCGCCGGAGAGCCGATCGAAAACCGCCTCGACACGATCCTCGCGGAGGAGCTGCCGCGGGTGCTGTCGAACTACGCCCTCGATGAGCTGAAGACCAACAAGAGCATGATGCTTTTTCTGGTCAAACTGCTGGTACCGGAATTGACCGATCTGCGGATCAAGCAGCTCGTCGACCGCCGGTCGGGCCGGGTCGATCAGTCGCTGGCCGATCAACTGGCCGATCACCTGGGAATTCGGGATGATCAGATCGAGCACTTCCGGGAAAACGTAATTCCCAAACTCAAGCAGTACACCAAGTCCATGTACCGCCGCAAAGCCCAGAAAAGAGAGGCCATCGAGGACCCGATCGCCTTCAACCAGTTTATCATCGACAATGTCTTTATCGACGAATTCGAAAACCACCCCTACATCCGTTCGGTCACAGACCGGAACAATCAGGCTATTTTGCTGCCCGAGACCAAAACGGTCGCCCTGCAGCTCATCACCGCCTGGATGAACGAGGTCATGGCCGAGGAACACCGCGGGTGAGCACGGAACGCCCGTTTGGCGGCGGCTTCACTTTTCTCCGGTCACCCCCCCTTGCGATTCCTCGAACCAGTCGATCAGCCGGCGGGCAATGCTCCACCGGCCGGGGACCGGCGGCAGCACGCCGGCGGAAAACCAGCCGGCGTCGGCGATTTCGGCCGGATTCAACCGTAGCTCTCCTGCGGCGTACCGGGCGGTGAAGGCCACCATCAGCGTGTTCGGAAACGGCCACGGCTGGCTGCCGAAATAGCGGATCGCGGTGATGCCCAGGCCGACTTCTTCCCGCACCTCGCGGCGCACGCACTCCTCCAGGGTTTCCCCAGGCTCGACAAATCCGGCCAGGACACTGTAAAAACCCGCACCGACCCGCGTCGAACGGGCCAGCAGGATGCGGCCGGCATCGATGACCGCAACGATAATCGCCGGCGAGACCCTCGGGTAATTGACGAGACCGCAGGCCGGACACTCCTTGGCGCGCTCACTGCGCGCATCACGGGTCGGGTGCCCGCAGCGGCCGCAGAACCGGTGGGTCTGCGTCCAGTGAATCAGCTGGTTGGCCCGGCCGGCCACCGCCGCCAGCTCGTCGTCGATCACGCCCAGCAGCCGCCGCACCGGCTGCAATTCGACCCCGGCGGGCAGCGGCGTGTCGGAGGCCAGTTCGGCGGCAAAGCAATCGATGCCGTTCAAGCGCCCGAGGTACTGGGCGTCCGAGTGCGCCGTTTCAACGAACGATACATCCGCGAAGTACGGCCGGACGCTCCGATCCGGGCGGTACCGGACCAGGATGCGGTCGCGGCAAAAGAAAAACCACCGGCGGGGAGCCCTCGAATCGGCCGCCGGATGCAAGGCGGGATCGAAGGTCATGGCGGGTCGCCTGCGGAAGCGACGCCCGGTGACGGGCGAAGGCGGAGGCCGTCAGCTTGACATAAAGCGGAAGACATGGAGTTTCGTTGTCCGGGGTTATTGCCCGATGGTGGAAAAGAAAGCCGGCTCAGCCTAAAATTCACACCGCCCAGTGTAATTCTCCGGCGAAAGCGTCAAAAGTTCGGCTTTGACAGCGGCGCTCACATCCAGCCCCTGGACGAATTCGGCGATCACGCTCTGGTCGATGCGGGCATGGGTGCGGGTCAGCGCCTTCAGGGCTTCATAGGGTTCGGGGTATCCCTCGCGGCGCAGCACGGTCTGGATGGCCTCGGCCACCACGGCCCAGTTGTCGCGAAGGTCGCGGCCGATCGCATCCTCGTTGATGATGAGCCGGGCCAGGCCGCGCAGCAGGCTTTTAAGCGCAATCAGCGTGTGGGCCAGCGGCACGCCGATGTTGCGGATCACGGTCGAGTCGGTCAGGTCGCGCTGCAGCCGTGACACCGGGAGCTTGGCGGACAGGTGTGAAAACAGGGCGTTGGCCACGCCCAGATTTCCCTCGGCATTTTCGAAATGGATCGGATTGACCTTGTGCGGCATGGCCGAGGAGCCGATCTCGCCCGGCTCGATGCGCTGTTTGAAATAATCGAGGGAAATGTAGGCCCAAGCATCGCGGGCCAGATCGATCAAAATGGTGTTGATCCGTTTCAGGGCATCGCAGAAAGCCGCCAGGTTGTCGTAGTGCTCGATCTGGGTCGTCGTGCGGGAGCGCACCAGGTGCAGGCGGTCACGCAGCAGCCGGTCGGCGAATGCGAACCAGTCGATGTCGGGATAGGCCACGACGTGGGCGTTGAAGTTGCCCGTCGCACCACCGAATTTTGCGCTGAACGGAATGGATTCGAGCAGGTCCAGCTGACGGTTCAACCGCTCCACGAAGACGTAGATCTCTTTGCCGATGCGCGTGGGCGAAGCCGGCTGCCCGTGCGTGCGGGCCAGCATCGGAATGTCTTTCCAGGCACGGGCCCTGTCGCTCAATTCCGCGATGACCTCGATCAGCACCGGCTTGACGACCTCCAGCCAGGCTTTCTTCAGGCTGTACGGGACGGCGGTGTTGGTGACGTCCTGGGAAGTGAGGCCGAAATGAATGAACTCCTTGAAGGCTGACAAACCCAGCCGGTCGAATTTTTCCTTCAGGAAGTACTCGACGGCCTTGACGTCGTGATTGGTCACCTGCTCGATGTCTTTGACGCGCCCGGCATCCGAATTTGAAAAATCGGTGTAGATCCGGCGCAACACCGCCGCCTGCGCGCCGTCAAACGAGGCCAGCTGCGGCAGCGGCAGCTCGCCCAGGGCGATAAAATATTCCACCTCGACCATCAGGCGATATTTGATCAGCGCCGCTTCCGAGAAAAAGTCGCTCAGCTTTTCGGTGGTGTCGCGGTAGCGACCGTCCACCGGTGAAATCGCCGTCAGGGGTGTCAGCGGGGTTTCCATTGAACAGGCCTCAGCGGGTTGCGGGGTGCGGGTTGTTGAAACAGCGTGCCGTGCCCCACCAGTTGCGGCCACCCCTAAAAAGCAGAGCGCAGCGGCCATGAGTGACCCCCTGCGCTCCGTTGATCGGAAGTGACAGCCGGAAGGGAAGGCCTTGCCTGGAAAACCGGCGCCCCCCGCTTCCAATTTATTTTGTCGAATCCGATGTCGAGCCGCTTTTCCTGGAAGCGTAGCCGTCGGCGTACCACCCGCCGCCCTTGAGTTCAAAGGTACAGGCCGAAATTATTTTTTTGGCCTTTTTCCCGCATTTCGGGCAGGTAATCGAGCGGGTGTCCATCTTCGTCAGTTCCTCGGTCACCTGGCCGCAGCTGCATTCAAATTCATACACCGGCATACTCATACCCTCCTCGTTTCCACATGCGCCATACGGCAGCAGGGTCATAATTAACTGATAAATTTTAGCCATATTTCTTGAAAAGTCAAGCTGAATCAATGCCCGCGGTGCGGTCAACCATCTTGTCGAAGGGCTGCAGGACGGCGGCGACAACGACCTGAAAAACGGTTTGTGTTAACGGAGCTGCCGGCGGCAAGATGACGAAGACGTAATGTTGCGGTCATCTTGCGGTCATCTTTGTGTCGTATTTTTTTAACCGGAATATTGCTGGATTTCGCCACCGGCAGGTTGCCAGGGCCGATTCGCGACATATATTAGAACGGTCAAAGGCCAAGGCCCCGATCATGCCCACTTGTCGGCTGCAAAACCCCCTTGCGCCATCGCCGGCATTTCCGGCCGCAAGCGTCTCAACAGAAAGGAAACCGTATGAGTCCGTCAAGAGTCAACTCCAACACCTCCCTTGTTTACGCGTTTATCGTCATGGTCGCATTTCTGGCGGGCATTGCGGCGCCGCCCGTTCAGGCCGCGGATGCCCCGCGAATGGTGCCCGAAAACTTCAGCCACCTGGCCGAAGTCGCCCGGCCGGCCGTTGTCAACATCAGGACCGAGAAGACCGTCCAGGGCGGCGGCAAGGTGTTCCGGCACTTTTTCGGCAACCCTTTCGGCGGCCGGGAGCGTGATCCGTTCCGGGACTTTTTCGGTGCCCCCGAAGAGGGCCCTTCCAAGGAGTTCAAGCAGCGCAGCCTCGGATCGGGATTCATCATCGACAAGGAAGGTTTTATCGTGACCAACAATCACGTCGTCGAGGGCGCCGATGAGATAAAGGTCCGACTGTCCAATGAAAAAGAGTACGACGCCAAGGTCGTGGGCCGCGACCCGAAAACCGATCTGGCGCTGATAAAAATCGAGGGCGCCACCGACCTGGTGCCGCTGCCGATCGGCAATTCCGACACCCAGGCCGTCGGCACCTGGGTGGTGGCCATCGGCAGTCCTTTCGGCCTCGAGCAGACGGTCACGGCCGGCATCGTCAGTGCCAAGGGACGCATCATCGGCTCCGGTCCCTATGATGATTTCATCCAGACCGATGCATCGATCAATCCGGGCAACAGCGGCGGACCGCTGATCAATATGAACGGCGAGGTGATCGGCATCAACACGGCAATCGTGGCCAGCGGCCAGGGTATCGGATTTGCCATCCCGATCACAATGGCCAAAGACATCATCGACCAATTGAAGACCAAAGGCGAGGTGACCCGCGGCTGGTTGGGTGTCGGCATCCAGGATCTGACACCCGAATTGGCCGAGTATTACAAGGTCAAAGGCGAAACCGGCGTGCTGGTCACCCAGATCTTCGAAGGCGACCCGGCGGACAAGGCCGGAATCAAGGTCAATGACATCATCAAGTCCGTCAACGGACAGCCGGTCACCAGCAGCCGGGAGCTGTCGCGCGGAATTGCCGCACTGGGCGTCGGCCAGAAAGCCGAAATAACCCTGCTGCGCGACGGGCGGGAAAAAACCATAACGGTCGAAACCGCCAAACGCCAGGAAGATCAGGCCCTGGCCAGCAAGGATTCGGAAAACGACGACAAGCTGGGGTTGAGCCTGCAGGCACTCGATCCGGACATGGCCGCACGGCTCGGATATGAAGAGTCCGAGAAGGGCGTGTTGGTAACGGCCGTCGAAGGCGGCAGCAAAGCCGACAAAGCCGGCGTCCAACAGGGTGATCTAATCAAGGAGATCAACCACAAGCCGATCAGCGGCATGGAAGAATTCCGCAAGCAGATGAACCAGGTAAAAAAAGGCGAACCGATCATGCTCCTGCTGAAACGGGGTCAGTCGGGTTTCGTCGTTGCCAAAATGACCCGCTGATCGCAGATGGTGCGGGTTGTACAAGTTGTGTGTCATTCTCGGATATCCCTGCCGCCTGCGGCGGGGATATCTGTTTGACGGTCGGGTCGCAGGCCTGGCGCCCCTGGAAGAATCGACTCTCCTCAACCGGTCCTTGAGCCGTGTGCAGCGTCGCCGGGGTGCGGAATTTTTGACGGCGATGGGTAGGAGATCGAGCACATGCAGGACCCCGGCCGCTACCCGCAGCCCGGAATCGGGCGCGAAACCGGGCTGATGCGCGCTGCGATCGGCCGGTCTGAAGCCGATGCCGAAGATCTCGGATGTCAGACGGTGCGGATTCTGCCCATCCACGGCGATCGACCGGCCGCCGCAGGGGTTGAAAATCTTGGTGGCAGGGCCCGGCCCAACGCCGCAGGAACTGCGGCCCGGGCTGGCCGGAGCGGTGAAGAGTCATTGCCAGGCGGGGACTTTGACCGGCCCCTGGTCGTCGTAAGGGAAAAAGGATTTGATGTCGATCACCGGTGAACCGTCTTCGGCATCGATGCGATCGATCACGATACTGTCCGAAGTGACCGCCAGAATGCGGCATCTCGACAGGGCGACGGGGTTCGGCCGGCGCGGCGAGTGCGTCGCGAATACGCCGGTCAGCGGATTGGCGGGATTTTTGCGCGGATGGACCTGCAGGATGCTTCGCGCCCGGGGCGTGTCGTTGTGGTGCAGCCAGTAGAGCACGGTGATGTGCGAGAACTGCTCCAGGCCCAGGAGCCCGTCCGTGAAGGCCGGGTAAATTTCGATCCGCGCCCCGGCGTCGGTCTGGTGAATCACGCCGATCGGGTAAATGGCGTAGGCTTCGGCCATGTCGGGCTAATCCTCCTGCAACTCCTTCAGGTTGCCGTAGAATTCCAGGATGTCCGGATTGCTCAGGGCGTCGCGGTTCAGGACCGGCTTGCCTTCGATCATTTTTTTCACCGCCAGTTCCACCTTCTTCATGTTGAGGGTGTAGGGAACGGCCGGTACGCTGATGATTTTCTTCGGCAGGTGGCGCGGCGAGGCGTTGTCGCGGATCACGCGCATAATTTTGTTGCGGATATCATCGGTCAGCTCGCAGCCCGGCGCCATCTTGACGAACAGGATCACCCGCACGTCGTTTTTCCAGTTCTGCCCCACCACGACGCTGTCCTCGACTTCTTCGACCTGTTCCACCAGGCGGTATATTTCCGCCGTGCCGATCCGCACGCCGCCGGGGTTCAGGGTGGCATCCGACCGGCCGTAGATGACGACCCCGCCGTGATCGTTGATGAGGATGAAGTCCCCGTGCCGCCACACATTGGGATAAACGTCGAAATAGGCGTTGTGATACTTGGTGCCGTCCGGATCGTCCCAGAAGTAGATGGGCATGGACGGAAACGGCTTCGAACAGACCAGTTCGCCCTGAACGCCGATGACCGGGCGGCCGTTTTCGTCATAGGCCTCGACCTTCATGGCCAGCCCGCGGCACTGCAGCTCGCCGGCGTAGACCGGCCCGATCGGGTTTCCCAGCGCAAAACAGCCGTTGAGATCCGTGCCGCCTGAAATCGACGCCAGCTGCAAATCGGATTTGACCTCGGTGTAAATAAAATCGAACCCCTCGATCGAGAGCGGCGAACCGGTTGACAGCAGAGCCCTCAACGGCGCGAGGTCGTAAGTCCGCCCGGGTCTGACGCCGGCATTCTGCAGGGCCGCGATGTAGCCGGCGCTGGTGCCGAAAACCGTGACCTTTTCATCCTGGGCCATCTCCCACAAGGCGCCGGGATGGGGATGAAAAGGGTTGCCTTCGAAGAGCACCACCGTGGCGCCGACCGCCAGGGAGCTGACCAGCCAGTTCCACATCATCCAGCCGCAGGTGGTAAAATAAAAAATCCGGTCTTCGCGCTGCAGGTCCGTGTGCAGCATCAATTCCTTCAGGTGATGGATCAGGATGCCGCCGGCGCACTGGACCATGCATTTGGGCAGCCCGGTCGTGCCGGAGGAGTACATGATGTAAAGCGGGTGGTCAAAGGGCAGCTGGACGAAATCGACGTCGAGGTCGGATTGCGGGGCGAGGAAGTCGCCGAACAGCACCGCATTGGGCACACCGCTGATATCCGGCTGTTCCTGCGTGTAGGGCACCACGACGACTTTTTCGATCGACGGCAGCTGTTGCAGGATGTCCCCGATCCGCTTCAGGGAGTCCAGCGGTTTGCCTTTGAAAGAATACCCGTTGGCCGTAAAGAGCACCTTGGGCCGGATCTGGCCGAAGCGGTCGAGAACGCCCTTGATGCCGAAATCCGGCGAACATGAGGACCAGACCGCGCCCATGCTGGTGGCCGCCAGCATGGCAATGACCGTCTGGGGCATGTTGGGCATGAACCCCACGACGCGGTCACCGGCCCGCACGCCGACCTGCTTGAGGGATTGGGCCAGCCGGGCCACCTGGCGGTAGAGTTCGGCATAGGTGAGATAGACCGGCTGCCGCGCCTCGCCTTTGAAGACCAGCGCCACCCGGTCATCGCGGTACCGCAGGAGATTTTCGGCGAAGTTGAGCCGGGCCCCATTAAACCACTTGGCCCCCGGCATCTTGTCCACATCGTCGATCACCTGCGCGTGGGGCGCGGAGGCGATGATGCCGGCAAACTCCCACAACGTGGCCCAGAAATCGGGAATGTTTTCGATCGACCATCGATACAGGTCCTCGTATTCGGTGAAGTTACGGCCGAAGCGGGCATTGACCTCCGTCATGAAACGGTGCATGTTGCTGGCCGCAATTCTTTGCTGCGATGGTTGCCACAAGAGTTTGCCCATGAGTCGATTCCCTTTCCCCGACGAAGTCCCGATGATCCTGTTACGGCCGGCGATGCCGCGCCATGCCGTCTAAGTAAACTTTATACACCCGCGAATAGAAACTCGAAACCGGAATAGAAACTTGAAACTTGATACTCGCAAATAGGTATTCGAAACCGATCCAATAACGGCAATTGAAACCCGTAACCCGTAATCCATTTACACACGTATATAACGGTTCGTCAAGCAGCCCCGGCTATCGCGTCCCGGATGCCGTTGCCGGCATAAATTTCTTGCCGGCCGGCCGGATATCTTTTAAGTTGGGCCCATATTGGTAACACCCCGATTATCAAGGAGGAAGACAGATGTGCCATCGGCAAATCGACCTGAGGTCAGACACGATCACCCTGCCGACGCCGGCGATGCGTCAGGCCATGGCGGCGGCCGAGGTCGGCGACGATGTCTTCGGCGAAGATCCCACCGTCCGGCGCCTGGAGGAAATGGCGGCCGAACAGCTCGGCAAGGACGCCGGGCTTTTCGTAGCCAGCGGCACGATGGCCAATCTCGTCAGTCAACTGGCCCATTGCGGCCGCGGAGACGAGATGATTCTGGGCGATCAGGCGCACATTTTTTATTACGAACAGGGCGGTTCGGCCGCGGTCGGCGGCATTCACCCACGAACCGTGCCGAATCAGCCCGACGGAAAAATCCTTTTGGAAGAGATCGAAGCGGCCATTCGCCCGGAGAATGTCCACTTCCCGCGCACGCGCCTGATCGTGCTCGAAAACACCCACAACCGCTGTTACGGCGGTCCGCTGGACACGGCCTACCTGCAATCGGTCCGCCAGCTGGCAAACCGCTATGGACTGAAAATCCATGTCGACGGCGCGCGGCTGTTCAATGCCGCCACTGCCCTGGCCGTCACCGCCGCCGAGTTGGCGGCGCCGGCGGATTCCGTCAGCATCTGCCTGAGCAAGGGGCTGGCGGCGCCGGTCGGCTCGGTGGTTTGCGGGACCCGGCCTTTCATCGCCGAGGCCCGCCGGGCCCGCAAGCTCCTGGGCGGCGGCATGCGCCAGGCCGGCGTTCTGGCGGCGGCCGGGATCGTGGCCTTGACGGAAATGACCACGCGGCTCACCGAAGACCACGCCATGGCCCGCCGTCTGGCCGTCGGTCTGGCCGAAATAAAAGGGATCGCCATCGACCCGGAACGCGTGAAAACAAACATCGTCTTCTTCGACAGCGACAGGGACGACCTGTCGGCCGAGCGTCTGGCCAAAATGCTCGCCGCCGAAGGAATCCACGTCCTGGCCACCGGGAAGCGCCGGCTCAGGGCCGTCACCCACTACCACATCACGGCCGCCGACATCGACGACGCCCTGGCGGTGTTCATCAAGACAGCCGCCTGATACCGGCCCGCTCAGCGGCACAAATGGTTGGCACCGGGTTTACAAATGCAGGCGCGCGTCATATCAGTATTAAATCCTCGAACGCTACTCATCAAAGGGAGGTATACCATGCGTGCTCTGAGCTTTGTTCTCGCCCTGTTTTTATCCCCCTCTTTCGCCTGGTCCGACACGGTAGCCACCTGGCAGCTCGGTGATGGCACCCTTTCCACACTCAGTATCCGTGATGACCAGCACATCCGGATCGATACCAATGAAAAAGACACCTACATGCTGCTGATTGACCAGAAAGTCTACCTGGTGCACCAGGAGAACGGCCAGTGGTCCGCGGTTGACATGGATCAGATGGCCGGCCTCTTGAAAAACTTCTCCAAAGGCACGGACTCATCGAGTTCACAGAATTTTCGGCAAAAATTCAGGAACACGGGCCGATCCGAAACCATCGCCGACTACAAGGGCAAGGTATTCGAGGTCGAAACCACGGACGGGGTCGGCAAGACCAAAAAAGATGAAATCGTTTTAAGCAGCCACCCGGACATCAAGAAAATCCAACAGGGATGGATCGTGTTCGGCGGTCGGATGGCCCGGATGCTCGGTCCGGATTCGGCCCGCGAACTCGAGCAATCCCTCAAGTCGGCCGAAATGAAAGAGCATGGCGGCATGCTGCGGTATGGGAAAGACATGCGGCTCCAGAAGGTCGAAAAACCTTCTTTGGACCTGGCCACCTATCAGCTCCCGCCCGGTGTCACGATGACGGGAATACCGGACATGGGCAAAATGCCTGCGCGCGGAGAACCTTCGCCCGCGCAGAAGGAAGCCGACGGTTTTCTGAAGGATACGACCGATAAAGCCGGCGACGCCGCCAAAGACCAGACCCAGGATTCTATCGTCGAGGGGGTTCGCGAGGGCGTGAAAGGCGTTTTCAAAAAACTCTGGTGATCGCCAATCTCACCACGGCCTAAAAGAAAAGCCGTGCACCCCCTGCGCGCCCCGAGCTACCGCGAACACGCGCCGCGGCAACACCCGTACGCCGGCGGGTTTCGGATCCCGGCCCCCGGACCAGGCCGGTACCCGTTGTGGCCGGACATTTCAGGCAACGGCGCCGCGGAGGCCTGGTTCGATTTTAGTTTGACAATCCGACGCCCGTCACGCTAATAGAATAGGTGAACCGCCGGCAGAAAAAAATAACGCGATGTCCGTCGGTTGCATCCGCAAACCACTTATCTGCTTAATAATTTGATTTTTTTTAGAAATACGATCGCATCAGCCATCATCTCGGATGTATTGGTACGGCAGTGCCGCCGGATTTTTGGCCTTCTCTACCGATCCGATTTCGGATTTGTTTTCAAAGTGAACTCAAGATGGTTG
>JBAPWQ010000176.1:0-1575 GCA_049283795.1 Desulfobacterales bacterium | reverse complement strand
GGAGCATAGAGCGCGGTCAGCCGGTCAGGGAACCGGCGTGCGATCACATCGCGGGCATGGAACAACCGGGGATCGACCGACGCCGGATTGCAGAGCAGGCCGAGCCGCCGTCCCCTAAGCCAAGCCGGTGGGTGCCGGTACAGATTTTCAAGTCCGGTTATAACGCGTTGCATGGCAGATCGCTGGGCATCTGACGTCACACGGCAGGCGCCCTCGGTGTCCGTTTTTTTCTTTGTGCGCGGCGGTTAAGGGCTCGCGAAAAAGCAAATCGGTGATTTATGGATGGACACTCAATAATTTGTGAGCCCTAAGTTCGAGTGGTTTGTCCCAGAGTGCACCGGGCGCCGAGTCGGCCCAGCGGAAGCCGGTCGATCAAGGGCGAGCATACCATGTTTTGGACCAGAGTCAAGCAGACACAGGGGTGGCGCAGAAAAATTTTGGCGTAAAACTTGACAAAGATTTGAAATAAAATTACAAAATAAATTTGTGTCTTTTTGCCGCTCTCAGGTGAACGGGTTCTCCGGCGGGGTGGCTGCAACGCCAAAGAGGACAATGGAAATCGACTTGGAGGGCCTGGTTGTCATCGTCGGCAATTACGGCAGCGGGAAAACCGAAGTTGCCGTGAATCTGGCCGTCGAGCGCCGTCGCCGCGGCATCGATGTGCGGCTGGCGGATCTGGACCTGGTCAACCCCTATTTCCGCACCCGCGAAGCCCGCCGGGCCCTTGGCCGTATCGGTATTAAGGTCCTTTTGCCGCCGCCGGAGTATTTGCACGCGGATCTACCGATTCTAAGCCCGTTGATCGCCGGCATGATCCGCCGTCCCGGCCCAATGGACCTGATCGATGCCGGCGGTGATCCGGTGGGCGCCCGGGCCCTTTCGACCCTGGCGGCCGCTTTCGACGGGATCCCCTACCGCATGCTGCAGGTCGTCAATCCGCTGCGACCGGAGACGGGCAGCGTTTCCGGCTGCCTCCAGCTGCGGCGGGACATCGAAGCGGCCGCGCGCCTGGCGGTGACCGGCTGGATCGGAAACGCCAACCTGATCGACGAGACCACCCCGCAGGACATCCTGCGGGGCTACGAATTCGTGCGGCAGTTGGCGGCCGAGAGCGGATTGCCGTTGACGTTCATCACCGCCGCGGTCGAGTTGCTGCCGCACATCGCACCGGAGCACTTCGACTGCCCGGTGCTGGCCATTGCGCGGCAGCTCGTGCCGCCCTGGAAAAATGCGGCGGCGATATCTTAAGGAGAATTGAGATCATGACCTATATCCACGTCATCGACCAGGACCGGTGCAAGGGCTGCGGTCTGTGCGTCACGGTGTGCCCGAAAAACGTGCTGGAAATAAGCGATCAGGTCAACACCAAAGGGTATTTTCCCGCCTATCGCGCCCGTCCGGAAGACTGCATCTACTGCGCCATGTGCTGCACAATGTGTCCGGATGTAGCCATCACCATCAGCGAGGAGGCCGATGCGCCGGCCGGGGCCATATGACGGTCGAGACCAAACGAATGGAGTGAATCGATGAGCAAGGTGTTGATGAAAGGAAACGAGGCGATCGGTGAAGCGGCGA
>JBAPWQ010000175.1:0-3215 GCA_049283795.1 Desulfobacterales bacterium | reverse complement strand
CCAGGCGGATCAGCTCGGCTTGGGCCTCCGGTTCCATCCGGCGGCCCGCGGCGAGAGTGGTGCCGTAATGCGGCCGTTGGCGCTGGCCGTACCACTTGGCCATGGCCTCGATCGACCAGGCGGTGGTCTTGTCCACATGGCAGCGGTTGCAGGCATTGGGCGCATCGATGTCGCGGCTGAGATCGGGCCGCGGGATACGGAAGCTGTGGTCGGGACGGTAGTCGATGCCCATGTAAACGCGGCCGGGCATGTGGCACTGCTCGCACCGGGCGCCGGAACCGACCTCGAAGAGCACCCGTCCGTCCGGGGACCTGATCGGATCGCCTTTTTCCCCGTCTTTTTTGTGGAAGTGATGGTCGCGGGTGTCGTAGACGGCGGCCTTGTGGCACTGGAGGCACAGCGTGTTACCCTCGTGGAGGCGCCTGGTGCTGTGCACGTCGTGGCAATCGCTGCAGCGGACCCCCTGGCGGTACATCTTGCTCTGCACGAAGGAGCCGTAAACGTAGACCTCTTCCAGGATCTGGCCGTCCGGGAAGTAATAGCCCTCGGTCAGCAGCTGCGGGATGCCGTAGTCGAGAAAGTCGATGTTGGCGTGGGGGTTGTTGCCGAGCGACATGCGGCGCGAATGGCACGGGGCGCACAATTCGATCTGCTCGCGCGAACTCAGGCCGCTGGTCTTGACCGCCAGGGCATGGTTTTCAACCGCCGGCCGGCCCATCTCCGGCAGTTCGGCCCACGTGACGTGCGCTGAGCCCGGCCCGTGGCAGGCTTCGCAGCCGACGCTGATCTCGGACCAGGTGGTCCGGTAGGTGTCGGTTTCAAGGTCGTAGTTTTTCTCAAGGTTGGTGGAGTGACACTCGGCGCACATGCCGTTCCAGTTCTGTCCCTGGCGGGTCCAGTTCAGCCAGTCATCGGGGGCAATCTGCCGGTCCGGGTAGAGGTGGTACCAGCGTTTCTCCTTGACGTCCCAGGCGATCGGCAGAGACTGCAGCCGCCCGCCGGGAAACGGAATCAGGTATTGCTGCAGCGGGTACCAGCCGAAGGTGTGCGTGATCTGAAACTCGGCCGGCTTGCCGTCCGGCCCGGGGGTGTTGACAAAATACCGGCCGTCTTTACGGTAGAATTTCGACGTGACCCCGAAATGCGTAAATTCGGCATTCTCGAAGTCGCCCAGCACGGTCTCCGGCGTGGCCTCGGCCATGGCCCGTTCGTGGTGGGACCCCCGCCACTTGTCGAATTCCGGTTTGTGACAGGGCTGGCACTTGGCGCTGCCGACGAAGGCCGCTGCGGGTTTGCCGGCGGCGGGAGCTGAAGAATCGGCCAGGCGGCGCTCTCGCACCAGGTACAGCGGAACCGAGAGGACGACCACGAGCGTGGCCACCACCCCTGCGGTCTTCCAGCGCCCGTGCGCGGCATGCCGCGGGCGGCCCTCCCCGGGTGGGTTCAGTCTGTCGCCCTTTTGAGTCATCCCTTTATCGCCCCTTTTTGTCCATACGTCACCTGCTCCGGTTTGAAGTCGCTCCTGCGGACCGCGCGACCGGTATCGACTCTGACCACCTCGTTTTCGATCGTCAACGGATAGATGTCCAGCGGGCGGGGCGCCGGGGCGCGGATGACCGCACCGCGGATGTCGAAGGCCGACGAATGACAGGGGCATAAAAACTGGTTGTCCTCCGCGATCCACGGGACGGTGCACCCCAGGTGAGTGCAGCGCCTCGAGATAGCAAGAAATCCGCCGTCTGCCAGGCGCGCCAGGTAGAAGTGCCCGCGCGGAAAGGCCGTGACCGAATTCCTGGGAAAACCGTCCACCGGCCCGGCCGTCACGATCGCACCGAAATCGCCGTCGGGCGTGGGCGACCGGTGCGGTCTCAGGAAAGACGTCACGATCCAGACCAGTTCGCCGACTACGACCAATCCGAGGCCGAACCAGAGCTTCATCAAAAAATTGCGCCGCGGCAGGACCGCCGCCGTTTCTGTTTCGGCGCGTTTTTTGGGCATCACCAGCCTTTTTTTGAGTTTCTCAGCCATCACTCGGACCCGTTTGGAAAACACCCGCCGGGGGTTACGTCTATCAATGCAGGGCTTCGCCAGCGGCAATGAAAACCCTTGAAAACAAATTGGAAAAAACTCTGCGCCCCCCGCGTCTCGGCGGTGAACACCCCTTCGCTTACGACCACGGCCACACCAGTTTCATGCCGGCGCCGCGAAACCACACCCCGGTGACGGTCATGACGGTAAGGGCCGTGGCCAGAAAGATAACTATCGTCTGGACGGCCTCGTTCCGCGATGCTGAGAACCGTCGTCTCATCACCCGGTAAAAAAGTGCGATGACAGCCAGGAAAAGGATAAAAGGGATCAGCCCGTCCGCGATAACCGTCGGAAGGCCCGAGAATCGATGGCCGGAACGCGCGAGCCATTCGTCGAAGAGGATCAGACCCGGCGCGGCCGCCAGGGCGGCGACGGCGGCGGCAATTCCGGCCTTGCGTCCGGTCCGGGACGCGAACCAGATGCCTCCGGTGTCGGTTTCATAGGTCAGGTAGGGCAGAGCCATAAGGGCTGCCGCGGCCGCCAACGGAACGATAAAAACCGCGAAGAGGGGATGAAGGTGCAGCAGCAGTTCCTGAAGCCCGGCAAAGTACCAGGGCGCCTTGGTTGGATTCGGGCTCAGCCCGGGGTTGGCCGGATCGGCCAGGGGCGCGTCGAAGAAAATCGCCAGCAGCATGACGGCGGCGATCAGAACTGTGGCGACCACTGCTTCGCGCAGCAGAAGATCCGGTAGGCTCGGCACCCTTTCCGGCGGCTCGGGCGGCGCGGCTCCCGGCCGGCGGGGGACGACCAGGCCGTGGGCCTGGCGTACGCGCCAGAAGTGAAACCCCATCAGCGACAACAGCAGAATCGGAACCACGGCGGTGTGGACGGCATAAAAAATCCGCAGGGTAGCCGGTCCGATGTCGGGCCCGCCGCGAATCAGTTTCTGAAGGGCGAAGCCGAACCAGGGGACGTACTCCAGCATGCCGGTCGAAACGGTCACGGCCCAGTAGGCCAGCTGGTCCCAGGGCAGCAGATACCCGCTGAGGTTGGCGATCAGCACGAGGCCGCACAGGCCCAGGCCGATGATCCAGTTGAACTGCCGCGGCGGATGAAAGGCGCCCGTGAAAAACACCCGCAGCAGGTGCAGCAGCACGACCAGGACCAGCAGGTGGGCGCACCAGTGG
>JBAPWQ010000174.1:0-1921 GCA_049283795.1 Desulfobacterales bacterium | reverse complement strand
CGAACTGCCTATCGCCGCCGCCGGCTGGATCGAGATCCAGCCCGGCCGTGACCGCAAACGGATCGGGATCAACCGCATCCATATGGAAGAGGATGCCGGAAAGCTGATCCACGATCCCCTGCGGCCGGTCAGCCGGGTCGACTTCAACCGTACGGGAGTGCCGCTGATCGAAATCGTCAGCGAACCCGACCTCCGTTCTCCGGAGGAGGCCGGCGCCTACCTGAGGCTGTTGCGGGCCATCGTGCGGTACCTGGGAATCTGTGACGGCAACCTGGAGGAAGGCAGCTTCCGCTGCGATGCCAATGTGTCGATTCGTTTGATCGGAGAGCCGGCCTTCGGAATCCGGGCCGAGTTGAAAAACCTGAATTCCTTCAAACACGTGGAAAAGGCCCTGCACTACGAAATCGATCGCCAGGCTGCAATCCTGCGCGAGGGCGGCCGCGTGATCCAGGAGACCCGGCTGTGGGACCCGGATCGCAACCGCTCCACGTCCATGCGCGGCAAGGAAGAGGCCCATGACTACCGGTATTTTCCGGACCCGGATCTGCTGCCGCTCGCCATCGACGCCGGGTGGATCGAGAGCGTGCGCCGGGAACTGCCGGAGCTGCCGGAGGCCAGAAGAGATCGTTTTATGGCGGACTACGGCCTGCCGGCGTACGATGCCGACCTGCTGACCGCCGACCGCGAGCTGGCCGATTATTTCGAAACCTGCCTCAAGACCTTCGGCACCCCCAAGACGGTCAGCAACTGGATCATGGGTCCGTTGCTGGGGCTGTTGAACACGTCCGGCACACCGATTAGCGCGTCGCCGGTCGCGCCTGAAAACCTGGGACGTCTGCTGCAGCTGATCGAAGACGGTGTGATCAGCGGTAAAATCGCCAAGACGGTCTTCGACGAGATGGCCGTGAGCGGCGGCGCGCCCGACGATATCGTCAAGAAGCGGGGGCTCGTTCAGGTCAGCGACACCGCCCGGATCGAGTCGGCGGTCGACAAGGTCATGAACGAAAACGCAACTGAAGTGCAGGCTTACCGGGCCGGCAAAACCAAACTGCTCGGCTTTTTCGTGGGCCAGGTGATGCGCCAAACCGGGGGCAAAGCCAACCCCAAGATGGTCAACGACGTGCTGAAAGCGAAGCTCGTAGGATAGACCACCCGTCGATACAACTTACCGTTTTTCAAACGGGGAAGTATACGCTTCAGCGCATTGCGCCAATACGTATCCTCATAAAATTTAATAGCCATCCGGGAGGTCATTGTTGAAAAAATATCTCTCCATACACCGAATCCTCACCGTCGGCGTCCTTCTGTTCGGCATCGTCGTTTGCGCGGCGCCCGCCATGACCGCCGAATTGCAGCGGGTGGCCGTGCTGCCGTTCAGGATGAATGCCGAAAAGGATTTGTCGTTTTTAAGAAACGGCATCTTCGACATGCTTTCCAGCCGCCTGTCCGATCCCGAAAAGGTGCAGGTGATCAGCCGGACCGAAGTCGAAAAAGCGCTGGCGGAAGAGACCGGCCCGGCTGACGAGGCCGCCGCCCGAAAAATCGGTCAGAAGCTCGGCGCCGACTTTGTTCTTTACGGCAGCCTGACGATGTTCGGCAACAGTCTCAGCATTGACGCCACAATGCTTGATGTGGCCGGGACGCAGCCACCGGTGACCGCCTCCGCACAGAGCGCGGACATGGGGGCGGTGATTCCCCAGATCGATCGGTTCGCAGCGGAGATCAACCGCAAGGTCTTCGGCCGCCAGACCCAGGCCGCCGTGCCGGTTCCGGCGGCACCGCGCACCGAGGCAATTCCGGAATCCCGCGCCCACCCGGAAAAACTGCTGCAGGGCGGTGCCGGTGGCAGCGCACAGGTATCACCTTTTATCACGCCCAAAGAAAAGCCTCTGCAGTCGGCCAACTTCTGGAAGAGCCCCAA
>JBAPWQ010000173.1:0-1752 GCA_049283795.1 Desulfobacterales bacterium | reverse complement strand
GGTCAAGGTCTTCGGCGAGTCGGCCCAGGGCATGATTGCGGCCGAAATCTACAACATGCACAAAGGCGGCTTCATCTCCGATTACGACGCCCTGCTGGCCAATCGAATCGCGTTCGTCATCAGCGGCGGCGAGGTGCGCGCCAACGGCGAACTGGACGAAGAAGCGATATTGACGCTCGAACGCCGGACGTTCATGGATCTGCTGCGGCAGGAAAAAACCGTGGCGCGGATCGAGAACATGCTCAAAACGGGCAAGCCGCTGCGCAATTGATCGACCGGCAGCGCGTCCCGGCGACAGATGTCAACCACGAGCGCTCATGATGAAATGCCTGCATCGGCAGTGTATCAGAAAGGGGTAGGGATATGAAAGAGGCCTATATCGTCACTTCCGTCCGGACACCGGGCTGCAAACGCGTCAAGGGGGCTTTCAGCGACACCCGGCCCGAGGATCTGCTGTCCTATATCCTGACGGCCGCAGTGGAGCGTACGCCCAACCTTCAGAAACAGAACGTCGAAGATATCATGGTGGGCTGCTGTTTTCCCGAGGCCGAGCAGGGCCTGAACATCGGCCGGCTCGTGAGCCAGATTGCCGGCTTTCCGGTCGAGGTGACCGGCGCCACCGTTAACCGGTTCTGCGCCTCGGGCCTGGAGGCGATTTCAAGCGCGGCCCTGAGGGTCATGGCCGGCTGGTCCGATGTGGTCATCGGCGGTGGGGTGGAGTCGATGACCTACGTCCCCATGGGCGGCTACATGCCCCGCCCGCACCCGGAGTACACCCGCGAGCATGCCGGGCTGTACGTCTCGATGGGGATCACGGCCGAAAACGTCGCCCGCCGCTACAAGATCGCGCGCGAGGATCAGGACGCCTTTGCTTACCGATCGCAGATGCGCGCCGCCAACGCCAAGAAGAACGGGCTTTTCACCGAACTGGTGCCGACACCGGCCACAAAATTCGTGCGGCAGCCGGATGGCACTTACAAGAAGGAAACCTTTGCCCAGGACTTCGATGACGGCATTCGGGAGAACACCACCCGCGAAGGCCTGGCGGCGCTGCACGCTGTTTTTGCGGCCGGCGGCACGGTGACGGCCGGCAATTCGTCCCAGACGACCGACGGGGCCGCGGCGGCGGTCATCATGAGCGCGGAGAAGGTCAAGGAGTTCGGCCTGCAGCCCATCGCCAAACTGAAGTGCTACACGACGGTGGGCTGTAAACCCGAGGAAATGGGCGTCGGACCGCGCTACGCCATTCCGAAGCTGCTCGGCATCGCCGGCATGGATATCGCCGATATCGGCCTGTTTGAAATCAACGAAGCCTTTGCATGCCAGGCGCTTTACTGCATCCGTGAACTGGGCCTCGACCCGGAGAAGGTGAACATCAACGGCGGGGCCATCGCTCTGGGACACCCGCTGGGGTGCACCGGGGCCAAACTGTGCGCCACCCTGCTGGCCAACATGAAAGCCCGCGGCGTCAAATACGGCATCGAGTCGATGTGCGTCGGCGGCGGAATGGGAGCGGCGGCCCTGTTCGAGCTTTGCGAATAAATC
Organism: Desulfobacterales bacterium; assembly: GCA_049283795.1. Classification (GTDB taxonomy): domain Bacteria; phylum Desulfobacterota; class Desulfobacteria; order Desulfobacterales; family SG8-13; genus JARFQH01. The sequence continues at coordinate 207 of JBAPWQ010000173.1, read as the reverse complement.
GATATTAGGCCTTGCTATTTGATGGATAAGCGGTTATCTTAAAATCTATCAATGAAGTCCCGCATCTAATCCGCGGGATAGTTTCGTTCTGAAGGACCCATCCGTTGTAAAAGAGATATCCTCCAGTTTGAGACGTTGAAAATTATACGAAAGGAGGATATCACCATGACCAACGGAACTGTAAAATGGTTTAGCGACCAAAAAGGG
>JBAPWQ010000172.1:0-15840 GCA_049283795.1 Desulfobacterales bacterium | reverse complement strand
GACGGCAAAATCCGCTTGAGCCACAAAGCGCTGCTGGAAAACGAATGACGCCCGCGCCCGTCAACAAAACCACCCTGCCGAACGGCGTGCGGATCCTGACCAACACCATGCCGTTCGTGCGCAGCGTCTCCATGGGCGTGTGGGTCAACGTGGGGGCCCGGGACGAGTCGGTCTCTGAAAACGGCCTTTCCCATCTGATCGAGCACATGATCTTCAAAGGCACGCGCAAGCGCACGGCCTACCAGATCGCCAAGGAGTTCGATGCCATCGGCGGGCACACCAACGCCTTCACCAGTTACGAGAACACCTGCTACCATGCGCGCGTCATGGATGCGCATCTCGAAACGATGGTGGACATCCTGACCGACATCTTCCTGAACTCCGAGTTCGCCGAAGAGGAGGTCGCCAAGGAGCGGCCGGTCATTTTCCAAGAGATCGGTATGGTCGAGGACAGCCCGGAAGAATACATTCACGTTCTTTCGGGCAGCGCCTTCTGGGGTGACAACCCGCTGGGGCGCCCCATCATCGGCACCCCGGAAAACATCCGTGCCTTCACCTCCGAGAAAATAAAGGCGTTTTTCCATCAGTTCTACCAGCCCAGCCAGATCGTCGTGGCGGTGGCCGGCAACGTCAGCCATGAAAAAATCGTCGCCCTGGCCGGACCGGCATTCTCGGCCATTGAAACCGGCCCCGTTTTTCCGGCCCGGCAGACGCCGTCCGGCTGCCCGCAGGTCAAACTGCACCAGCGGAGCTTGGAACAGGTCCACGTCTGCCTGGCCACGCACGGGGTTTCGATCAGCGATCCCAAACGCTATGCTTTTTCACTGCTGAACACGATTTTCGGCGGCAACATGAGTTCACGGCTCTTTCAGAAGATCAGAGAGCACCGCGGGCTCGCCTACGCGGTCTACTCTTTCATCTCCTCTTACGAGGACACCGGCCTGTTCGGCGCCTACGTCGGTGTTCAGCCGGACAAGGTGCGCGAAACCGTCGGCCTGATCGCTGAAGAAATGCGCACGCTCAGCCAATACCCGGTTGAAGACGGCGAGCTGAACGACGCCAAGAACTACACCAAGGGCAACCTGCTTCTGGCCGCGGAAAGCGTCGACAACCAGATGGTCCGCCTGGCCCAGAACGAGATCAACTTCGGGCGCAGCGTGCCGATAGAGGAAATTATCGAACAGGTCGATGGGATCACGGCCGCGGACATCTGCGATCTGGCCGCGGAACTGTTTCGCAAAGACCACCTGGCCCTGACCGCCCTCGGCCCGTTGAACGGCAGCGCGTCCTTCGAGGATTTGCTGCGGGCCTGACATGATTCTTCCCCCACTTCAGCGACAGATGCACCACTGGCGATGAACGAGCAGCCGGAAATCAGGTTCCGCCGCCTGCGGCCATCGAAAGACGCCGATATCCCGCTGCCGCGGTACATGACCTCCGGTTCCGCGGGTATGGACCTCGCCGTCGCCCTGGAATCGCCGCTGGTCCTCGCGCCCGGCGACGTCACCCTGCTGCCCACCGGCCTGGCCATGGCCCTGCCCCCGGGCTACGAAGCCCAGATCAGGCCCCGCAGCGGTCTGGCCGTCCGGCACGGTATCGGCCTGATCAACGCCCCGGGCACGATCGACGCTGACTACCGCGGCGAAATCAAGATCGCGGCTATCAACTTCGGCAAATCGCCCTACACCTTCAGGCGCGGCGACCGGGTGGCGCAGATGGTGGTTCATTCGGTCTGCCAGGCCCGGATCGCGATCGTCGAATCACTCGAAGCCACCGACCGCAATCGCGGCGGATTCGGACACACCGGAAAATAATCATCGGTCGCCCGTGATGCCTGCTGAAGAATCCTCTTCCCCCGCCGCCGAGCCCGCTTACAAGCTGGCGGTCTGCGTGCTGGCCAGCGGCAGCAGGGGCAATGCGATCTACATCTCCGACGGGTGCACCGCCATTTTGATCGATGCGGGTCTTTCCGGCGTCCAGATCGAACGCCGGCTCAGATCGCGCGGCCTGGCACCGGAAACGCTTCGGGCCATCGTCGTCTCCCACGAACACGCCGATCACATCCACGGCGTCGGGGTTTTGTCGCGCCGCTACCGCCTGCCGGTCTACCTGAGCCGCCAGACGGCCGAGGCCGCCAAACGGATCGGGCGCCTGCACTGCACAAAAACCTTCGAATGCGGCACCCGGTTTGTCATCGGCAATCTTGACATCCGCCCCTTTTCCCTTTCCCACGATGCAACAGACCCGGCCGGATTCACCCTCCGGGCCAACGGCGTCAAAATCGGCCTCGCAACCGACCTGGGGGTCGCGACCGCCATGGTCACCGAGCACCTGAAGGGCTGCCGGGCCTTGGTCCTGGAAGCCAATCACGATCCGCGCATGCTGATCGACGGGCCCTACCCCTGGCCGTTGAAGCAGCGGATCCAGAGCCGTCTGGGGCACCTCTCGAACGCCGATTCCCGGCGGCTGCTGTGCAACGTCGCCCACGCCGGTCTCGAACACGTCTTTCTGGCCCACCTCAGTGAAACCAACAACACGCCGGCCACGGCCTTGAACGCCATCGCTCCGGCCCTGTCCGGCACCCGCACCCGCTTCGAGGTCGCCGTCCAGGACCGCTGCACCGAGATCGTCTGTCTGCGGTGAAGCCGGCCCGAGGGACATGTGGTTACGCTCATCAGATCCACGGCATCGTTTCCAGCGCCTGATTACATTTCTCATTATTGCCCGATCAGCCACAGGCGATGTGCTATCGTAGGGGCGCCCCTTGTGGGTGCCCGATCGATAGCGAACGATTCGACGAAAAGGGCAGGCACAAGGCCTACCCTTACGGTTAAGATATCACGGGGAAACATTGTGGGGGCGTTCAAATCCATTGCGACGCGTGAATACATTCACGGCGTCAAAAAACACGGGTGGCCACTGTTTGTTAAAAAATTGTGGCAGCGTAATTACTTTGAACATATCGTTCGTCACGAGGGTGAATTAAACCTCATTCGGAAATACATTATTGATAATCCGACTCGATGGAGTATAGACCGCGAAAACCCGGAAAATCGATCCATGGAGGATTAGAAATTGGTCATGAAGTGGACCGCCGAAGCCGAGGATCTGTTGAAAAAAGTGCCTTTTTTCGTTCGGAAAAAAGTCCGGGCGCGGGTGGAGAAGGAGGCCCGGGAGGCGGGGAAAACCGTGGTGTCGCCGGCGGAAGTCAAGGCCACCCAGAAACGGTTTCTGGCCGGCCAGCAAGAGGACATTCAGGGCTACCGGGTCGAAACCTGCTTCGGGCCCAGCGGCTGTCCGAACCGCGCCGTAGCCGGGGATCAACTGCTGGTCCGGATCGAAACGCATCTTAAAAAAGCGGATCTGCTCGGTTTTTTAAAGCAGTCGGTGAAGGGCGATCTCAAGTATCACCATGAATTCAGGGTCAGCCTGGCGGATTGTCCCAATGCCTGCTCACAGCCCCAGATCAAAGACATCGGCATCATCGGAGCAGCGGTGCCCGAATCCGGCGATGGGGACTGCACTAATTGCGCGGCTTGTGTCGAGGCCTGCAGTGAAGCGGCTGTGATTCTGAAGGGAGATGAGCCGTCCCCCTCGATTGATTCCCGGCGCTGCCTGAACTGCGGCCGCTGTGTCGCCGTGTGCCCGGCCGGTGCCCTTCAAAGTACCTGCCGGGGCTTCCGGGTCCAACTGGGTGGAAAACTCGGTCGCCATCCCCGCCTGGCCAGAGAACTGCCGGGGATATACGCCGAAGACGAGGTACTGCAGATCGTCGCAGACTGCCTGACCCTCTACAAACAGCGGAGCACCGGTGGTCGTCGCTTTGCTGAAATTTTTACCCTGGATAACTTCGATGAATTTAGTCGAAAGTATCCGGGCCAAGAATGTGCCTGATGGCAGCCGTGGACCGGATAGTCGAAAAAAAGAAACACAGGTCGCGTAATCCGTTTAACCATTCAATTGGAACATACCTGTCACTATTTTACTTTACGCAGTAAAAGTGAATCTGCACCGGGTATCTCGACGGTGAGCGTTTGATCCGCAGGATTGGGCCTGGCGATCACCACGCCGCCGGTCTTGAAATGCAGCCACAAGGCGCCGCTGCGCTCCTCCCATTGCAGAGGGGTGCTCTCCTGGTCGATTATCCACTGGCCTTTGCCGCCGGCCGCCAATATCAGCGTCACGGCAGCCGCCGCATCAGAACTGTGTACAGCAATGTATTTCCCCCCCCAATCCGGTCCAGTGCCACAGGACCAAATCGTCGCTATGAAAACCAGCATCAGCCCGATAAGCCGTCGCGTTTTACCCTTCACGCCTCCGCCTCTCGCAGTGATTTGAACAACCGGCTTCCCGCCCGCAGAGCCGAGGGAAACAAATACACCTGCAGGGTCATGGCAAGCCACATGAGGTCGCGCGCCAGAGTACGCCACCCCATGGGCTCATCCACCGAAGTAAAGCAGCCACAGCCGATGGGAATGCCCCGAACCATCGTCACCAGAATCGCCAGGCTGAAGACCAACAGCAAAAACCCTATCACGGCAGCCGCTGATTTTGTTCGAATTCCCAGAATTAGCAGCACACCTGCGACCAGCTCGATCCAGGGCAGGATCAAAGCCGTAAGGTTTATCGCCCAGTAGGGAATCAGCTGGTAAGCCGCGATGGTTTCGGCAAACTCCGCTGGATAGTTAATTTTGTACATACTGGCATAGATAAAGACCCCACCCACGTAGACTCTTAAAAAAAGTCCCAAAACCGGATGAGTGAGGCCGTTTTTCAGCCATTCGAGGCATTTCATGGCGTAACAGGGTATCCTTTCCGTTCCCAGGCCTGAAGCCCTCCTTCCAGAATTTTGACCTTGTCGTGACGCTGGAGCAAACGGTGTGCGACATCCTCGTCGTAGTGTTTGCTGACGGTCCGCCCGTATACAATAATTTCCTGTTCGGGATTGAGCATGCGGCCAAGTTTCATAGGAAAGATAATCTCGAAAAGGGCTGCGGGAACGTTGATGGCTTCGGCAATGTGCCTTTGCGCAAAAAGTTCCGCGGGTCGCGCATCGACAACGAGCGCCGCCCCCTTGGCCGCAAGCTGCCGGGCCGCAACGACATCGATCGAGGCGGGGGCGGCGACGAAAAAAGACTCCGGCAGCATTTTGAGTTTGTTCGGGCTGGCATAGTTAAACGGCAGGGATAGAAGTGTTGCGATGAAAATGATCAGCAGAACATCGGTTACGCGGAACCGACTGACGCGCTCGATTTCCCGCTGCACCAGCTGTTTCAACCGGCTTCTGGCCAGCTCCAGAAGCCGGATCTGATTGCGGGCATCGGTCAGATCGGTGATCGTCCGGCGAAGATCTTCATTGGTGTTGCGAAGGTCTACGTTCAGCGCTTGAATCGTTTCGAAGGCACGGGCATTTTTGAGAAATACCATAAAGTTGGCTGAAAGACCGCGTAAGAGCGTCTTTTCGTCGTCATTTAACGCGGTCTTGCTTAGTGGCACGCCCAGGCCGGCCAGTCCGAGTAACGTGCTGTGCACCGTAAAAAGGAAAGCGGTGTTGATGGGAAATCCCGTTTCAGCTTGAGGAAACACCCGCTCCGGTTCGCTTACAAAGGTGACCGACATGGGATCGAGACGACGATCCTCGGCGCATTGAAAGGCTTGGTAAAACCGCTTATCATCCTCTTCGAAACTCGATCCCGCGCCAAAGTCGCTTCCACGGCTGACGCATTGGCATTTTCGGTTTTCACGATCACACAGTAGAACGACGCCTTGGCTCAATCCGAGGGTACCGATGACCATGAGAAGAAAGGTTTCCATGAGCGACTCGGTCGAGACGATCGGACTCAATTCGGCAGTGAATTCGTAAAGCGTGTGAAGGTGAAAGATCTGCCGATCCAGATTCTCGCGAGCCAGGCCGGCCTGACGGCGCGCGTCTTCGAGTGCCGTGCTCTGCCGAACCAAATCAGCGTTGAGGTTTTGAATCTGTCGCTGGGAGAGCGTCTGGGCCAAGGCGTTTGTCAGCGTACCGGTCAAACTGAGCAAGGTTTCGACATCGGCATTTGCGGGTTGACTTCCCGTAATGTTTTTCCCCAGAGCCACAATCACGACAAAGGTTTCGTCGACCTTCTGTTTGATCAACAATTCTACCGAAGCCGGCAGAAAATCTGATTTGTTAGCTTGTCCCTCCGCAACAAGCTGGGCCGCAGAGGCGACGATAGGCGGCGCTTCCGGCGGCAGATAGTGCCGGGCTATACGCGTCAGGTTGCGTTCACACGCTGCGACTTCTTCTTTACTGAATCCCCGGTGGAACAAGTGGCCCTGATATGTGAGGGTATTGATCAAGATAACCAGCCCCTCAGTTATCCCGCAGATACCCATGGCCGACAGCAGAAAGGTTTCCATCATCTTCCGCGGTTGGTTGAGGCCGGAAAGCTCGTGTGCGGTTTCGTAGAGGGTATTGAGATGGAAAATCCGCTTGTCCAGCTCTTGCTGCGTCCGGGTTACCGCCGCAATCGCGTCCTGGAAAGAGGAATCGGTAGGAAAAGCCATGGTGTTCAATGAGCCAGGGCGTTGACGAGCTTCAGGAAGGCGTCGATGTCCTCGACAACACCCATGTGGGTATGCAGCACCTTGCCCTCGGGGTCGACCAGCATGGTAAAGGGCGTACGCGGCTCCCCGAGCAGCTTATGCACTAAAAAAGAAGGGTCGGGAACGACTGGAAAGCTATAGGGCCCCTGTTCGTTGAGGTACTGGATTTCTGTCACGCTGCCGCCGGCGGCTACGGCCAACATTTTGACCTGACCTTTTAGTTTGCCTTTTTCGATTCGGCTGAAGAGAGTATTGAACAGAGGCGCCTGCCGGTAACATCCCGGGCAGTAAACCCCGATTACTTCCAGCAGGAGCAATCGACAGCTGATGTCACCGATCCGAAACGTCTGGCCTGTGATACCGAGGTAAGACTGTTCCTTTGCTGAAGAGGGAGCCTGCAGTTCCAAGGGAGGGAGGGTTTCCCCCTTTTTCGGAAGGTTACCGCAAAAGGCCGGCGCAACCGAAAAGATCGCGGCTGACAACCCTAAGATGGTAATGAAACTCACGATCTGCCGCAAGGATTTCATGGGGTATTCTCCTCGATCCGATTTTGTTTTTTTGAAGAGTATCCAATGGGCTCAGCCCTTCAGCGCCGGGCAGAATGCTCATACCGTCATGGCCTCGGCGAGCGAATCCGCCATGGGCACAAGCTTGGAAAGCCCCACAATGTCAAAGACTTTTCTGAGATTTTCCGATAGACCGGCTACCACCACGTGGCGCCCCTCTTTCTGGCTTTCCAGTAACAGTTGCGTCAAAACGGCTATTCCGGCGCCATTTACGGCGGCGCTCTCCAGAAAATTCAAAACGATCCTTGGCTTTTCGAGAGCAGCGGCTTCGTGGAACAAGGTCTGAAAACGGCTTTCGTTTTTCGCGGATATATTGCCACGAACGATAAGGACTGCGGCACCTTCGGCCGATTCCAGAACGATTTCCTGGATCTGCTCTGCGCTGAGGCGTTGACGTTCGCGGACGCGTTCAAGCGCCTGTTCCAGGAGGTGGCGTTGGATTGGTTTATTGATGAAGTCGGTCGCATCCAGGTTCAGCGCCTGGATAGCGATATCCATATCCCCGTGCCCTGTGATTACGATCACCTCGGCCGCCGGGTCGATCTCCTTGATTTGCTTCAGAACCTCTATCCCGTTCATGCCGGGCATCTTTATATCAGTCAGCACGATGCGGGGCCGGTCATGACTGAAAATTTCCAACCCCTCCCGGCCGTTTTCAGCCGTGAGCACGTCGAAGCCGTAGGCCTCCAGGGTCAGACGAAACATCATCAAGGTGGGTTTCTCATCGTCTATCACCAGAACTTTTTCCATCTCGTTTCCTAACTGCGGCTGCGTCAGTCGCACCGACAAGCTATTGTTCACGGGTAAAGATAGCGGTATGGACCGTTTCCGGACGAGACCAACTCGGTGGAAACCTCGTCCATTCAAACTGCGGCAAAGCTGAGTCTGAACGTGGCACCAAGCGTTTCCTGACTCGTGAGCTGGATATCGCCCCCGAAGTCCTTGACGATACCGTACGTAATAGACAATCCCAGGCCCATGTCGTTGCTTCTTTCCTTGGTACTGAAAAATGGTTCGAATATCTTGTCCCGAACCTCAGCACTGATTCCGATGCCGTCATCCTCGACCTCGGCCACCACCTGGTTTTCTTTTTGGTAGGTACGGATCACAATCCGACCGGCCACCGGGGTGTCCTGTCGTTCATTTTTTTCGTTGATGGCGTCGCGGGCGTTGGCCACCAGGTTGAAAAAAACCTGCTGCAGCCGGTTGTCGTGGGCCATAATCGGAGCGATTTCATCGGAGAGCTGAAGCTCGATGCGGATGTTGTCCAGTTCGAACTGGCGGCCGACGAGTGAGAAAACCGCCTGAATGGGCTTGTTGATGCATACCCACTCCATAACCAGATCGGCCTTTCGGCCGAAAGAACGAAGCGTGTTGATGATTTCGGCTGCCCGATCGACCTGGGTGCTTATCTCGCTGACCACCTTATGGAGATCAGCCGGAGGAATATCACGTCTTTGCTCGGACATCATGGCCAGGAAATCACTCCCCATCTTGATAGCGTTGAGCGGCTGATTCAGTTCGTGGGCAATCCCGGCTGACATTTCCCCCAAGGATTTCATCTTGCTGGCCTGAATCAACTGGGCGTCCTTTTCGATCATTTCGGTGATGTCGGTCGAAGCCAGAACGATAGACGGCTGACCCTTGTAGGTAATATTGCAGGCGTGCAGGTTGACGTAAAACGGTTTGTTGCCTTTCTGATAATGAAGCGCCTTCGGATAACTGATCAATCCCTGGTCGTCGCTCTGTCCCTGCAGTGCTTGAAAATACTCATGGGTGTGCTCCGGCGCCAGCTCCGTGAAGGATTTCCCAATCAGTTCTTCCCGATTATAGCCGTAGACCTCAACGGCTCGAGGATTGGCATCGATGATCTCAAAAGTTCTGTGGTTGACGACAAAAATAGGGTCCGGACCGCTGTCGAAAAGCGACCGGTATTTTCTCTCAGACTCTCTCAGCCGCCGTCGGTAAAGCCGGATGCTCCAGATCATGTTGCGGAAAGAATCTGCCAGCTGCGTGACCTCGTCGCCCTTTTGGTGTCTGTAAAAACGACAATCCCGGCAAATCGGCAGCGCTTCCGCAAGGTCGTCCCTGGTCCCGTCCAGATGCAAGCAAGGGTAATCGGTGTTGACAAACGCGGGGCACTCCATCGGCTCCCCGGCCTTGGAACCCGGCTCGAAGTCAAGTTTCACGTCGAAGTTGCCCTTGCTCAATTCGTCTGAAATCCGGGTCAGTCTAGAGATCGGCATGGTGATATTCTTGGCCAGACGCAGGCTGATAATGAAAATAATGACAATGACCAGGGAGAGGAATCCGAGAAACGTGAATCGCAGTTTGGCAACCAGCTGATCTATGTGAGTCTTGTTGAGACCCACATGAACCGTTCCGATGCGGTAGATTCCTTGGGTAATGGGTATGGCGATGTCATAGGCCCTTTGGTCGCTGAACTGCGACAGGCGTACGCTCTTGGACTCGTCCGGAGGTACGCTGTTGGCAAGACGCAGGGACTCGGGAAACGGACGGGTCAGGGTATGGCTCAGGACCTGTTCCTCGGGATCGCTCACGAAGATGTAAGAGACAAGATGCTTGCGTTCCTTGAGTTTCGCCTCATCGAAGATCAGGTTGAGGAGTTCGGGATAGTTCTTGTCCAGAATGTATCCGCTGCTGCGCCCGGCAATCGTCCGGGCAATCGCAATCCCGCGCAACTCGAGTTCGGAAATCAGAGTGGACACGAGGATCCAGCGGGCGAGCAGCGCAATAGTGGCGCTGATGACCAGGATAACTACCAGGATGGAAAAAAAAATTTTGTTTTTAAGGCTGATATTTCGGAAGCTTTTTGTCGCTTCGCGGAGTATATCCTGTTTCATGGCCGGCTCAATTTGAGGCAACAAGCTGGGCTTTGATGTCAGCCCAATTTTTGATCAGAGAGAACTGGCCGTTCTCCAATCTGGTGAAATAAACGCGGTCCAGTCCCTGGTGGTCGCTGGGGCTGAAGGCGATGTTAATGTCCAAACCCAATGGAAAATCACGGATCGACTCGAGCGCATCTATGAACCCTTCACGGGTAAGGTCGGGCCCGGCCCGTTCGAGTCCTTCGACCAAGACGCGGGCATTGATAAAACCCTCCAACCCGACGAAGTTGGGCTGGTCATCCGGGTAGTAACGCTTGAGCAACGTGACATAACCAACTTCCCCTGTGAGCAGGGGGCTGGGATCGTTCCGATCGGGGGGTGGAACCACCTGCGACATGATGACCGTGATGTCCTGCTGGTTTGCGAGGCGCCGGGCCAGTTCATCGGCTCCCACAAACGATACCAGATAAAAAACGGAACGAAAGCCCTGTGCGTGGGCGAGCTTGATGAATTTGGCGCACGGGTCATAGGTTCCAATCATCACAACGGCCTCGGCTCCCGAGGACATGATTTTGTTCAATCCTTCCTGCACATCGAGTGTGCCTCGGGCATAGGATCCTCCGGCAACCGGGGCCAACCCATACCCTTTCAAAGCAAGTTCGGTTCCGGTCAGACCGTCGAAACCGTAGGCGTCGTACTGGTAAAAAACAGCTATCTTTTTGAGGCCCAGATCGTTGACCAGGTGGCTGACGGCAGCCCCGGTCTCCTGGTAGTAGGACGCTCGAATGTTGATCAGGTAGCGGTCGAACGGATCGCGCAGTGCGTTTGCACCGGTGAACATGCCCAGCAGAGGAATGTGTACTTCCTCGATCAGGGGGAGAATCCGCACTGTCGTCGGGGTCCCGACGTAACAAAAAAGGGCGAACACCCGGTCTTCAATGATCAGTTTTTGGGTATTCGCAAGACACATCGGCGGGTCGTAACTGTCATCGAGGGCAATGACCTTGATAGCGCGGCCATGAATTCCACCCTGGGCGTTGACGTGGTTAAGGTAACACATTGCCCCACGCAGGGTTTGGGTTCCCAGGAAACTGGCATGGCCGCGGAGGGCCAGCGATGATCCCAGTAGAACCTCGCTGTTGGTTACACCCGGGGTATTGATCACCGGGACCACGCGCTCATCCGCAGGGCGGCAAGCTGCCAAAGAGGCACACACAATCAATGCGGCGAGAAAACCCGCTCGCAGCATGTGGCACGATGTCGGCACCATGACTGCGATCGCTTTGTAAAATGCAAGACACTCAGTTAAAATTTTAAGGAAAAGGGTCAGGAAACGAGGTCGGTTCATAACTTCGAGTAACGACATGATCCGCTCCCTGTCGAGCGAATTCCCGGATGGCGAAATTGCCAACGGCAGGGCATTGAAGCTCGCTCTTTCGGCAACTGAACCTCGATGCGCCGGAGGGGATGCGGCGCTTTTTCCCCAGCTGTAAGGTCTTTGAAGAAAAGGATGCCGTCAAGATGTCTTTCGATTAATCAATAAAAAAACCCGCTTGGCGGTTTCAAAACAAGATTGCGCACTAGATCTCTCATCCGATTGAACTGCCGCGCAATCAGGAGTGACATCAACAGACCTGAAACCAGTATTATCCAACTATCCGACGCGATTGTGCGTGTCAAGAACGATTTTTCGGCGCTGTTTCAGCATGAATTAAGGGCCAGCCTGGTAGATTGTCTTAGGCGGCCTGATTCTCTACAGAAAGCAGAGCACCGGTGGTCGTCTTTTTGCCGATATCTTCACCACAGACGACTACGATACGTTATGTCGGAACTATCCGGGCAAAAAGTGTGGCAGACGGCGGGCGTTGTCCGGTTGACTTTTGCTACCAGGGCCAGAGCGCATTCAGGTGTGTTAGACTCGGTTCGAGCGCCTCTGCGGTGTGCGGTTCGAGGGTGATGACGGGCGGGGTGTTGCACAGAGTTTTCAAGCGTTTGAAAAGGTAGGGAAAATCGATCGTCCCCTGCCCCATAGCCAGGTGATCGTCGCGCCGCCCGTGATTGTCGTGCAGATGCAACTGGCCGATGCGCGGTCCCAGCGCGTCGAGCCACTGTGCCAGGGAGGCCTGTCCGAATGCCGCCTGGTGGCCGGAGTCCAGGCAGAAGCCCACCCCCAGGGGCGCCAGGCTTTCGAAAAGGGACAAGAGGTCTTCGGGGCCGCTTTCGTACACGTTTTCGAGCATCAGGCGGCAGCCGGTCCCCTCCAGGCGCTGCGCCAGCCAGCGCCACGTCTCGAGGCTGTGTTTCAGCCACGCCTCCAACAGGTAGGCATAGCGCTTCCACTCGTAGCCGGCATGGCACACCACGGTCTTGGGAGCAAACAGCGGCACAAGCTCCAGGAGCTGCTCAAAGCGCTGCCGTGTGACAAAACGAATCCGCGGGTCGATGGAGCCGGCCGACAGGTCGACGAACGGGCCGTGCAGCGTGACCGTCAACCCCCGGTCCCTGATGCGGGCGGCCATCTCGCCGAACTCGGCCGGCGAAAAACGCTCCAGGGCCGCGGCATCGATGCCGATCTCGGGATTCAAGCCGCGGGTCAGGAAATCTTCGGCATACCGGTCCCACAGCATGGTGAAGGGAACGTTGACCTGCACCCGGTTTATCGGCTCTGTCATGGCACAATTCTCCGGTGCGCTGGCACCTCGTCAGGATGGCTCAATTTGGCGACTGGCATCACATGCGCGTTTTCAGCGCCGCCAGACCGTGGTCGTGCAGCCAGTCGTCGATCGCCCGGGCCAGCATGCGGTAGTAGTCTGACGAACCCCCCAGGCCCCGCCGTCCGAAAAAGTAGTTGATCTCCAGGAAGAAGGGCACGGCGGATGCGGCCCCTTCGTCGAAGAGCAAATCGAACCCCGCCAGATCGATGCGGGTGAACCGGCAGAATTCCCGCACGACGGATACGGCCGCCGCCTGAAGATGGGGGTCGGCTGCAAAATCGATTCGGCCGCCGCCGGCCAGGTTGGCCTGCCACAGCCGCCGGTCCGGCTGCACCCGCCAGTAGGCGACGCATCGACGCCCGATGACCGCCAACCGCAGGCTGCGGTTGCCCGACGCAATCATTTCCTGCAGGAGAAAACCGCGCTGGCCGGTCTGCTCGCAGGCCGCCGCCATGGCCAAAACCTCTTTCAGGTGCAAGGCCGAGTCCACCCGGTGAACGGTTTCCCCCTCGCCGCCCCAATCGAACTTGAACACGCAGGGAAACCCGAACGGCAGGTTGTCCGGCAGGTCATCCGGAACCCGCCGGCATCGGCGATAAAACTCCGCCGTATCACCGAAGGCAAGGGTCCGGGGGTGCGGCACGCTGGCTTTTTTGAAGAGGGCCACCTGCCCGGTTTTTCCGGGATACGCGAAGCGGGCATCGTAATTCGGGAAATACACGGCACAGGTTTCGCGCACCATGTCATAGAGCTCCCGACGGCAGCCCTGCGGCAAAATGACGGCGTCTGCCGCCGCAACCGCCCGCCGGTCCTCTGCGCCGGGCGCACGCCCGGCGCAGAGGATCTGGCGATCCGCCGCAAAAAGGGGGTGAAACGAGAGGATCATCGGCGGTCAATACCCGAATTTTCTGAGCGCGCGCGTGTCCCGGCTCCAATTTTTCTGAACCCGGACGAAGAGTTTCAGAAAAACCTTCACGCCTAAAAACCGTTCGAGTTCCAGACGGGACTTTTCGCCGATCGACTTCAGCATGCGGCCGCCTTTGCCGATAACGATGGCCTTCTGCGAATCGCGCTCCATGTGTATGGTGGCGTGAATCCGCACCAGCGCGCCCTTTTTTTGCTCCTCGAAGGCCTCGATCGTCACCGCCGTGGCATACGGAATCTCCTCTCCGGTGAGCCGGAACACCTTCTCGCGAATCATCTCGGCCGCGATGAAGCGTTCGGGAAGATCGGTCACGGTATCGTCCGGAAAAAACGGCGGGCCGGCGGGCAGAAGCTTTCCCAGCGCCGCAAGCAGCCGGTCCACCTGAGCGCCCGTGTCGGCGCAGACCGGGACGATGTCCTTGAATGGATACACCGCCGACCAGCGGTCGATCAGCGGCAACAGATCGTTTTTATCCATCAGATCGATCTTGTTCAGCACCAGGACGACCGGCTTTTTGCCGGCTTTTATTTTTTTGACCATCAGCCCTTCGGACACCGCATCCGACCGGGCCGCATCGATGAGAACCAATATGACATCCACTTCCTCCAGACTCGACAAGGCCGTTTCGACGAGCCGGACGTTCAAGGGGTCGCTGGCCTTGTGCACGCCGGGAGTGTCGATAAAAACGAGCTGGGCCTGCGGGCGGTGCAGAACACCCAGAATGCGGTTGCGGGTCGTCTGCGGCTTTTTGGAGGTAATCGATATCTTCTGGCCGAGGATCCGGTTCAGCAGGGTCGATTTGCCGGCATTGGGCGCCCCGACGATGGCCACGAAGCCGGAGTTGAATCCCGGCGCAGTCGGCATGATAGGAGGATGTGTCATGTATCGGAACCCGGGCAGCGTAGATTTCTAAACATTGCTGAATTTGACCTGAGACGGTGCCGTCAATAGTTCAATTCTCCGCCACACCTCTTCCCGTCCCTGGCGGGTTTTGGCCGAAAACGAAACGATATCGCCGGGCGGAACCCGCAGCGCCGCGGCGGCGCGGCGCACACTGACCTGCTGCTTCGAGCGCGAGAGCTTGTCGATTTTGGTCAGCACCAGGATGGTGGCCACCGGCTGCCGACCGAGACGGTCGACAAGGGCCGATTCCTCCGGCCCCGGCGTCCGGCGACTGTCCAGGATCAGCACCAGGGCTTTCAGGCTCAGGCGCGTGGCCAGGTAGGTTTCGATCATCGGGCCCCAGCTCTTGCGGATGACGCCCGGCACCTTGGCATAGCCGAATCCGGGGATATCGACCAAAACCAGCTCGCCGTTGACCTCGAAAAAGTTGATCAGCTGGGTGCGCCCGGGGGTCGAACTGGTTTTGGCCAGGCGCTTGCGGTTCACCAGGGTATTGATCAGGGAGGATTTGCCGACGTTGGAGCGCCCGGCAAAAACGATTTCCGGCAGCCGGGCCGGAGGATAGTGCGAGGCGTTGGCGGCGCTTTTGATGAATTCAGCGGATCTGATGATCACGTCACTTTTCTCTTTTCAAGTAGGCCTCCAGCCGATCCATGCCCTCGGCGATGTTCTCCATGGAATTGGCATAGGAAAACCGCAGGTATCCTTCTCCGTTTTGGCCGAAATCGATGCCGGGTGCCACGCCGACGTGGGCGCGGGCCAGGATGTCGAAGGCCAGTTCATAGGAATTGCCGGACACGTGCCTGGCATTGGCGAAAACGTAAAAAGCCCCGGTCGGCTCGACGGTGATGCCGAAGCCCATGGCTTTGAGGCGCGCGAGCATGAACCGGCGGCGGTCGTTGTAAACGGTTTTCATCCGCGCCACATCCGCGTCGGCCTGTGTCAAAGCGGCCATGCCCGCCCGCTGAACCATCGAGTTGGCGGAGATGAAAAAGTTCTGGTGGAGCTTCTGCATCGGCCGCACGAAAGCCTTGGGGGCGATCACGTAGCCGAGCCTGAGGCCGGTCATGGCATAGAGTTTCGAAAATCCGTTCAGTACGAAAGCCTGGTCGGTGAACTCCAGGATCGAATGCTCCTGACCCTCGTAGACCAGTCCGTGGTAAATTTCATCGGATACGATCCAGGGCGCCATCGCGGCGATTTCCCGCATGCGCCTGGCCGACAAAAGGTTGCCGGTGGGATTGGACGGTGAGTTGATGATAATGGCGCGGGTGCGGTCTGTCAGCTTGGCGCGGATG
>JBAPWQ010000171.1:0-10992 GCA_049283795.1 Desulfobacterales bacterium | reverse complement strand
TCCGGAAACTCCTTGAGCGCCTCGACGGCGGCCTTGATGAAAAAGGACATGAACCCCAACGCCACATCGTACTTCTTCTGGAAAGCCTCCTTGTAACGCGACCGGATTTCCATCACGCGGCTCATGTCGAGATCGTTGAAGGTGGTCAGCATGGCCGTGTTCTGGCGGGCTTCGAGCAGCCGCGCGGCGATGCGCTGCCGGATGGGGGTCATCGGCTTGCGGGAGGTTTCCTCGGCCGCGGCCGGCGGGCCGGCCTGGCTCTCGACCGGCGCCGCCGCCTTGGGCGCCGCCTCTTGGGCCTCGCGCGCCTCGAGGTGCAACAGGACGTCGCCTTTGGTGATGCGGCCGCCGGGACCGGTGCCGGTCACCGCCCCGACATCGACTCCGGTCTCCCGCACGAGGCGCCGCACGGCGGGCGAGAGGCTGAGATCCGCCGGCAGCGGTTTTTCGCGCGGCGCCGGCTCGACGGCCTTTTCTTTATCGGCCACCGTCGCGCTGTTCGGCGGCGGCGCCGTTTTCTCCGGTTTGGCGGCTGCGGCTTGCTCCTGTTCGCTTGGCTTCTTTTGTGCCTTTTCTTTCCCGGCCGGCTTTTTCGCGTCAGGTTTTTCCGCCGGTGCCGCCTCCGCGTCGCCGGCCGCAGCCTCCAACGTCCCGACCACGGCCCCGATTAATACCGTTTCGCCTTCCTTGACGCCGATCGTCAGCACGCCGTTGGTTTCGGCCTCCACTTCCAGGGTGACCTTATCGGTTTCGATGACAAACAGCGCCTCGCCTTTTTCGACCCGCTCGCCGTCTTTCTTGAACCACTGCGCCAGCACCGCCTCGGTCACCGATTCACCCACACTGGGAACTTTGATTTCAACCACCATGGCGTCTCCTGTAAAGGGCTCCTGGTCGTCTCATGCAGTTCACCGCGGAGACGCTGAGCTCGCAAAGTGAAATTCGAAACTCAATGCTTGAACTTGACACTCGAAAACCTGAATGCGAAAGCTTTATACAGAGCCGTTCGCTACCGTTGAGCCGAATCCGAATTCAGTGTACGGAAGTCGACCTCATTTTGAATCGGTTTTCGTAAACGCTTCGGAACGGTGCGCGTCTCAGCTCACCTGCCCATCTTGTCCCGCGCCGACGGCCTGCTCGATAATGGCCGCCTGCTGCCGTTTGAAAAGAGCCGGAAAGCCCGTGGCCGGGCTGGCGGCTTCCGGGCGGCCGATATACTCGGGCGCCCGTCCGAAGAGCTTTTCCGTACGATAGTGCACGAACTGCCAGGCCCCCATGTTCTCCGGTTCTTCCTGCACCCAGCACCATTGTTTGGCCTTGCCGTACTTTCCGGCGATGGCCTGCAGCCGTTCTTGCGGGAAAGGATACAGCTGCTCCAGGCGCACGATGGCCACATCGTCGCGTTTGACGTTCTGACGAAGCTGCAGGAGCGCATAGTAAACCTTGCCGGTACACAGCAGCACGCGCCGTATCTTCTGCGGGTCGGCCGCGGCGTCGTCAAGCACTTCGTGGAACCGTTCGCTCGCCATGTCGTCCAGGGTAGACACCGCCAGCGGGTGCCGCAGAAGGCTCTTGGGCGTCATCACCACCAGAGGCTTGCGGACCGGACGCTTGACCTGGCGGCGCAGCAGGTGAAAATACTGGGCCGGCGTGGTCGGCTGGCAGACCTGCAGGTTGTCGCCCGCGCACAGCTGCAAGAACCGCTCCAGGCGGGCACTGGAATGCTCCGGCCCCAAGCCTTCCATGCCGTGCGGCAGCAGCAGCACCAGCCCGCTCAGGCGTTGCCACTTGGCCTCGCCGCTGGCGATAAAAAGATCGATCACCGACTGGGCATTGTTGGCGAAGTCGCCGAACTGAGCCTCCCAGAGAACCAGGGCGTCGGGCCGCGCAATGGAATACCCGTACTCGAAGCCCACCACGCCCACTTCGGCCAGCAGGCTGTTGTAAACCAGGTAAGGCGCCTGGGTGTCGTCCAGGTGGTTCAGCGGCGTGTAAGTTCTGCCGGTCTCGGTGTCCACCAGCGTGCTGTGGCGCTGGCTGAACGTGCCGCGGGCGCTGTCCTGCCCGCTGAGTCGCACCGGAATTCCCTCCGTCAGCAGCGTAGCGAAAGCCAGCGCTTCGGCGCCGGCCCAGTCGATTCCCTCGCTTTTTTCAATGGCCTCGAGCCGCTTTTGAAGCAGCCGTTCCAGTTTCGAAAAAAGGTTGAAGCCTTTCGGAAACCGGTTGAGACGGCGGGCGAGTTCGACCAGACGCCCTTTGTCGACCCCGGTCTCGACGGCCGGATGACTGAACCGGCCGCTGATGTGATCCCACTCGTCGTAAAACCGGCTCTCCGGAAACGGGCAGGCGCTGCCGTGAACCTCTTTGTAGTCTTCTCCCAGCCGGCTCTCCACTTGCGCCTTCAGTTGATCGACCTTTTCTTCGGCGACCACCTTCTCTTCGAGCAGTCGGGCGGCGTAAAGCTCGTGCAGCGATGGCCTTTCGCGAATCCGTTCATACATCAGGGGCTGGGTAAAATAAGGTTCGTCGCCTTCGTTGTGCCCATAACGCCGGTAGCAGATCACGTCGATGACCACATCCTTATTAAAGGCCGTACGGTAGTCGGCCGCCAGCCCGGCGACGTGCACGACCGCCTCGGGGTCTTCGCCGTGCACGTGAAAGACCGGCGCCATGATCATCTTGGCCACATCGGTGGAATAGCGGGTCGAGCGGGCGTCTTCGGGCAGGGTCGTGTAACCGATCTGGTTGTTGATGATGACATGCACGGTGCCGCCGGTGCGGTAGCCCTGCAACTGGCTCATGTTGAGGGTCTCCATGACCACGCCCTGGCCGGCGAAGGCGGCGTCGCCGTGAATCAGGAGCGGCAGAATCAGCCGGCGGTCGCCGTCTTCGAGCATGTCCTGCCGCGCCCGGACAAACCCCTCCACCACCGGGTCGACGGCTTCCAGGTGGCTGGGGTTGTTGACCAGAAACATCCGCAGTTCGCGTCCCTTTGTCGTGCGGATGTCGGCCAGGTAGCCGTTGTGGTACTTGACGTCACCGGCGCCGATCAGGTCGTCGGGATCGTAGCAGCTCTCGAACTCGGCAAAAATGTCATAGTAGGACTTGTGCAGCACATGGGCCTGAACATTGAGCCGCCCCCGGTGGGCCATGCCGAGGATGATTTCCCGGCAGCCGTGATCGGCCGCCCGCTCCGTCATAAGATCGAGCAGGGGAATGACCGCATCGCCGCCTTCGAGCGAAAAGCGCGTCACGCCCACGTATTTCTTGTTCAGGAACTGTTCGAAAAGGGCCGACTGAATCAGTTTATCGAGAATGTGAATTTTTTGAGACGCCTCGAGCCGCGGCCGGTTGCGCACCGGCTCCATGCGTTCCTGCAGCCAGCGCCGTTCCTCCGGGTCCTGGAGGTGCATGTATTCGACGCCGATGGACCGGCAGTAGGTTTCCTTCAGGCTTCCGACAATCTGCCTCAGCGGTGCGGTTTCGCCCGCGGCCAAGCGCCGGGTGAAGAATTCCCGGTCCAGGTCGTCGGCCGCGAGGCCGAAGGCCTCCAGGTCGAGCAGGGGATGCGCGGTCGGACACGCCGTGAGCGGGTCCATGCAGGCCAGCAAATGCCCGAGGTCGCGGTAGCGGTACTTGAGCGCCTCCACCCGGCTCTGCTTGATCGCCTGCTCGCGGTTATCCGCCGCCCCTGACGGCGCCCGGTCGAGGGCTATCGCAAAGCCCTTGAAAAAGGCCTGCCAGTCCCGCGGAACCGACCCGGGATCGGCCTTCCAGCGCCGGTATTGCTCGTCGATGTAATCGGCGTTTAATGTCTCTATCGCATCCATCGCACCCGCCCTTCGGTAAGGCTAATAATCACGTTGTTCCTTGAACCAGCCGGCGACGCTGCGGGAAATATCGATGCGGTCCTCCTCGCGGCTGAACATGTGATCGGCCTCGGGCACGATCTCCAGGTCCACCCGGCCGCCGCTCAGATCGCGCACCTTGTAAGCCTCTTCAACCGCTATGATCTCGTCCATGTCACCGTGAACCACCAAAAGTGGCTTGTTGAACGTCTTGAGAAGATTGGGGGGATCGAATCGGTCGGCATCGGCAAAAAAGTTCTCCGTCAGCTTCAACGACCGTCCGCGGCTGCTGAAAAACACCTCGCCGGAGCGCTGCAGCGCCGCCCGTTGATCACGGCTGAAAAAATTGACCGCGCGAATGCCGGTCAGACGGCTGGCCAGCGCGCAGACGGCCTCGACGCCCTCGGTCTGCGCCGCGGTCAAAAATGCGACCAGCCCGCCCATGCTGTGGCCGGCCATGCCGATCCAGGTCGCCCCGCGCGCGGCGACGATCTCCATCGCCGCCTGCATCTCGGAAATTTGTTTGCTGTAGGTCGACTCGTCGAAGCTGCCCTCGCTCTGGCCGTTCCCGGAAAAATCGAACCGCAGGGCCACGAATCCTTCGCGGCTCAACTCCCCGGCGATTTGCCTTAAAATGCCCGTGTGCCGGGAACAGGTGAAACAGTGTCCCAGTACGATCCCACCGCCGGTCGGCGCTTTGGGCAAATGGAGGGTTGCCGCCAGTTTTTCGCCTGAATGGTTTTTGAAATGAATCTGCTCTTCCATGCTGCCTGCTTCGGTTGATGTAAATCCCGCATCCGCCGGCGGAAGCCGAAATCCAGCCGCGGGCGGAAAAGGTTTTTATAGATATCGGAGGAGTTCCACAACTGTCAAGGAAGAAAGATAACTCTATCGAATACTTATAAAATTCTCCCCGGCGCGCCGCGCCTGACCTGCCGCCGTATTTTCCTGAAGAAATACGACTCGATGGAATTATCGAAAGTCTTGCGCCCCCTCCGGCGGTGGGTCCACCTTAACCACTTTCGCCCCGGATGCAATCAGCCGCGGATTTTGGGCTGTTCACATTCACGATAAGTGGTTATATGAAAGACAGCACTGTCAGCCGACCTCTTTTACACTAAACGGGTATATTCTCGAGCGATGCGGCCGACGGTTTTCAGCAAACCCTCACGGAGAAGGTGCCATGGCCGGCCTCCTGATCGCCCTGGCCGGGGTCGCGCTGGGCGAAGTTACGGGAAACCCGGCCTTCGACGGCATCGCCTCGATCTTGATCGGCGTCATTCTGGGGGTCACCGCCATCTGGCTGGCCTATGAAACCAAGAGCCTGCTGATCGGTGAAAGCGCGGATCCTGAAATCGTGCGGGCGATACGCGAGTGCAGCCTGGAACTGGCACCGGTCGAGGCGGTGAACGAGGTACTGACCACTCACATGGGCCCTGATTTCATCCTGGTGAACATCAGCGTGGACATGGCCGACCAAGCCACCGCCGGTGACATCGAAAAAGCGATCGCCTCGTTCGATCGACGGATCAAATCGAGGTTTCCGGCCATCAAGCGGGTGTTCGTGGAAGCGGAAGCGCGCAGCCGCAGGCCGAAGGTAGACGATTGAAACTTGATACTGGAAACTCGAAACTCGCAATAAGGAACGCTAATCGCTCCAAGTCTCACTGCTCGAAGGAATAAATGCCGTATTTCGCTCATTTCGTACCCGAAACACCAAATACCAAACACCAGACACACTTTGTAACCCGTAACCCGCAAAGTCACCGGGGTTTAATCCGGCACATTTACGTTCTATAAATTTTGTCACCAACGAGGCTTCTCCATGGTATCGATCCTGCCCTATCTCATCCTGGCCCTGGCGGCGGGTGCGTGCCTGCCCACCCAGGCCGGCATCAATGCCCATCTGAATCTCTGGACGCGATCGCCGGTGCTGGCGGCCGCGATTTCTTTCGCGGTCGGGACCCTGGCCCTGATTCTCTACGCTCTTGTCCGGCGGATTCCGGTGCCGGGTTTCGGCGGCCTGTCCGCCTATCCCTGGTGGGTATGGAGCGGCGGTTTCCTGGGGGCCTTTTTCGTGGCGACGACCGTGGTTCTGGCCCCCAGGCTGGGAGCCACCTCGATGCTGGCCTTCATCGTCGCCGGCCAGATGCTGGCCTCGCTGGTGCTGGATCACTTCGGCCTGATCGGCTATGCGGTCGAGCCCGTCAATTTCTGGCGATTGACCGGCGCCCTCATGGTGGTTGGCGGCGCCGTGCTCATCCGGTTTTTCTAAGCGTCCGGCGAAGAGCCCTAGGGGCCTTCGGCGCGCCGCGGGGCGTGCAAATCAACCAAATCCCGCCGCGGAATTTGGGGTTGTTGAGTTATAGGGTTTGTTGGGTTATTGGGTTAGTTGGGGGTGTTGAGTGGTAAATATCAACGATTCGATCGGATGCGCGCCGAAACTTAAAGACCGGCACGATGCTTAAAAACGATGCGCCGGGGCATGGATGAGCGGGCGCTAATGGTGGTTGCATGAATGCAGATAACCGGCTGTTGATTCTTTCCCGCAATGCCGACGCTTATGCCGCGCTGATAAACGAGCTGCGGCTTCCAGGCCTCGACGTCGCCGCATGCAAGACCGCCGGCGAGGCGAGCCGCCACGCGGGCCGGTCCACCATCATGCTGGGCGAACCCGCCCGCATCGCGCGCGTGGTGGAAGGCGCGCGCGCGTTGACATGGGTCCAGTCCACGTATGCGGGCGTGGAGGAACTTCTGCGTCCCGGCGCCCGCGCGGACTTTATCCTGACCAACGTCAAGGGTGTTTTCGGCCCGATCATGAGCGAGTATGTCATCGGCTATCTCCTGGCGCTGGAGCGCCACTTTTTCGAGGTCTACCGCAATCAGTGCGACCAGGCCTGGCGGCGCCTGCCCTACAAAAGCCTCCGCGGTCGCCTGCTCGGCCTCTGCGGGCTGGGCTCCATCGGCCGGCATATCGCCCGGACCGCCGGCCATTTCGGCCTGCGCGTGTGGGGCTACAAGCGCACGGCGGAACCGGTCCCGGAGGCCGAGCGGGTGTTTACCGGCCCCGAATTCGAGGAATTCCTGTCAGAACCGGATTACATCGTGAACACACTGCCCAGCACGCCGGCCACGGTCGGCCTGTTCGATGACACCGCCTTCAGGTACATGAAGAACTCCGCGGTCTTGATCAACATCGGCCGCGGAGACGCCGTCGATGAAACGGCCCTGATACAGGCGCTGCGGCAGGGCACCATCGGCGGGGCGGTTTTGGATGTCTTCGCGCACGAACCACTGCCGGAAAAAAGCCCGCTCTGGACGCCGCCCAACGTCGTCATCACGCCCCACAACGCGGGGTTCAGTTTTCCGGCCGACATCGTCGAGGTGTTTGCCGAAAACTATCGCCGGTTCATAAGGGGCGAGCCCCTCTTGTATCGGGTCGATTTCGAACGCGGATATTAGATCATGGAAATTCGGCTCCTCAGCCTGCTGGAAGGCGCCCGCCGGGCGGCTGGCACGGTCGTCATCATCGACGTCTACCGGGCGTTTACAGCGGCCGCCGTGGCACTGCGACGCGGTGCCGCGCGCCTGCTGATGGTCGACTCGCCGCAGGCCGCCTTCAACCTGCGGCGACAGGGCCGGGGCGACCTGTGCTTGGGAGAGGTCTGCGGGGTCAAGGTGCCCGGCTTCGATTTCGGCAACTCGCCGCACGAGCTTTCGCGGGCCGACGTGCGCGACAGGACGTTGATCCAATCCACCAGCGCCGGCACCAGGGGCATCGTCGCCGCCGCGGGCGCCGACGCCCTCTACGCCGCGGCCCTGGTCAACGCCGAGGCCACCGTCAACGCGGTGCTGGCAAATAGTCCGTCACTGGTCTGCCTCGTGGCGATGGGCACCGACGCCAGCACTCGCAGCGACGAGGACGAGCAGTGCGCCCTGTATCTTCGCAACCGGCTGCTGGGCCGCCGGCCGGACCCGGCGGCGGTGCGGTCGCTGGTGCTCGCGGCCCACGATTCGGCCAAATTCGACGACCCGCGCCAGCCGCATTTCGACCCGCGCGACCGTGACATGGCCCTGCAGATCGACAGCATCCCGTTTGCCATCCGCGTGTGCAGCGAAGACGGCCTGCTGGTGGCAACTGCGGCACCGGGTGGTTGACACAAGCTGCATGCCATTCAAGTGATAAGAGACTATAAAATCTATAGACTTCAAGATAATTATTTTGGCAAGGCCAGAGGGAGAAGGCTGATAGTGTAATACGCCGACGACCGACACCAGCAGCCAAAATATTTATCTTGAAGTCTATACATGGGCAAAACCGGCCGGGTTGCGCTCGGACCGGTATTGGTCTATGGTGCGGGCAAGTATCGGGTATCCAGTTTCAATTTTCTTGCCGTTCAGCGGCCACGGTGCCTTAAAAAGCTACTTTCGTGCCAAATGATTCTCGCCCTCGGTGAAATATTATTCGACCTCTTTCCCGATTATCGCCGCCTGGGCGGTGCGCCGTTCAATTTCGCCTTCCATCTCAAGCAGCTCGGCTTTCCGGTTCGTTTCGTCAGCCGCATCGGCGACGATCCTAACGGAAGAGACATCCAGTCAATTGTAAAGGACCGCGGGTTCGATCCGGCGGACCTCCAGATCGACCCGCACCATGCCACCGGAGAAGTTGACATCCGCCTGGATCCGCAGGGGGTGCCCACCTTCTGCATCCTGCCGGATGTCGCCTACGATCATATCGAGTTCACGCCCGCGCTGGAATCACTTCTCGAGGACTGCACCTTGATTTACTTCGGATCCCTGGCGCAGCGCACCGACCGCGGCTTTCAAAGTCTTCAGCGCATCCTTAACGCCCGAAGGTCGCAGACCAAATGCCTGTATGACATCAACTTCAGACCGGGCGGTTTCCACCCCCGGGCCGTGTTCGACTCTCTCCGCCAGGCGGACCTGCTGAAGTTGAACGAAGAAGAACTCCACGGTCTCAAAGAGATGCATGCCGATGCGTGCAGCGACGATGACTTCGTGGCGTTTCTGCGCGAGCGCTATGCCATCGAAGAGGTCGCCTTGACCAGGGGCCACAAGGGCAGCGCGCTGTTTACGGCCGCCGGCCGTTTCGATGCCGCCACGGCGCCGATAGAGACCATCGTCGACACGGTGGGTGCCGGAGATGCGTTCGCGTCCGTTTTGGCGGCCGGCTACCTGCGGGGGCTGCCGCCGGCCCGGACGCTGGACGCCGCCTCTTTCCTGGCCTCGCATCTCTGCACTGTCGCAGGCGCAATCCCCAACGACAACCGGTTCTACGATGACGTCGTTCGGATGCTTGAAAGGTAATGGTTATGCCCGATGAACCGCTTTACATCCAGATGTTCAGTATCCACGGCCTGCTGCGCGCCGAAAATATGGAATTGGGCCGCGATGCTGATACCGGCGGCCAGATCCGGTATGTAGTCGAGCTGGCCGACAGCCTCAGCCGGCAGCCGGAGATCGCACGGGTGGATCTCTTCACCCGCCTGGTGGTCGACAAGCGGTTTTCGGATGACTACGCCCGGCCGGTGGAAACCGTCAACGACAAGTTCCGCATCATTCGCATCCAGTGCGGCGGCCGGAAGTATATTCGCAAGGAACTGCTCTGGCCGTTTCTGGACGAGTACACTGACAAGACCATCAAATTCATCAAGCGCGAAAAAGCCATCCCGCACCTGGTGCACGGCCATTATCCGGATGGCGGCTACGTGGCCATGCAACTGGCGAGCTTCTTCGGCATCCCTTTTGTCTACACCGGACACTCCCTCGGGCGGAGTAAAAAACAGAAATTGCTCGACGAAGGCATGACGGAAAGCGATATCGTCCGCAAGTACAAAATCGACCGGCGGATCGGCACGGAAGAAGACATCCTCAGCCGCGCCGACCTGGTTGTCACCAGCACGCACCAGGAAATAGAAGAACAGTACGGGCTGTACCGCCACCGGGCGATTCCGCGTTTCAAGGTCATACCGCCAGGCCTGAACGTCGAAAAGTTCTACCCTTTCTATCACGACCTGCTGCCCGAGACCGAGAAGAGCGAAGAGGGAATGTACGCCCGCGCCTCCCTGCTTCAGGAACTCGACCGCTTCTTCATGCATCCCGACCGCCCGCTGATTCTCACTCTCTGCCGTCCCGACAAGCGCAAGAATATCGCCGGGCTGATCGAGGCCTACGGCCGCGACCTGGAACTCCAGGCCATGGCGAATCTGGCCGTTTTCGCCGGTTTGCGCAAAGACATCGAATCGATGGAGGAAAACGAGCGGGACGTTCTCACCAACATGCTGCTGCTGATGGACAAGTTCGACCTTTACGGAAAAATGGCCATCCCGAAGAAGCATGACTTCGAGTACGAGGTGCCTGCACTCTACCGGATCGCGGCCGAGAAAAGAGGCGTCTTCGTCAATGCCGCGCTGACCGAGCCCTTCGGACTCACCCTGCTCGAAGCCTCGGCCGCCGGGCTGCCGATTGTCGCCACCCATGACGGCGGTCCCAAAGATATCATCGACAACTGCCGGAACGGGCTACTGGTCGACCCCACCGATACCAAAGCCATCGCCGGGGCCGTCAAAAAAATCATCGCCGACGGCGACAACTGGGACACGCTTTCCAAAAACGGCATCATGAACGTCCGCCGCCACTACACCTGGATCAGCCACGCCCAAAGCTACCTGCGGTCGGTCGGGGAACTGGTGACAGCCTGCGATCAAACCGACATGCAGGCCCCGGTGGCGCGCGATGCCATCGGGCGCCGGCTGACACGGCTGAACCGCTTTCTGATCACCGACATCGACAACACCCTGATCGGCAAGGAAAATCCGGACCTGCCGGAACTGGTCGCCTTATTGCGCCGTCATCACGACGATATCGGTTTCGGCGTCGCCACGGGGCGAACCATCGAATCGGCCGCGGCGCACCTGGAGAAACACGGCGTTCCCGCGCCCGACATCCTCATCTCCTCGGTCGGATCGGAGATCTATTACGGCACCAGCCTCAAGTACGGCAGCGGGTGGGAAACGCACATCGCCGATCACTGGAACCGCGACCGGATCGTCGAGCTGCTGAAACGCTTCGATTTCCTCGAGCTGCAGGAGGACTCCGCCCAGCGCCGGTTCAAGGTCAGCTA
>JBAPWQ010000170.1:0-30448 GCA_049283795.1 Desulfobacterales bacterium | reverse complement strand
TTGGGACAGCGCCTCGGCCATCACGAACTCCAGCTTGCGGATCTTGTTGCCGGACAGCGCCGCCCCGGTGAGATCATCCCGCTTGATATAGAGTTCGACACCGAGTTGCTGACCCAGGCGCCGCAACAGTTGGACCGGCGTCGGCAGCCGGGCCAAATCGATGCGAGGTGGGTACGCTAATTTCATTATTTACCCCCCCTTTTTATTAATAGTTGCATAATTGAATAGACATATTGTCAGATGAATTTGCAGATCGCATCTGGATTGTTAACGTAAAATGATGCTTTTTGCTGCTTCGATGTCCATCCAATTATAAGAACCTTAATAAAAGCGGTTTTAATACCGATTGTGCTAAACACTGTTGAAGCCGAAACTGACCGGCCCTTCCCGTTGCCCGCGAATGACCGGCCTGTCCTTCAGGTCCAGCGCCGGGAAACGTGCTATCGTAAGCTGTTTGCCATCGCAATAATCTTGCGGTGTTCAATGATCAGCTAAGCTGTCACGGTTATGCCTGCAGCAAGCGCCGCTGCAACAGCTTCTGCATGTCACGACGTCCATCGGCAATCAGAAGCACATAGACGTTGTTTTCAATGACTCGGTAAATGATGCGGTATGGTTTAAAGAATATCTCGCGGAATTCCCGAAGCCCTAAGGCAAGCAATTCACGCGGGTAGACTCCACGATGAGGATTTTCAGATAGGCTGTTGAACGCCTTTTCAATCTGCTTAATAATGTAATCCGCCTTACTTGGCATATCGTGCCGGTTGATGTAGTCGCAAATATCCTCCAGGTCACGAGCCGCATCATCGGTCAACAGCACAGAGAACGGCATCAACGAGCCTCCCGCCTCTCACGAAGGTGCTTGATGACATCAGCGGCGGGTTGAACCTTACCCTCTTCGATTTGACGACTGCCGAGCGCCAGAATTTTCAGCAGCGCCATCGTTTCCTGCGTCTGCTCGTAGCTTTCGATGTCCTGCACAACCGCCTTGGCTTCACCGTTCTGGGTGATGATCAAGGGTTTTTGCTGGATTCCTATATTGCGCACGATCTCGGCGGCATGGGCCTTCAGGTAGCTGATCGGCTTTATTTGGCTGGATAGAATCATGGTCCACCTCCTTAAAATATTGTCCAAATATAGTCCTTAAACAGGTCAACCGTCAAGAGGCATGACCGCGAACCACCATTTTCGAGCGAAGGCACTAAGGGTCACAGCAAAAAACAATTCCACATCTTGCTTGTAAATCAGCGATTGATAAAGGTTTCCGGAGACAACAAAAAATTTTGTGCGCAAGCGACATACAATTTCAAAGATAAGGGACTAACAATGCAAAATCTTGACTCATTGAAGATATTTGGTCCTCAATGCCTCCGCCATCCCGTTTACGGCGGCAAAGGCGCGGTCCACCGTGCGCTCCCTGTCCGGGTTCACCAGACAGCAGGTGGCGGGCGACAGCATGCCGCGGGCGATGAGGAGGTCCCGATCGATGCCCTTGGACCACAGGATTTTCCAGACGTCCTCGAGGCGCCGGATCAAGGAGGGGATCTCCTCCTGGCTAAACGCTTCGAAACCGGTCGGCACGATGCCCCAGACGATGACGCCGCCGCGATCGAGAAATTTCTTGATGGAGGCAGCGTAGGAAGAGAAGATTTCCGCATTGGTGTAGACATCCAGCGAGAGAACGTCCAGGTCCAGGTTCAGCAGAAAATCCCAATCCGGGTTGCCGCACAGATGAATGCCCCTGGGCCGGTCCACCTGGGCGAAGAATTGGTCCAGGTCCCCTTTGGCCTTCAGGTCGCCGTATCCGGCCAGGGCCGAAAACAAGAATTGCAGTCCCGGTTCATCCACGAACATGAAAGCCGCGTCGTTGCGCTGCTTGAGCCGCGCCAGTTGAACGTTCAAGCGCCTGGCCATGAAATCCAGCATGAAGGGCCGCACGGTGTCATCGAAGAGAATCGGGCGGTCATCCTGATCCAGGATGTTGAAGCCGAAGCTGACCGGCCCTTCCAGTTGCCCGCGAATGGCCGGCCTGTCCTTCAGGTCCAGCGCCAGGAAACGGTGGTACACCGCCGAATAGGTCTCGCTGACGTCGAAAAAGGTCGGGTCCTCGAATCGCAGCAGCGCCTCTTCCAGCTCCTCTGCAAATTTATCCATGGAAAACCGCAGGGTCCTTTTTTCCATGTTCAAAATGATACCGGGAAAATGTTCGGCCGCCTGCACGTACATGTCCTCGTAGTAACTCAAGTTGGGCAGCTGCGGCCAGAAGGGCACGTCCAGCGACAGGGCCATTTCGAGCGCACGCGAGACATCGGTATGCGGCATCACGGCCATGGCGGTCGTCAGCAGTTTGCCGGGAATCGGGTTGGTCATGGGCACCTCCAGAAAGAAGACGATGGCCGGGGGCGGTTCACACACGGGCGAAAAAATTTTCGGCCCTACACACTGCAACGGGTAGTTGCTGTCATCAGGCAGAAAGCCTCCCGGTCCTTTTCTTCCCCTATGATGGCGATCAGGTCATTGGGCCTCAAAACGAAATCCGCGTCGGGATTCGGCTTTAACTGCTCCTCCCGCACCACCCCGACGACCGAGACTCCGGTCTTTTTGCGGATTTCACTCTCACCGATCGATGTATTGGCCATCGGGCTTTCGGGGGCCAGGCGGACCCACTGCAGATCGAATTGCTGTTCGGCGCCCCGCAGCTGGGACAGGAACCGGTATTCCTTGCCTTCCTCGAACCAGGTGGCGTAGAGTTCCTGCCGCGCCGTTTCGGTGTAGCGCTGGATTTCGGTCGGCGGGACCCGGAGGTGCAGAAGCGACTGGCGGGTCATTTCGAGGCTGCCCTCGAATTCCGGCAGAACGACCTCGGAAACGCCGGCATCCTTCAGTGAATCGAAAAAATCCGGACCCGAGGTGCGCGCCACGATCGTAAGCCCGCTGTTCATCCGCCGCGACTGCTCGGCGACTGTTCTGGCGGAAACCAGTCCGGGAATCGTCAGTACCAGAAGCGCCGCGGTCTTGACCCGGGCGGCCTCGAGGACGGCCTCCTGGCCCGCGTCGCCATAAACGACCGACATTTCCGCCATTTTGGCTTGTTCGAACCGGCGGTGGTCGAGATCGACGATCACAAACGGCATGCCGAAACGTTTCAGGATCCGGGCGATCTGAAATCCCACGCGTCCGCCGCCGACGATGACCACGTGTCCGGTGAGGCCGGCATCCGGGATGTTGGACGATTCGAGCGTCTCGTGGCGAAACCAGCGCTTTTTCAACGTGTATATTCGGGCCGTCCGGCCCGAGATCAGCGGTGTGAGCACCATCGTCAAAATGGCGCTGGTCAGTACCAGTGCGTAAAGATCGCTGTCGATCGATTTCGTCGCAAGCCCCACCCTTGCCAAAACGAAAGAGAACTCACCGATTTGAAAGAGGCCGAGCCCGACGGCCAGCGGGATGACATTCCCGTAGTTGAACATCCGGACAACGAACGCGAAAATAAGACCTTTGCCCAGACCGACGGCCACGACCAGAAAAAGCACTTCCCAGATGTGGTTCAACAGAAAGGCCGGGTCCAGCAGCATCCCCACCGACGTGAAAAACAGCAACCCGAACAAGTCGCGCAGCGGGATGATATCGCTCAGGGCCTGGTGACCGTAATCCGACTCACTCAGGACCATGCCGGCCACAAAGGCGCCAAAAGCGAAAGAAAGCCCTATCATGTGCGTCACATAGCCCACCCCCAGGCCGATGGCGGTGATGGCCAGCAAAAAAAGCTCCCGCGAACCCAGTTTGGCAATGTGCATCAGCAGGCGCGGCAGCAACCTGGTTCCCAGAAACACCACTGCAGCGATGAAGACCGCCGCTTTCAGGGCCGCAAAACCCAGCACGGGCAGTCCCACGGCCGGGTTGTTCAACTGGGGCAGGATGATCATCAGCGGAACCACGGCCAGGTCCTGAACGATGAGCATGCCGATCATCACCTTGCTCGAAAGGGTTCCCAGCCAGCCCTGGTTCATCAAGGTTTTGAGAATCACCATGGTGCTCGAAAGCGAGATAATGGCGCCGAGCCACAGCGACGATTTCAATTCCCACCCCATCAACTGCCCGATGCCGATGCCGAGTCCGATCGTCAGGAGCATTTGTATCGGCGTGCCGATCAGCGCCACCTTCTTGACCGGTTGGAGGTCCTTGAGGGAAAACTCGAGCCCGAGCGCGAAAAGAAGAAGGGCGATGCCGATCTCGGCCAGCAGCTCGATCTCGTGGATGTTCGAGACCGTCAGCCCGCCGGTGTGCGGCCCCAAAAAAACCCCCGCCGCGATATAGCCCAGAATCAGGGGCTGACCAAGCCAATGCAACAGCAGACCGAAGAAGAACGCCGTCACGATGAGAAGAATGATGTCGGTGGCTATACCCACTTGTACAAGCCCTTTTAAACCGTTTGCGCCCGCAGCAGGAACCACTGGCCCGGACCGGACAAGACGGCACGCTTATGCCGAAGAGAAGACGATGTGATTATAGGGGCTGCAAGGAATCGGGACAATAGAAAAAGAGCTTAAGGATTGCGCGGGTTGAAGCGGCGGGAAACCATTATGTAATCGACAGAACGGTGGATGGTGATGTAATTCTGATACTCGCTTGATACATGGGGGGCTAAAACACCTATTTTCAGCAAATCCGGGCCGGAGCGCCCGCTGGGCGCTCCGGCAACTCACCATCACCTATAATAGCTTCTGGCCGGTGCGGGTCAGTGGTCGTATTGGCTGGCGTAGGCCACATCGTTGTAAAGGCTGTCGCCGTGCTCGTCTTTGCCGAAGGCGCGGATGGTGTCCTGCCCGTCTTCGGATGCCGTGAAGGCGATGAATTTGGCAGCCGCCGGCTGCCCCGCCGTGGCCCCTGCCGCAGGTGATCACGGTGTCGGCGTTTTGGGATAGCGCATCGGCCATCACGAACTCCAGTTTGCGGATCTTGTTGCCGGACAGCGCGGCACCGGTGAGATCATCCCGCTTGACATAGAGTTCGACACCGAGTTCCTGACCCAGGCGCCGCAACGGCTGGGTCGGTGTCGGCAGTCGGGCCAAATCGATCCGGGGTGGAAAGGACGTTTTCATTTTTTTCACCTATCTTTGAAAACAGTTTTGAAACCAGCCGTGTCAATCACCATATCACCTTAATATTTGATCAAATCCCATCGAGAGACGTACAATCTTTTCCGTATCACGAAGATTTTCGCGTTAGGGTGAGGGAGAGCTTAGCTGTAACAGGCGCATCCTTCGGCAGCGGTTCGGGCGGTTTGGTCGACAAGCGCGCCGGGGCAACAGCGCCGTCACCGGTCAGTACAGCAACAATAGCGCGGGCGCGGGCCTCGGCGAGTTCGGTCAGCACCGTCGCCGGCAGGGGTTCGCTTTCCAGCAAACGGGCGTAAATGGCCTTCGACATTTGCCCCGGATCCTCGACCTTTTCCGTCTGGGCGGGCTGAACGGCTGATTGAGCGGATTTGCTCTTATCCTTTTCCAGGGATTCCTTGAGCACCTTTAGCTCCGGAGCGCCGAAGCGCTCCGCAAACATCGCCTCCAGCGCGCTTTGGGTATCGGGATTGCCGTAATCGACCGGACCGGGGTCCTCATCCATCTCAAGTTTCGTACCGAGACGCCCGGCGACGGCTCGACGTACACTCAGCCCCTTGAGTTCCTTTCCATCGATTTCCGCGCTGTAACGCCCCTGAACTTCGAGCTTTAACTGCGGCCGTTTTTGCAATGCCAAAGCCAGCTTCTTCAACTTTTCTTTTTCCGGCGCCGGCACGGCGGCGTCACCGGGTTCAAAGGCGATGGCATCGAAATTTCCTTCAGCCCCCCCGCCGACGAGCGCGCCCAGCACACGGAAGGGCGCTGTCGCAATTTTTGTGATCAGGTTGACGAGCGCTTTTCCGATCAGGTGACCGAAGCTGAACTTCGGATCGTTGAGATCGCCCCGCACCGGCAAACCGATGTCGATGACCCCGTCGGCGTCCTCCAGGAGGGCAACGGCAAGATCGAGCGGCAGATTGACCGCTTCGGGGCTTTTCACGGGCTGACCGAGTTTAAGTTTGTCGACGACGATCTGGTTGTCGCCCAGCAGCTTGCCGTTGTCGATCTTGTACTCAAGATTCAGCGACAGTTTTCCAGAATCGATCTTCCGGCCGGCAAACTTGCCCGAATAGGGCGTCAGGCCGGCCATCTCCACGTTTTGAAATGTCATGTCGATGTCGGTGAACGCGACGGGATCGAAGACATTGATTTCACCTCCGATTTTTGCCAGACCGTATTCATCGACGTTGCCCTCGAGCTGGACCTGAGCACGGGAACCCGGGGTCGAGGACATCCCGGTCACCACGCCGCCGAGTTGATGGATCTTGGTTCCAAATTGAGGCGTCAGGCTCAAATCGGCAAAATCCAAGATCCCGTTGTCAATCCGCAATTTTTGAATGCTGACTGGAAATACGTTCCCATCGGCTGTCTTTGAAGGACCGGTGCCGGCGGTAGAACCGGCAGCCGGGCGCCCGGTTTTGAACACCTGTACGAGGTTCACCGATCTGTCTTCTCCGATGATCAATTGGCCGATCGGTCGGTCGAGCTTGATTTCCTTGACGTCGAGCCGATTCGGCGCCAGCCGGAGCTTTAACTGGTCGGTTTTCAGCGCCTGCCATCCCAGCAGGGTGTCCTTGGATCCGGACTCGGTCAAACGCAGCTTTGATAGGTTCAACCCACCGTCGTAAGCAAGGTCCGCGCCGACATCCTTCATACCGTATCGCAGTGTTCCCTGGGAGGATAACTCGCCGGAATGCATGTCGAGTTTCGCAACCGACTCGATGTAAGGCTGCAAGGGTGTCAACACCACCCCGGCCACATCGATGCGCGATTCGACCGTCGGGCCGGAAGGATCGATTGTGCCGGCGGCCGCAACGCTTCCTCCCGCGTCTATCTTGATGTCTGCCTTAAAACCCATGGGGGATTTTCCGTCGACGTCGGTGAGCAAAACGTCGAGCGGATTCAGGGTCAGCAGCGGTCCGTCCGACTTGACCGTACGATCGTAAAGGGCGGTTGTGACACCCGATACTTCGACGGTTTTCACGGCATACCGCCAGGGGTTGCCCTTGGCGGCGGCTTCTTCGGACCCGCGGCGCACGGCGCCACTTTGCGGCGGCACTAGAAGCTGGGTGAGGTTTATCTCGCCGCCGGCCTCACGGACAACGTCGACGTGTCCCCCCTCGAAACCGGCTCGGGAGAGCGTCACTAACCGTTGGCCGAGGTCGAAGACCCCGCCCTCCAGAGCCAGTTTATCAACCCGGAGCGCGGGTTCGGGGGAACCGAGCAAACCCGCATGGATCTTTTTTGCAGCAACCGAGATGCCGTTCAGTCGTATCCGGGCCTTGTCCGCAGCTGCACCCGCTTCAGCGCTTAACTTGACCGTGATATCTCCCAGGCCGGCATCGAGGGCCGGCGTGCGGCTCAAATCCCGGTAGGCGAGCGCCGTCTCTGTGATGTCGAATGAACCGACCTTGACGGCCCAGGAACTTTCTTCCCGGCCGTTTGGAGCCTTCGGCTCGCTCTTTTGGATAGCCCGTTGCGGACGAGCGCCGTCGCCGGCTGTCTGTCGGACGATGCGCTGCAGGTTCAAATTGCCTTCCTGGTCGACAGCGACATTGACGTCACCTCCGTTGAGGGATAATTTTCCGATTTCCAGTTTTCGAGTGGTCAGATCGAACCGGGTTGCGCTCACTGCAAGCTTCTTGGAAGTGAAAAACGGGGCCTCGGCACCGGTAAGCCTGAGTGATAGCCCGGCAAGGCGGGTAGCGACACCGTCAAGCGTCAGTTTTGGAGACGGACCGCTGAGATCGAGTTCATAGTTGGTGTCGAGGTGGAGTGTGCCGGTCGGGGAGTCTATGGCGACACTGTCCCTTATAAATTCCCACAGGGTGGCCACCTTGATGTTGTCCAGGGTGAGATTGCCGGTCGACCGGAACGGATGCAAGGATATCCCCCCGGCCCAGTTGACCGATTCACCGTCCGGCGTCGTCGCCACCAGCGTATATGGCCCCTTCCGGTCGGGAAGGGTGGAAATGTCCGTCAACCGGATGTCGAGGGACCGAAACGTCAGGGTTGCCGGCGACGATTGCCGCCGGTCGATGATGTCGATGGCACCGCTTGAAATCGCGATGTTTTCAAGCAGCAGTCGCGGTGGCCCCGAATCGGATTCTTCGGTTTGATCCGGTCCCTTCGTAGTCAGCTTGGCAAGATTGAGAGCGCCGTCGGTTCCGATGACGAGATTGACCAGGGGTTCGTCCAGAGTGATTTGGCGAAAAGTCCAGGCCCATCGAAACAGGCTGCTCAATTCAAAGTCGACCAGCAGGCGCTTGAAACCCCCGATCGGTGTTCCATCCGTTTCGATGAGCTCGAAATCATTGGCCTCGAGCGTGAACAGAAACGGGTTGAAATGAACCTTGCCGATATGGGCGTCACGCTGCAGCAGGTCCTGCGAGATTAGGGGTACATAATGTCTCACGAGATAGGGGGCGAGTAAAAAGCCGCCAAGCGTATAGAGGATCAGAACGCCAACGGTGATGATAAACGCCTTGCCGAAGAATATACGCCGCAATTTAGCTGTCAATCCTGGTTTTGTCGTCATCCGGCAATCCCTGTCTTTAAGTGGTTTCGATCGGTGGTGCCCTTTCGTCTCACCTCAGTCCGACTCAGTATCTCTCCTGGTGGCGGGGTCGACCTTCAGTGCGGCGCACTGTTTACCTTCGCGCCACCGGCACTCAGTACCACTGCCATGAGAGTTACCATCGCTTTGGCGACCAGTCTCTCCTCCCCGTCGGGCACAGAAAACACCTCCGATTCCGAAACCATGATTTTTTTGCCCGCATGCACCACCCGCGACCGGCACAAGAGGGAGTCTCCCAGGGCCGGCTTGAAATAGTTGATCTTGAACTCGATGGTCAGGATGCGCTCCCTTTCAGAGACCAGTGTGAAGGCCGCATAACCGGCCGTGTGGTCTGCCATGGTGGCCATGACACCGGCATGAACGAAGCCGTCCTGCTGGCGGTGCATATCACCGACGGCCAGTCGTGTTTCGAATACACCACGGTTTACCCGTTCGACTTCGAACCCGCAAAATGCCGGAAACCCTTGGAGATAATCTTTTTTCAGAAACGCAAACCATTCGTTCGCCATACATCATCCCTCTCTAAAGACACCCGGCAGATGATTCATTTATCCGTGCCGTCTGAATCGGTCCGTCCGCGGCGACCCTTAGACTGAACGTTCCATCATTTATGCATGTGCCCAAGAATCATTAATAACTCCAACCGGTCCCGTCAATAACCAATGCTTAACACTCATGACCCTGGGCCGCCACAGTGCATGAAAATGACGCGCCCGGAGACCGGATGAGCGGTTGAGAACAGCGGCTGACTATCTGAGCCGTCTTAGACCGGGCCCAAAGCTGATACCATATGAAAGGCACAACCTTGGTGACAACCCCGAACCCCTTGTTTGAGGACGGTCCTGGTCAGGGCTTAGACCCCGTAGGCGGCGAGTTTCAGCCGTCTTTCGCAACCGTTCATCCGTGCGGAGGCGCCTACCTTTTTCCGAATTACATTCTATTTTCGAACTAAAAGGGAACAGCGGTCTTTTTAGAGGCCTTCCGGGAACCGTCTCGAAAAATCGGTGGCAAATGGGCCGGCTGTGTGACAATTGCTGAACGGGAAGCTGTTAAACGGATCTGCGGTCTGCTGGAGTGGGGCAATGTCGGCTGGAATAAATCGGCCATCAAAAGAAATATTTTAAATCCATGAATCCTTTTCATCGAAGCGAGCAGGACCAGTTCCGCGAGACGAAGGGCTAGCGAAAAAATTAGTTGGTGATTTTGGTCATTGAGGCACCCGGCCGGAGGGGCGTAAAATCGCAGGAATATCCGGACATTCCGAAATTTTGCACCGTCAGCCGGACGGGATGCATCGGCGTCCAAAATGGTAAGTTATTTTTGAGTGGGCCCTAAGGTGCGGCGAAAATCCGGGGCGCACGCCAAGCGCCCCAGTGATGTCCTCCGTCGAAGTCCGGTTTTTTTTAGACGGATTAGTGATCATATTGACTGGCGTACTTTGCATCGTTGTAAAGGCTGTCGCCGTAAAGGTCTCTGCCGTAAGCGCGAATGATGTTCTGCCCCTCCTCTGAAGCCACGAACGCGATGAATTTCGCGGCCGAGGGCTGCGCGGTCGTGGCGCCCGGCGGTTGGCAGAGGCCGTGATAGGTGTTGATCAGCATCGGGTCGCCCCGGAAGAGGATCGTGAGGTTGGGCAAATCTTTTTTAGCGGCCACCCAGGTGCTGCTGTCGGTCATGAAATACCCTTTTTCGGCATCGGCCCTTTTAAGCGTGGCCATCATGAAATCGTTGGTCACGATGTACCAATCGCCGGCCGGCGCGATCCCCGCCTTTTGCCAGACCGCCATCTCCTTCTTGTGCGTGCCGGAGTTGTCCCCGCGCGAAAAAAACTTGGCTTTGGTGGAGGCGATTTTCCGATAGGCTTCGGCCGCACTGCCGGCCCGGGCGATACCGGCGGGGTCGGCCGGCGGTCCGACGATGTAAAATTCATTCGACCCGATCAGGGTGCGGTTGGCCGCCCAGCCCTCGGCCACGGCCTTTTTTTCGGCTGCCGGGGCGTGGACGAGAATCAGGTCGACCTGCTTGGCCTTGAGCATGTCGAGCGATTCACCCGAACCGGCCTTGACCCAGCACAGGCTGGTGCCGTTCTGGCGGTTGAACTCCTTGGCCAGGGCCTCGACCAAGCCCAGTTCCCCCGGGCTGCCGGTGGCGAGCGAAATCCGGGGCGCTCCGGTCCCATACACGGCCGTGCACTCATCGGCGGCCAAGCCGGCGCCCGCTGTGAGAAAAAATACGGCCAGCAACGATAGCCAGCGCAAGGCTTGTTTCAGTGAAATCATTTGGTTGCCTCCTTTGGGGGTAGTGGGTCTATTTGGTTGATTGGGTTGATTGGGTGTTTGGGTTTATTGGGTGTTTGGGTTTTCGAATGTGCTCTTTTAATTTTTATAAATCAAAGCAGCTCTGCTGCGCTTCATAAATTTTTTCCCAAAAAATTTATTTACTTTTTGACTTGTCCGGACGTCAATAGCATTATAAGTAGAACTCAAAGCCCCGTATACCAACCCGAAATGACAGAATACAGGACGTTTTCGGCCAAAATTACCTTTTTTGATACGGCTTTCGTTCGACCGGCGGCCTCGATCGCCAGCCGGATGTTTCTCTGGCATCGACTGGTGGGGATGCCGGCGCCTCATTTTAGGCTTGACGGATCAGTCACTTTCTACAAAAACTGCCTGTTATGAACGCCATACATTTCGATTACTACGAATCCCCCATCGGCCTGATCGAGGTCGCCGGCACGTCGACGGCCGTGATCGGCCTGAACTTCGTGACGGACCGCTGTCTGGAAATCGCGTCGAATCCCCTGGTCGCCGAGGCCGTCCGGCAGGTGGCCGAGTATTTCGAGGGCAGCCGCCGCGAATTCGAGGTCGAAACGGTGTTCGATGGCACCGATTTTCAGCAGCAGGTCTGGCAGCAGCTGCGAACCGTGCCTTACGGCTGCACCGCCTCCTACCAGGACATCGCCCGGGACGTCGGCCGGCCGCGCGCCGTCAGGGCCGTCGGTGCCGCCAACAGCCGCAACCCGATCGCCATCATCGTTCCCTGTCACCGCATCATCGGTAAAAACGGCAAGCTGGTCGGCTACGGCAGCGGACTGTGGCGCAAAGAATGGCTGCTCAAGCATGAGGGCTGTCCGATATCCGGCGCCTGCCGCTGAAAAACCAATTGCGGGTCACGGCAACGGTTTTGACCCGGCCGGTCTCCGAGGGCCACAATAAAAGAAAGGACAACCGCTTCCATGCAATATCAACTCGTTTTACAATTTCAGGGGCGTGACTTCGATGATTTCGAGGAACTCGTCCACCTGGAGGATACGCTCATCGCCCACCTGGAGGAACGCCACCTGGTTCAAGGCCACGACTTCGGCGACGACACGATGAATATTTACATCCAAACCGATGACCCAGAAGCCGCTTTCGTCAAAATAAAGGAAACCCTGCACCACTCCCTGCTCGACAAGGCCAAAGCCGCCTGGCGCCGAGCGGGTGCAACCGATTTTACGGTAATCTGGCCCGAAAAAAATGACGGCCGCTTCGAAGTGAGCCATGATCTGCCCTGACTGCCACACCCCGCTAAGGGAAACCGACCGTTTTTGTTCGCATTGCGGCCGCGATTTGAACCAGCGCAATAGCCGCCGGATGCCACTGACGGCTGTTCTCGCTGGTCTTTTTCTTGTGGCCGGGGCGGTCTTTTTTATACTCCGCGGCCTGTCGCCCCCCGGCCCGCGTGTCATCGCTTTTCCGGTCTCCTCCCCGGGCCTTCCGGCCACCTCAAAAGATAGTGCGCTGGCGCCTGAGGCCGGCCAGGGGCGCTTCTGGGCGGCCGGCATCCGGCTGAAACCGCCGGTCGGAACGGTGACGATCAAAGACATAGCCGGCAACCCCGTCGCCCGGATTCAGGCGGCCATCGTCGGCCGCGGGTGGCTGGCCCTGCCGGCCGCAAGCTGTCTCGGCGGATATTCCTGGCAGTTTGATTCCGAAGACGGGACTGTGCAGGAGATTGTCGGCGGCGTCATCGGTGAAACCGATGCCGTGGGGATCTGGCAGCTGCAGCCGAACGCCGACGTGTCCGGTCCGCGGCTGGCACCCTGGGATGAGTCGAAACCCCTGCTGTGGGCCTCGTTGGCATCCGACCGGAAAGTGAGCGCCGTGATGCCGCAAGATCGCTTCGATCAGCGCTACGTGACGCGGGTCGTCTTGGTGGACGTACCGATCGAGCCGGGTATGTTCATCCAGGAAGATCGTGTGGTGGGCTGGACATTCGCCGATTCGGAGGCCACCGGTTATTTGTGGCGCGGACTCGAGGGCGAAGACCTGGTATATGAACTCGGCGTCGGCGATTACTACCGGTCGACTTTCGAAAACAGCCGTGAGGAACAGATGATTCTGGCCCTGGCCCAAACGGATGCGTCCGCAGCCGACCAGTTACGCTTGCTTGCCGGGGCTTTTCTTTCAAACCCGGCGGCCAATGGCACCAAGGCCTTTGACCATCTTCAACCGGCGGCGATCGTCACCCGGATGGAGACCCTGATAGACCGGATGCGGCAAAACGGCCGGACTGCAGAGGCCGCCGATGCCTTCGACGACCGGATTCTGGCTGCGATCGGCGATGTGGATTTCGCCATCGAGGTGGCCGGCATCACGCACAAGGCCCACGGGGCCGGTGCCGCCGTCGACCTGATTGAAAATGTGCAGGCCGATCCGGCCGCCTTCGGTGGTATCCCGATGCCCGAGCTGGACGATACCCGCTGGCGCCTGTACCGGCAATGGCTGGATGAATCGATTCGAAGCGGTGACCTTGCCGCCGCACAAACGGCCTACGAGCGCGCCCGGGCCGCTTTTGAGGGCAACCTCCGCATTCATCTCATGGGGGTGGAGTTGGCCCTGGCCCTCTCCGACTGGCCGACCGCCGAACGGCTGCTCTATGCACAGGCGTATCCCGCCGATCTGAACCATCAGGTCAAACTGTTGGAGGATCAGATCGCGGTATTTAAGAGCGAAGCGGGCAAGATCGTTATCCGTTTTGCGCCCGGCTCCGAACAGATTCCGGTCGCGGCGGTGTTGAGCAGCGGAGTCGAACAGAGTTTCGTGGTCGATACGGGCGCCTCAATGGTCACCATCCCCCGGTCCACCGCCCGGAAACTGGGCCTGACGGACAAGGCGGGGGCCGTGCGGCGCCAGGTCCACACGGCCGGAGGCACCCTCGAGGCCGAGGCGGTGGTGCTGCCGTCCATCGAGGTCGACGGCCGGCGGCTCTACAATGTCGAAGCCCTTGTGCTCGACCTGCCGAACCAGCCGGAAGTGGGACTGTTGGGATTGAACTACCTGCGCCGCTTTCGCATGGACCTCAATTCGGAGCGCGGCGTGCTGACGCTGGCACCGCGTTGAGCGGCAGTCTCATTTCCCTGCCGCTTCCAGGACATTGTGGACGTCGCGTTCGTGCAGGCGGGCGTGTTCATCGGCCCAGAGGATGAAGCGATCGAGCCGGCCAGTTCCGTGAAAGGGGTGGCGGCCGACCCGCTCCAGGTCCGACTCCTGCATGCCAGCCACGATGCCGATCGTTTCCGCGCGAACCACCCTGAACCGATCGATCAGTTCAGCCAGGGACGACCCGTCGAGCTTGGCCGGCTGAGTGCGGTTGAAGCGCTCGAGGTCGAAATCTTCGGGTGCACCGGGACCGCCCGCCAGCATGTTGCGGAAAAGCCACTGCATCGACGTTTCAATGGTGATGAAATGCGCCAGCACCCGGCGGACCGTCCAGTGCACCTCGTCGACGTAAACCGGCAGATCGAGGTCCGGCGGCGAAAGGGTTTCGAAAAATGTGACGGTTCGCTCCTGCCCTTCTTCAAGGACCCGGCTTATTTCGGCTCTACGGTCGCGCATGTCCTTCTCCTTACGGTAATGGTGATGGACGCTTAAAGCAGTGGTTGAACGGTAACTTTTTTCCCCTCACCCTTGACGGGGGAGGGCCGGGGTGGGGGTGAATAATATTCAGCAGTTACATCCCCCTCCCCCAACCCCTCTTACTTGGGATGAGAGTTTTCGCTCAGGCGCTATATACCGGATAGGTCTTGCATTTGTCTAAACTCTGTGGCTTTCTCTCCGACACGCTCCCTTGTTTTTCGGCACCCGGGCGGGTCCGGCCAAATACCGGGCTGTCAGGGGGCTGATGCGGCCGGGAGCTAATCGGCCGCCCTGCCGCCGGGCCAATACATGAAAAAAGAAGGAGGATTCCCGATGCCAGAGCTGGCATATCTTAATGGTGACTACCTGCCGATCGAAAAGGCGCTGGTCCCGATCGAGGACCGCGGATATCAGTTCGGCGATGCAGTCTACGAGTTCATCGCCAGCTACAACGGCCGCCTTTTTTACCTCGAAGACCACCTGGACCGTCTCGAACGCTCTCTTGACGGATTGTCTTTCCCACCGCTGTCGCGTGACACCATCCGCCAGGCCGTGGAAACGTTGTTCGAGAAAGCCGGTCTTCCGCGCGCCGGCGTTTACATCCAGATTTCACGCGGCGTAGCGCCCCGCAACCACGCTTTCCCGGACGCCGCCGGCTGCCAGGTCGTGATGACGGTGCGGGCCATCGAGGAAAAACCGGCCGAACTGCGAAAAAACGGCGCCGCCGCCATCACGGTGGAGGATTTTCGCTGGGGCCGCTGCGACCTGAAAACCGTGCAGCTGCTGCCGAACGTTATGGCCAAGCAGAAGGCCCTGGCGGCCGGGGCCTTCGATGCCCTGTTCGTCTCATCCGAGGGCGTGGTGCGCGAAGCCACCAGCTCCAACCTGTGCATCGTTAAAGACAAGACGGTGGTAACGCACCCCCTGACGCCGCGCATCCTGCCGGGCATCACCCGCAAGGTGGTTATCGAGCTGTGCCGCGAGCTGGGCATCCCGATTGAGGAGCGCCTTTTTAAAACCGACGCACTTTTCGGCGCCGATGAGGTTTTTTTAACCGGCACCGTGACCGAAGTGCTGCCGATCGTGACGATCGACGGCCGCCGCATCGCCGGCGGACAGGTCGGCCCGGTCACGGCGCACCTGCATGAAACCCTGCGCCGGCGCTGTGGCGCCTGATGTCAGGGACTGTATGGCCGTTTGCGTCCGTTGAATGAAGCCGGGCGGCTGCGGCGGGCCTTCACGTCTGCCGATCCGGCCCCCTGCCGGCCAGAATTCGCCAAAGAAGTGCATAATAGCGGAAACTTCCCATGATCAGTGCCCCGCCGATGGCGAAATAGAGGACCGCCAGAAGGGCTTTTGGAACAGGCGAGTGGCGCAGGACCACCCCCAGTCCTATCATAAAGACGATGATCAGGTAGCTTCTCCAGGCCTGAAAGGCGAACAGGCAGCCCCTGTCCGGCAAACGGCACAAGCGCTCGATGTTTTTTGCCGCAACAGCGGAGAAGCTTGTGCGATACGTCATGACCGCCAGCACCCCGCCGGCAATGCCGATCGGCAGGGACCGCGTGCCGGGCAACAGGCTCACCCACTTGTACCCCAGCCGACAAAGCCCCAGCCCCACCGTGGTCCACAACAACCCGGCCATGGCCATCAGGGCGTACTTAGGCACAGCCGGTTTCAATCTGTTAAGGTCCATCGGACTCTCCTCGAAACCGATGCTGCCGGCCAACAGGCGAGTGACATCGGGCGGGTTTGTTCAGGTTTGACCGGTCGCCGGTCCGCGAAGATCGTGTCGGAGACTGCTCCCACCAGGCCGGAAGACCGGGGCCTGGCCGAAAGTTTGAGTGCGGCCCCGATAATAATGCCAAAAATTACAGCGCGTCAAGCCGCTTGGTTGATGGCATTTTTTGCCCCGGCCCAGTGCGGCGTCGCTTGGAAACCCCCACTGTCAACCGATGACAACGAAATTCTCAGGTGAAAGATGAAGATAAACCCATGGACGCCGGCCCGCGTCGAGGTTCCGCTGACGGCTCTGCTGGCGGTGTTGACCTTTTTTTCGGGGCTTGCCGGTTGCGACAATTACGGCAAGATTCGGCGCGACCCGGCCGTGACGAAGGCGTTCCGGAACAATCAGGTGGATGCCGCCTATGCGTATTACTATCTGGGCCGCAGCAACATGCCCTATGCCATCGCCGGCATCGACCGGCGGTATGCCCTGGACTCTAAATTCTGGCAGCTGGTGGACTCCGGGACCGATGAGTTCAAGAAAATGGTGTTCTGGGTGTGGACGGATCAAAACTATGAGCCGCATGGCGCATATATCTTGGGCCCGGGCGGTGAAAAGGTGGGGATCTATTATTCCAGCATCGATCGCGTGGCCGTTAAAATCGATCCGAAGGGTAAAACCGTCACCCTCATTCCGGACCAACCCTATTTGCGGGGCGGCCCCTGAAAACGGCCAGGCCGACGGGCCCGAGGCTGATATCGCTTCCGGAGGCGGGGTCTTGCTGATGGGCCTGCATTCGCGCTGAGGCCGGGGTGTCAACCGATCCCGTTTTCCTCCGACCCGCTTTCGACGTCTTCGAAATCGGGCAGATCGTTTTCGCGGTTTATGACGACCAGGTAGGCATAGGCCGCGATCACTCCCCCGGCAACGACGGCAATAATAAAATAAACTATAAAACTAAGCATGTTGGGTTCCCTTCCATGATGAGGTGGTTTACCCCTTTCCCGCCGAATCCTTGCGAACCAGCTGTTTTGAAATCGTATAGAGAAGCGATTCGAATGGAAAAGGCTTCTCGATCACATCATCGATGCCGTACTTGAAGGCCTTCGACATTGGATCGACATCACCGTAGGCGGCCAACATGATTTTTATCGCCGCCGGACATTGCCGGTTCGCAGTTTTCAAAAATTCCAACCCATTGACTCCCGGCAGGTTGAAGTCGCTGATGATGACGTCGAAAGATTCTTCTTTTAAACCGCACAGACCATCGGCAGTCGACGAAACGCCGTCCACCCGGCAGCCTTCATCCCGCAGCGCCGTGGCCAATGCTTCGCGGATGCAGGGATCATTTCCCACCAGAAGGATTTTCAACCCTTGTAATTTCTGAAGATTCACCATTTTCAGAATACCCCTGATTAAGTATCGCCGCTTCCTCGTGGCAGCATTAGATTACACAGAGCGTGCCATCCTTGCTGTTTGATTATTTATTAAGTTATAATAGTATCTTAGAGTATAAACTCCTCCATCCGGCCCACGCAGAGGGCCCCCGAAGTGGG
This sequence comes from Desulfobacterales bacterium, assembly GCA_049283795.1. Classification (GTDB taxonomy): domain Bacteria; phylum Desulfobacterota; class Desulfobacteria; order Desulfobacterales; family SG8-13; genus JARFQH01. The sequence goes on along the minus strand of JBAPWQ010000170.1, from coordinate 12,569 downwards.
TGGTATTCCCCACAAGGAATGCGAAATTTGCCGCATCCAATTGTTAAAGTATCGCTTAAAGTGCCTTGGCGCGGAAATGAAGGAGAGAACAGACAGGGGATTCAAACAAAAGGAGGGTTCAACTGCAGAACAAGTAATATCGACCGCAGATCTGATTCAGCGTCAAGGATGTGGCTGGATCGGAAACTTATCGTAACCGACAAAACCGCCCGAACCGACTTAAGTGACTCAACTGAGTTACGCAGGCCGGGCCGGAGCGGGAAACCTTCAGCTTCGGGGGCGCCGGCAGGAAAAATGAAAATTGAAGGAATCCTCGGGGATCTCGAGCACCTGGATCTGCTCGAAGCCGGCCTCAGCGAGAAGGGCAACCGCTTTGTGGCGGCCCCACATCATTCCCAGGCCCATGCCGCCGTCGACCAGGCCCACCGGCAGACAGTGCAGCAGGCTGACGGTGTACAGAAAGGCCCCCATGGCATGGTTGCGGTTCTCCTGCACATGACTGCTCGCCGCAATGTCGATCATGGAAAAAAGGCCCCCCGGCTTGAGGATCGCATAGATGCCCCTAAGGGACGCAAGCGGACGGCTTTGGTCGTGAATGGCGTCAAAGGCCGTAATGTAGTCAAAAGACTGTGCCAGGTCGGCGCTCCGCGGTAAGGCCGCGGCATCGAGTTCGACAAAGGTCAAATTCTTGAACCCCTGCCGCCGGGCCGCCGATCTGGCCGATTGAATCACCTCGGTACCGATGTCGATGCCGATAAACTCGCTGCGCGGGAAAGCTTCGGCCATGAGCATCAAAGCGATGCCCTCGCCGCAACCGACATCGCATACCCGGATGCCCGCACTCAGTTCCCGGATGATCCGTCCTTCGTCCACCGTGGGTAAAAAGTGGTCTACCAGCGTCTGGCGGTGTTTGGCATTCGCCAGTTGCGACATGAAGGCCTGAAACTTCGGATAGCTGCCGTAATCAACACCCTCACCGGTTTTGAACCGCTTCACCACGGCATCCATGGCACAGGTGGTCAGCAGCGGAATTTCCTGCGTGTAGACGCCCAAATTCGAGTTTCCGGCCCGTCGCGTGAGCAGGTCCCCGTGTTCGCGGGGAAGGTAAAAGAGGTCGTCACCGGTATCGCTTGCAGTCAGGGCGACGATTTCCCCGCACACCATCACCGCCAGCCATTCCCGCACGTACCGGGCATCCAGGCCGGCCTTGCCGGCAATCATCGCCAGTGGTGCAGGGGAATCGATGGTATCCATTACATCGAAAAGGCCGGTGCGGTACCCGATGGCCATGGCAAGATTCAGGGCACCGAAATTGAGAATTTCGGTCATTTTCTTTGAAAATTCCGCTCGCCGGGCGGTCGCAGTCGATGTCATGGTCCCTCCTTGACCGGTTAAAACCGCATGGCCTTCCTCAACTTTGTCGATGCGCTTGATCGACAAATCGTCGCCCGAAACGCCGTCACCCCAAAAAAAAACGAGGGAACCGAATCCGTGGATCCCTTCCCTCGTTTATGATCTTACTCGCAGTGCACACACCGGATCGACGCTTCGCTGCCGTCGATATCAGCGTTGGGCCGAGCGCGGAGCCTTCCCCGCCAGGGGATTGTAAAGTTTCATGATGGCAAACTTCATGACGTCCAGGGTCTTCATTTCTGAAATGATGTTGACGAGTTTCTCTTCCGCCTCGGCCGGGAGAACGCAAGCGTTGTCGGCGCCGAAGTTCAGGCCGGGAAAGCCTTTGACCAGTTTTTTCTGATCCTTCTGGGTCATCGGCACCTGGACGGCTTTTTTACCGTCGATTTCGGTAACCTTGTCCTTCAAACCGGCGTCTTCGATCTTCTTTAATTTGTCGCCATCCAGAAAAACATTGATCAAATAGTCAGCCATGTGCATCCCTCCCTTTTGATTAGCCCCATTTCCATTTGCATCAAACGACACCCTTTTCCAGTAGACGTCTTGTTTATTCAAGACCGTGCGGCATGTCAAGCACGGATTGCGAAAGAAAGTTAATGCATCAGTTGAATTTTATCGCCAAAAAGGCTTTCGTGAGGTTTTATCGGTCATTTCACCCTGATTTGCGTTTGAAAAAATCGGTCGACCCGTGTATAGAGAAACTGCCGGCAGGACCAGGCCAGCGCCAACAAATCCACCGCTGGGATTTTTTCTTCCGACCCTTACTTGAAAAGAGTCTCATGACGTCAATCTTGTCGCCCTTGACCAACATCTATCGCACGCCGCACCGCTCGACGCCGGCACTTTTTCGCCGTCACGCCACCAGCTTTTTTTACCCTCAGGTGCTCACGATCGTGTTTGCCGCGTCGCGTTTGGCAAAAAGAGGCCGTTACGGCAGTGCCGATTGGGTCAGGAGCAGCCTCAATACCATAAGAGCGCTCGAATCCGTGGGCGGCCGGTTCGAGATTGAAAATATGCTCGCCGTCAGTCGCATCGATTCCGCCTGCGTCTTCATCGCCAATCACATGAGCGTTCTGGAAACATTTGTGCTGCCCTGCCTCATTCAACCGCGCCGCGATGTCACTTTCGTGGTGAAGGAAAGTCTCATCGCCTACCCCTTTTTCAAACACGTCATGCGCAGCCGGGACCCGGTCGTCGTGGGACGGACCAACCCCCGCCAGGACCTGAGGGCCGTTCTCGACGGCGGCCGCAAGCTGCTCGACCGCAACGTTTCAGTCGTCATCTTTCCGCAGACCACGCGCAGTGTCGATTTCAACCCGGCCAACTTCAACACCCTCGGGGTAAAACTGGCGCTGCGTGCCAACGTGCCGGTCGTTCCGGTGGCACTGAAAACCGATGCATGGGGACTCGGGCGCAAACTGAAAGATTTCGGTCGGATCTGCCCCGAAAAAACGGTTCACATCTGCTTCGGAGAACCGCTTAGGATCAAGGGGTCGGGCAAGGAAACCCATAACAAAGTCGTTGATTTCATCCAGGGCAAGTTGAAAGCGTGGCAATATGGGAACGGCGAAAGGATTAGGGCGGTCGGCTGATGGCGGATGACAGATAACGGACGACAAGCGACAGAGGGCGGATGACGGACGATTAGCGGCGAAGGGAAAAGTCGTGGGCAGACGGCGGAGGGCGGACGACAGATGACGGAGGTCGGATGACGGACGGCGGTGGAATGAGGGGCAGTCGACCGGGAGCTTCGTTTTCGGTTATCTTGCCGCAGCCCTTCGCTCGCTTATCGCCGAATGATTCGCGGCACCGTTGCTTCTGCGGTCCTGTCCGCTGCGGCGGTCATTGCCCGAGCGTCTTTCGGGTATATGGGCGCCATATGAATAAATGCGCCTGTTCAAGCCCAGGCGCCTGCCGTCGAGTATCAAGGTCTGCAGGCTCATCGACTGTCGATTTTCCAATTTTTTTCCATTTGATGTTACCCGACGCCAATCCGACCGAAATATTGTGTGGAGTAGCATCCCGGCGGTTGAATTCGGGAAAATTTTAACTTCTGATAAGCAAAAATCATGCAAACGAATGACGATCGGTATCCCGTGAATTTTAAAAATAATTTTTTGGGGGGGATGACACTATCGTCTCTAAAAACAGGGTAAGTGTGGGAGAAAGGTTACACTTTCATAGCTAAATATTTACCCATGCACGACCTGGAAAGACAAAAGGTTCAAAGGCTCCCCGTTCAGCGTTTTCGAGTATAACGATTGAGGTGTTTTATTAAACCTTGAAGTTGCGCCCCCGCAACTCGTATCCCGCAACCGTCCTATTTCTCTTTCTTGTCCGCACAGGGGGCGTTTTTATGCACGATTCGGTTTTTAAGCCGGCACCACAATCCGATAAACGTACGGCATGATTTCGACCCGTCGGATAATTCCTCCGGCCAGTCGGCGTATTTGCATTTGAGGTCACAAAATTTCACAGGCTCCCTCCCACCGGAAATTCGGCTCCAAACACTGCAAGGTCGCAAGTCCACTCCCCGCTCGTCGCGATCCGGAATCGGCGGTTCTTTTTTTATTTCGGGCATGAACCCGTCGTTCGCATTTTGCAATAATGAGAGATGTCAACGGGTTGTATGCCAAATCCCTCTCTTTTTCAGTCTCGCGATCGGAAGTCTAACGCCTTCGATATCGGCCAAAACGACGCCCTTTACATAATTTTTTATAACAATATCAATTAGTTTATAATTAGGCACGGTTCTTGAGCAGCTTATGACGATATTTTCGGCGCTTTGGATTATTATCAACGGTATACGTGTCACTATCTCCCGTTTTCCAAAGGAAGGTCAATTATGTCCCTGGTATATTCGTCGCTCTGTATCTCTTTGGCCATCCTGCTTTTCGGCATCACTCTGATTGGCGCCCGCAACCCGAAGCCGTTGCCGTGGGCCCGCGACTTCCTGGTTGCCGATGTGTATGTTCCCACGATGGTGGCATTGGGATTTTTCGGTATCTTCGGTGTCGTCAAATCCATCACGGGGCTGCCCTCGAATCCGATCAGCGTGGCCGAAGTTTTAGGGGCGGCAGCCATTTTTATTGCGGCCGTCGGGTGTTTAAAGTTTATGCATATAAAAAAAAGGCTGGCGGAATTTGAAGCCCATGAACGAAAGGCCGAGATGGTGAACCTGACCGTTTTAACCGCGGCCGGTCACACCGAAGAACCGACGCCGCCGGCCAGGCCCAGGACGCCCCGGTTGGCCGCGTGACGAATTGACGGCGAATCGGACGCCTGCAGAAAGATAAAACGACCCGCCGCTACTCGTTTCTGAGGATGTCCAGCACCTCGACCTTGGCGGCTTGCCAGGCCGGATAGGCGCCGGCCAAAAGCCCGAGCAGGACCGAACCGACCATGGGGCCCACTATGAAAACCGGATCGTAGACCACCGGCATCACGCCGATTTTGTAAATCAGCAACACCAGGCCGGCGGCTGCCGTCACGCCGACAAATCCGCCCGCGCCGGCCATTAATCCGGATTCGAAGATGAACTGGCGAATGATGTCCAGCCGCCGGGCCCCCACCGCCCGCCGCACGCCGATTTCCATCCGGCGCGAGCGCACCAGCAGCACCATCAGGGAGAGGATTCCCAGGCCGCCGACGGCAAACGAGATGCCCGAGCTGAGCAGTCCCAGCGTCTGTACCAGCTGCAGGGCCTGTTCCTGCAGTTGGATGGTGTCCTTGGCGGTCAGCAGGCTGAAATCGTCGGCTTCGCCCTCCCCCAGGCGGTGGCGCCGGCGCAGGATACCGGTGGCCGTTTTTTTCACCGCCTCGTAAGATTCGTTGTCGCTCAACTGAAGGTAGACACCGGTAATCCAGTCCTGGTTGCTCAAGCGCCGCATGAAGGTCGACAGGGGGACGAAAACCTGCTCGTCCTGGTCGCTGCCGACGATGTCGGCGCCCTTGGGCTCCATGACCCCGATCACTCGCACGCCGGCCCGGAAAATGTAGACCATCTCGCCTAAGGCCCGCTCGGGTTTGCCGAAAAGCCGTTCGGCAATCTTCGATCCGAGCACGCACACCCGCGCCTGGCGTTTCTCGTCTTCCCAGCTGATGAACCGGCCCACGGCCGGGTTGAAGCTGCGCACCACGGAGTAGGTCGGCCAGGTGGCCACGACCTGGCTGGGGACCTTGACGTTGCCGAAACGGATCGGAAGCTCCTTGCTGGCAAAAGGCGCCCCGGCCACCACCTGCGGGATCGAGCCCATCAGGTCGCGGGCATCCTGCAGGGCGAAGGTGGCGGTCACGTTTCTGACTGCGGCCGACCCCGAGCGCCTGAAAAGGACCTTGCCGCTGCGGGCCATGAACAGGTTCGTCCCCAGCTTGGCGGTTTCCAGTTCGGCCTTGAGATACATGGCCTGAGACACATGCTGGACGGCAGTCAGCGCCAGGGCGCCCAGGAAAACGCCGACCATGGCCAGAATGGTTCGCAAGCGGTGTGCCTTGAGCGACGCCAGCGCAATTTTTAAGCTGAAAAACATGGGCCTGTTGTCAATGCTCGCCTTTCAGGGCTTCGATCGGCGGCATGCCGGCCGCGGCCCGCGCCGGCCGCAGGCCGAAGACAAGCCCCATGCCGGTGGCCGCCAGGGTGGAAAAGGTGAACACCTTCCACGAGATGAGGATCTCCAGCACACCGAGCTGCGCCATCACCTGGCCCAGGGTCAGCCCGATCACCACGCCCAGCAGGGCCCCGGCCAGGCTCAAAAAGACCGATTCGGTCAGCACCTGCAGCAAAATCGCCCAGTCGGGAGCCCCCACCGATTTCTTGAGGCCGATCTCGGATCGGCGTTCGGTGACGCTCAGGTAAAACAGGTTGGCCAGAACGAACCCGCCCACGATCATCGCCACCAGGGCCGTGATTCCTAAAAAAAGCACCAGGCCGCCCTTGAACATCGACAGGAACTTGAGGATTTCGTCGGCGGTGAGAATCGAGAAATCGTCCGGCTCGCCCGGCTGCAGATTGTGCAGGTGGCGCAACAGGCCGCGCAGGTTCTCGACGTGGGCTTTCATGTTTTCCGGCGAGTGGAATTTGACCCTCAAGGCCCGGAAATACTTGCGGCTCAAATTGAAACGCTGGGTCAGGGTCGTGATCGGCAAGATGACGCGGTCATCGACGGAGTTCGAGCCGCCGCCGCCCGACACGCCGCGATAGGAGAGTCGGCCCACGATCTGCACCGGCACCTTGTCGACGAATATCGTGTGGCCCACCGGCGATTCGCTGCCGAAAAGATCCTCGGCCACCATGTCGCCGATCAGCCCGAGCTTGGCCCCTTTCTGAACATCCTCCTCGGTGAAATCGCGCCCCTCGGCCAGCGGCCAGTTCCAGGCTTCGGCGTAACCGGCGGTAGCCCCGACGATGACCGGCACCTGGCGGCTCCGGCCGCGATAGCGCACGGTGACGTCGCCCTTGCCGCGCATCGGCACGACCAGGTAGGCGCCCGGCAGCGATTCGCGCAGTTTCTGGGCGTCTTTGTAGGACAGCGTCAAGGTCCGCCGTCCCACGGCCCGGCTCTGAATGTCGCCGCCGAGGACAAAGGCCGCATCGGGGCCGAACAGCTTGACGATCTGCATGGCCTTGCGCTCGGCCCCGTCCACGGCCGCCACGATCACCGTCAGCGAAGCGATGCCAAGAGCCACGCCCAGCACGACGAAGAAGCTGCGCAATTTATAGGCCCACAGGGCGGCTGTGGCCATTTTGCCGATGCGCCAGACCTGCCGCACCACGTCAACTATGGGTGATAAGGCCGTCACCGAGCCTGATTCTCCTGCGGGCGTACCCCGCGATCTCATCGTCGTGGGTGACCAGGACCACGGTGCGTCCCTCTTCGTGGATGCGGGCGATAAGCAGCATGATCTCGGCGCTGGTCTTTGAATCGAGCTGGCCGGTGGGCTCATCGGCCAGCAGGAGCAACGGGTCGTTGATCAGGGCGCGCGCCATCGCCACCCGCTGCTGCTGGCCGCCGGAAAGCTGGCTCGGCTTGAAATGCATGCGGTCCCCCAGACCCACCTGGTCCAGGATCTGCTCGGCCCGCTGCCGCAATTCGCGGGCCGCCGTGCGGCTGTAGAGACCGGGCAGCATCACATTCTCGAAGGCGGAGATATACGGAATCAGGTAAAAAGTCTGAAATATGAAGCCGACCGTCCGGTTGCGGATGGCGCTCAGCGCATTGTCCTTCAACCCGGACACATCTTCTTGCCGGAGAAGGTACCGGCCCCTGGTGGGGCGGTCGAGCAGGCCGAGAATATGCATCAGGGTTGATTTACCGGAACCCGACGGGCCCTGCAGGGCGATAAATTCGCCGCTGTCGATCGAAAGCGATATGCCTTTGAGAACCTCGACCGCGCGGTCGGCCTGGATGTAGGTCTTGACGATGTTTTCCAGTTCCACGAGCCGCCGATCCGCCATCACGGCTTGCCTTTCTTGTCCTTGCTGCCGGGCAGAACGAGCTGCGTGGCCACCTTTTCCCCCGCGCCGAGCCCTTCCAGCACCTCGGTGTGGGTGACCCCGGCCAGGCCCAGTGTCGGCGTCACCTGACGGATCTTTCCCTTCTCATCCTGAACATAGACGACCTGCTGGCCGTCGACCCATTTAAGGGCGTTGTTGGGGATGTTGAGCACGTCGTCCTTGACCGCCACGATGATCTGGACCTGGGTGGTCATTTCCGGGCGCAGAAATGGCGCCTGTTCCGGAGTGATTTTGACCAGGGCGCGGTAATAGACGATGTTGTCGCGGATCTCGGGCTCGGGGTAGATCGCGTCCACGGTGCCCTCGAACACGCGTCCCGGGTAAGCGTCGACGCGGAACTCCACCGTCTGGCCGGGATGCACCTGACCGATGTCGGTTTCGTCCACGTAAGTCCACATTTCGAGGCGCGCCGGATCCAGGACCGTGATCAGGTTGGCGACCTGCAAGCCGGCCACGATGGTTTCGCCTTCCTGCGCCGTCACCTGGCTCACCACGCCGCTGATCGGGCTGTAGATCCGGGTGTAGGAGGTGCGGACCTCGAGGGCCGCCAGCGAGGCCTCGGCCTGTTCGACCGCGGCGCGCGCCTTGGCGGCCTCTTCGGTGAATTCCCGCTGCAGGCGCTCGAGCGTGGACTCCTTGACGGCCACCTGGCTGGTTTCGACGTCGGCCTGCTGGCGCACGTCCTCGATGGTGTCCTTCGAAATGACATTGCGATCGGCCAGCTTCTGCTGCCGCCGATAGTTGTTGCGCAGGTAATCGGCGCGGGCGCGCGTGAGATCGAGGTCGTGCCGGGCTTCCTTTATCCTGAGGGGATAAATCCGCTCGACCCGGTTCAGCTCGGCCTTGACCGCCGCCAGTTTGGCACGGGCTTCGGTCAGCTGCGCCTCGAGTTCCCGGCTGTCGATCCGGGCCACCAGCTGGTCTTTTTCAACCGGATCGCCGACCTTCACCTTCATCTCGACGATGGTCCCGGTGGCGCGGGTGCCGATCTTGACGATCGCACCCACCTGGGATTTGACGATCCCGGTCTGCTCGAGCACCTTGCGAACCGTCCCGCGGGTCACGGTGTCGGTCGCCAGCACGGTGATTTTCTTGTCCGCGGTCGACGATTTCCACCAGAGTCCCCCGCCGGCAGCCAGCGCCAGAAGCACGAGCAATACGATAATTTTTTTCCTCATCGGCTATCCATTTCAAATGAACGAGGTCCCGGCCGCGGGTAAAGCCTTTGTCTTTTATAGCAAATTTCGATGGCATGCAAGCCTGCGCGCCGGCTTGACCCCGACACTCCGCGGCCCCCCCTGGCCGCGGGCATCGACGGCCCGACCACCTGGGCATATCCGCCCGCCATTATGAACGTCATTCGAAAACCCGGTTGATGTTCCCGAGCACCTGTTGTATGTTTTAATTACGGCAGCATTCTTCCTGTCGCGAAGCGGATGCACCCATGCCGCAACCGTTCCTCCACCGAATCCAGGATCCTGCCGTTGGATAGCTTTCCTTTTTTCTTTACCCCTGAACCGCTTTCTCTCGTAACAAACTTTTTTTATCAGGAGGTAAACCGATGAGTGACTATTTGATCGTGGTGGTCAACCGAGCCAGCGCCCGTTTTTTTACCCTCGAGCCGGTTGAGTTCCCGGAGTTGGAGTCCGGCCCCCGCATGGTGGCGCGCAAGGAACTCGACAACCCGGAATTAACCGATTATCCGGAAATGGTGACCGATTCGAAGACCGGCCGCGGAGCGGCCCCACGTGGCGGAAGCGTTCACGGGTATGACGACAAGCGCGATCAGCACCTGGATGAACTGCGGCGCCGTTTTGCAGTCAAAGTCCTCGATCATCTCCGGCGCCTCGCCAAGTCCGAAAGCGCGCGAACCGTCATCCTGGCGGCCTCCTCCCGCATGCGCCGTTTCCTGTATCCCGACCTCGAATCGCTGGAACGCCACGGCATCCACGTTCAAAAACTGTCGAAGAACATGATCAATTTCACGCCGCAAAAAATTCACGCGCACCTTGCCGCAGAGGGCCTCGTCCCTCAGAAAAAACGCATCAGCGCCTGACCCGATACTTCCTCCCCGGCGCGAGGGTCCGGGGAGAGAGGAAAGGGTTACCGTTCAGCCAATGATTATGCCGCCTTTGCCCTTCGGGCTTTGAGGCAAAAAAAATCGGCGTCGGAAAAGCGTTTTGTCCGACGCCGGCACCTGGCGGATGAGATCAAAACAAAAAATGCTGAAGAGATCCGGGCGGTCGATCACGCCTTGATGGGCGTCAGGACGAGGGTGACGCGGCGGTTCACGGCCGCGGAACTCGAAATCGGCTGTGATTCGCCGAATCCGATCGTCGCCAGACGTTCCGGGGCAACCCCGCGCTGGACGAGCGCATCGCGCACGGCAACGGCGCGCCGTTCCGACAGCGCCAGGTTGTAGGCTTCCGGACCCGAACTGTCGGTGTGGCCCTGGATCTCTATCGCAGTTTTCGGATAGTCGTTGAAAACCCTGGCGACCCGGTCCAGCTCGGCCGAGGCGCCCGGTTTGAGCGCCGCCGAATCGAAATCAAAAAAGAGGTCGCTCTTGAAGGTCGCGATCAAAACGTCTTCGGATCGTTGGATAGACGCTTCGTCGGCGGCCGTCGCGGCGGCCATCGCCTGGCGCAGCGCCGCTTCCTGCCGATCCATGTAGGCCCCGATCTGGTTTCCCACCAGGCCGCCGAGAACCGCTCCGGCCACCCCTCCGATGATGGCACCCTCGGCGCCATGCCCTTTGCGGGCCACCGATCCGCCGATAACCCCGCCGATCGCGCCGCCGGTTCCGGCACCAATCACGGTCCCGGTTTGCTGCTTGCTGGAGGTGCCTTGAGACGCGCAGGCCAGCAGAAAGAGAAAAGACGCCGCTGTACACAGCATTTTTAGCATTTCATGACTCCTTTTGGGATTGAGATAAACCGGGAAACAGACTTGATTATTTTATGAAATGCGGCGCTCAAAATCAAATATAAAAAAGTCTGATATTGATCTCTTCGGGCCGATCGTTTACATTGACCGCGAACCAGGGCAGCGCCTGAAATTGCGAATTTATTTTTTCGTGAACCCTTAGCGCGGGAAGAGCAAAAATGGACCGATATGCGGAACAAACGCGGCAGGTGTACGAGGGCTGGGAGGAATTCTACAACCGCTCGGTGGACGAGAAACTGGTTTCATTCCGTCAGAACGGTCGCATTTTCGATGTCATCTATGCCCAGCAGTTCGAGCGGGAATTTCTGGATTACCTCTGCTCCCTGGCGGAAAAGATCCGGCTGCTGGCCAAGACAAAAATGGGGCTGGGAAAACTCAAGCGCCTGCTGAAGCACAAGCGGGCGATGCTCTATTTCGTGCAGCCCTCGACCCGCACCTATCTTTCCTTTCAGAACGCCTGCTACGCTCTCGGCCTGAGCGTTTCCGAGATCCGGGGCACGACCACCAGTTCGGAGGTCAAGGGCGAGTCGCAGGAGGACACGATCCGCACGTTCGCCAGCTATGTCGATTTGATCATCGCCCGCCACCCCGAAGCCGGGTTTGCCGAAAAGACGGCCTGGGTGCTGAATCAGACCGAACGTCCGGTGCCGGTGGTAAACGGCGGATCGGGGCCGGACCAGCATCCCACCCAGGCCCTGTTGGACATTTATACCCTCGAGCGCGAATTCCGCAACTTGGGCGGCCTGGACGGAAAGAAGGTCGCCATGGTCGGCGACCTGAAGCGCGGCCGGACCGTGCGCTCCCTGAGTTACCTGATGAAAAATTACCGCGACATCACCCTGTATTTCGTGGCACCGGAAGTTTTCCGGATGCGCGAGGACATAAAGGGCTTTTTAACCAAGCATGGCATCCGTTTTCATGAAACCGACGATTTCGAAAGTGTCATGCCCCTGGTGGACGCCATCTACATGACCCGCATCCAGAACGAATATGCCGATCATCCATCGAGCGAGACGGAGACTTATCCGGCCTTTCACTTCAAGACCCGGCATTTGGCGATGATCCAGCCGCACTGCGCGCTGCTGCATCCCCTGCCCCGGCGCTACGAGATCGACGTCGCCGTCGACAAGGACCCGCGCGCAGCCTACTGGCGGCAGGAGCGCTGCGGCATGTGGATCCGCGCCGCGTTGATCACCTATATCTTCAGGGTCGACCAGGTCATCCTGGAAGAGTTTTCGTGAGGGAGTTTCCATGACTTGCAACCTGAAAAACCGCCATTTTTTAAAGCTGCTTGATTTTTCACCCGCAGAAATAGCGTTCCTGCTGGAACTTGCGGCCGACCTCAAAAAGGCCAAATATGCCGGCGATGAGCGGCCGCGCCTGCAGAGAAAGAATATCGTTCTCATCTTCGAGAAGACCTCCACCCGCACCCGGTGTGCTTTCGAAACGGCCGCCTTCGACCAGGGCGCGCGGGTCACGTATTTGGGTCCGACCGGCTCGCAGATGGGGGTCAAGGAATCGATCAAGGATTCGGCGCGGGTGCTGGGCCGCATGTACGACGGCATCGAATACCGTGGGTTTGCGCAGGAAAAAATCGAAATTTTGGCCCGCCACGCCGGAGTGCCGGTCTGGAACGGCCTGACCGACGAGTTCCATCCGACCCAGGTCCTGGCGGATTTTCTGACCATGACCGAAC
>JBAPWQ010000169.1:0-2240 GCA_049283795.1 Desulfobacterales bacterium | reverse complement strand
GTTTACAGATATACCCGAGGCGATGACCGTCGGGTCCGATAAAAAAAATGCGACCCAATGGGCTCAAGACGCACTAATCATTGCATTAACCGGATACGTTGAGGATCGTCGCGCTATACCCCCACCATCAAAGGCACAAAAAGGGCAAAAATTAGTCCATCTACCTCCGCAAATTGCAATGAAACTAGCGATATATCAGTCGATGCGAGATCAGGAAATTACCCAGGCTGCCCTGGGTGAATGTCTGCATGTCGATGGCCGCCAGGTTAGGCGCATTTTAGACCTGGATCACAATACAACTCTTTCTCAACTCGCCTCGGCATTAAAATGTCTTGGCAAAGAACTGGTCATCGATATTAGAGATGCAGCATAACGATTGGCTTAGCCGCCGGGGCAGCTTTGACCCTGACCATTCTTTGCTCGTAACCAATTGCGGAAAATCGCGCTGCTGACCTGTCGGGCAAAGCCCCGGTCAGATACAGCCTTGGTTCTTTTCTCGTGCCTCTCAAGCAATGAATACATCGACATTGCCGGCATAAAATCAAGGTAGGCTTGGCATGCCCGTTGAAAATCGAGCGCATCAAACAGCTTTTGAGCGGTCTCTGCGGTGGGATAACCGCCCAGCATAAATTCAAAATAGCCAATCGGTGTCGTTAGTTTTTCTGTGTTCATGATATATTCTCCTGAATTATTGTCAGCAACCTATTTGAAAATGAACCAAATTTTAAAAGGAAACTTCTTATACCATAAGTATTTAAGATACGCTCTGGCAAGCAAACGCTCAGGATCAGATGCACAAAAAGCCGACCTGGGTCTTTCGATTTATAGTACAAAAGTGCCCGGCTTTTTGTGTCAGACTGAATCCTGTTGTTCGATTTCGTCATCGATATCTTGGAAGTCCCCGTGCCAGACGTCAAACTCCTCGCCCACCCTCCAATTCTGCACATCAGGTCGGGCGTCGAGCCATATTTCAATTCTGTTCAGTCTGGCAAAACCACCGAAAGCTACACCCATGTCATGGAAAAGGACATATCGGTCGTTTCAAGCCCGTTCGACCGCCTCATCGAAAACGCATCATAGGCGGATTTCTTTATTCTGATTATAGGCGCGTAACCATTCGCAGGGTTGCAAAGTCCGAAGCGCTTCAAACCAACTCATTGTAAGCGCTTACAGGGTGCCGCAGATGCAAGGCGTCGGGCGCGCAGACGTACTTTTGTACTTCAAGTGCCCGGCAACAAAGCAGATGCGGTGCCCTGTGAACGCTTACCTAATCGCCGTATCCCGGCGGGAGACCCGAACCGTTTAGAAATTGAAGTGCGTCGGTGATGACGGCCTCGGGAAACATGCGCAAATCTTCCTTCTTGATCACAAATTCCGGAATATATTTTAGGATTAATTTAGATACGGCCAATGCTTGGGAACGATCTCGTTTCTTTTTTACGGCTTCTCGATCCGCTTGATTGCTGAGCCAGAGTTTATGTATGGCAAAAGAACGCGGATCCGGAACAACCATGGTGCTCGGGAAGCCATCCTCGCCGATAACGATCTGTTCGAATTTGGGTGAAGAAACCAGCCACTGAATATTTCTGATTTCAGTGGCCACAAGATCGTCGCCGCGGCCTATCTGGCGACTTTCTGTAGTCAATACCGATTTAGGTTCAGGTTTTATCAGATCAACCATGTAACCGGCTTGATTTACCGCTCGAAAACTTTTCATGCCGAGCAAATTGAAAGAACGATCCGCTTTTTGCAGAATTTCGAGGAGGCTTTTGTGCTTGACATCTTCAACAGCAAAAAGTCGTAGTCGGGGCCGATTGTCCCAGAGCACATCCATATCCGGAGTTGCCAGCAGACCGCGTTCCAGGAAAATGCCGGCGCGGGCCTCGTAAGCATATAGGGCATTGGTGCCCACGATTTGCAGGTTGCGTCCCAGTAGGCGATGCTGTTCGAGAAGTCTTAAGATTGCCGTCACTAATCGCGGAACGCGGGAGATGCGGGCGGCTCTGCAAAAACGGGCCTGTTCTTTGAGTTTTTCTTTTAAATGCTTCAAGCTGGACCGCGTCGATATAAATACGTCTTTGCTCATCATTCATTTCATACGCCGGCATTTCGGTTTTCCACCTGTTGCATAAATGGATTCAAGGAAAAGCAGCAACACATGTGGGGCCGTGATGCTTTTGTTGGTTTTCCTTCTTACTTAGTGCCAGAACGGGTATTCAGAACCCACCGTAATTGTTGAT
>JBAPWQ010000168.1:0-13407 GCA_049283795.1 Desulfobacterales bacterium | reverse complement strand
GATCGACACCGTGTGGGTGCCGCACACTTCCATCAGCCTGATGTTGCGGGTGCTGATGCGGCGTATCTTATCCGCCAGCAAGCGCGATAACTCGGCACTCCGGTATTCTTCGACGTGCTTGCGTGTCATGGTGCCTTATTGAACCTCTGTGCTGCATATGCCTGAGAACCAACCGCCGGTGCCCCGGATGGTCGGTCGTGAAAGGGGGATGATGTCTGACCATGGGCGAAAAATTTTTCGCCCCTACGATGGCCTTGGATCGGGTCCGAAGGACAGGCGGCCTTGAAGCTCTACACCACCGGAGGTGCGGCGCGCCGTACCCCGACGATGATGGCCGGTTACATGCCGGCCTGGGCCGCGGCGATAACCGCCTGACCCAGGCTGAGGCCGCCGTCGTTGGTCGGCACTTGTTTGTGTGTATACACCTTTAAGTTGCGGTCTTCAAGGTTTCGAATCAATCCGTTAAGCAACACCGCGTTTTGAAAAACGCCGCCGCTCAGCACCACCCGTACCAGTCCGGTCTCCCGGCGCAGCTGATCGCACAATTCTGTGAAAAGCCGCATCAGGGTGAAATGGAAACGGGCGCTGATGACCGCCACCGCGGTCCCCCGCTGCAGATCTTCGACCACGCCGCGGATGATCGGGGCGGACTCTATCTGCAGAGGGGCGCCCACGGCACCGGGCCGCCAGGAAAAATCATAGGGTTGGTCGGCCACCGCCGCGGCCATCATCTCGAGTTCCATGGCGGCCTGGCCCTCGAAGGCCACCTCGCTGCGCAACCCGATAATGGCGGCCACGCCGTCGAACAGGCGCCCGAGGCTGGAAGTCGGCGGCGAGTTGATCCGTTTTTGGATCATCGCGCCAATGGTGGCCGCACGGGCGCCGTCGATGCCGGCCAGGAACGGCAGTGTCAAATTTTCCACCTCTTTACCGAAAGCCGCATGCAGATAGCTCAACCCCATGCGCCAGGGCTGCCTGATGGCGGCCGTGCTGCCGGGCAGCGGCACATAGGCCAGATGGGCGGCCCGGTCAAATTTGCGTTCATCGGCCACCAGCACCTCGCCACCCCAGACGGCGCCGTCGGAACCATAGCCGGTCCCGTCGAACGCCAGTCCGATCACCGGCCCGTCGATCCGGTTCTCGGCCATGGCGCTGACGATATGCGCATGGTGGTGCTGCACGGGTACTTTTCGGACCCTTTCCTGCTCCAGGGCCCAGCGGGTGCTGAGATAATCGGGATGCAGATCGTAGGCGAGGATTTCCGGCTCGATTTCCAAAATGCGCCGCATGTGCCCGATGGTGAACCGGAAGAACTCCTCGCTGGCGGCGTTTTCGAGGTCGCCGATATGCTGGCTCACGAAAGCCTGATCGCCCCTGGTCAGGCAGATCGTATTTTTGAGTTCGGCGCCGCAGGCCAGCACTGCCGGGACCTTTTGTCGCAAGAATATCGGCACGGGCACATAGCCCCTCGATCGCCGGATGAGGCGCGTTTCACCGGCGGCGCGACGGACGATGGAGTCGTCGCTGCGCAGGTAGATCTCGCGGTCGTGCACCAGAAAATCGTCCGTCAGCGCGTCCAGGCGCCGGAAGGCCTCTTCGTTGTCGATCGCGATCGGCTCTTCGCTCATGTTGCCGCTGGTCATCACCAGGGCGGTAAACCCTTGGTCGAGCAGCAGATAGTGCAGTGGCGTGTAGGGCAGCATGACCCCGAAATACCGGTTGCCGGGCGCAACGTCCGCCGCAATCGGGTTCGGCTCCCGTTTGTGAAGCAGAACGATGGGACGCTGAATGCCGGTCAGCAGCTTCTCCTCGGCCGCATCGCACCGGGCAAACTGCCGGACACCCGCGACACTGGGCGCCATGAGCGCAAATGGTTTTTCCTCGCGCCGTTTTCTGGATCTCAGCCGGCGCACGGCCGCCTGGTTTTCGGCATCGACCGCCAGGTGAAATCCGCCCAGCCCCTTGATGGCGACGATCCGCCCGTTTCTGAGCCGGTGCGCCGTTTCGTGGATCGGATCGACACCGGTAAACCGGTTGCGGTGCCGGTCGAAGAGTGAGACCCGCGGTCCGCAAACCGGGCAGGCATTGGGTTGGGCGTGAAACCGCCGGTTCGACGGATCATCGTATTCTTTTTGGCACTGCGGACACATCTCGAAATGCTTCATCGAGGTCCGGGGCCGGTCGTAGGGAATGTCGTCGATGATGGTATACCGTGGACCGCAGTTGGTGCAGTTGATGAAAGGGTAGCGGTAGCGCCGGTCACCGGGGTCGAAGAGTTCCCGCCGGCAGTCCTCGCAGATGGAAACGTCCGGCGAAATGAGGGTGGACCGGGAGGCCGCAGCCGAGCTTAAAGCGATGGTGAACTGCAGATACCCTGCCACGGGCACCGCCTGTCGCAAGACCTCGACGATATGTGCCAGCGGCGGCGGATCGTTGACGAGGTCGGCGGCGAATGCCTCGATGGCAGCGGCCGGGCCTTCGACGACAATGGCGACGCCCGCGGAGGTATTGGAGACCTCGCCCGCCAGACCGTGACGACGGGCCAGGCTGTAAACAAACGGGCGGAAGCCGACACCCTGCACGATGCCGTTGACCTCGATCCTGCCGGCCTCGCAGTGCTGGTTCATCGGAGCGGACTCAGGTGTCGAATCCGGCGCGCGCGGGACACGGTTCGCGCAACAGGGGCAGCGGTGGTCATTTGGATTTGGAGGAATAGTGCTCATCCACATAAGCCGCCGCCTCTTTTAAAAGCGTCAGGGATTCCGTTGCCGCGGCTTCATCGATTTTGTGCAGCGCAAAACCGGCATGCACGATGACCCAGTCTCCCACTTGGGGGTCTTCGAGCAGCAGCAGACTGCAGGTGCGCCGGACACCGTCCACATCGATGGTGCCCATGCCGTTTTCGATGCGGGTTATTTTAGATGGGATAGCGAGGCACATCTTGCGAATTTCCTTCCGTGTACGAAACCCCCAGCCGGTCCAATTCGGCCAGGACCATGGCGATGACGTCGTCCACTCTGGCCGTGGTGACCGGGGTCAGCTCGATGCTGAGGGTATCGATGTCTTTGGGCTCCACACCGAGGATAACGGTTTGCGGGACCTTGTCAAGGGCTTGACACAAGGTCAGCGCCTCCAGAAAATCGACCTGGTGCAGCGAATTCTTGGCCCGGATCCGTTGCGGGATCTCCTCTCCCTCGAGCCGGTACAGGTCTCCCGGTTGGCCCTGGTTGCGAATGACGTCGACGACGATCAGGTGATCGGGCTGGGATATCACCCCCAGGAGATTGACCCCCAACACCCCGCCGTCGACCACGGCGACATTATCGGGGAAGGCGTACCTCGACTGAATCTCCTGCACGACCCGCACGCCGAAACCCTCGTCGGCATATAGAATGCAGCCCACACCTAAAATCATCACTTGCTTGGAATCGTTGCTCATCGTCATTCTCCACGCACCTCGGCCGCCTTCTTCTCTGCGATACTGGATCGTGCAAAAACGGTGAGAGGGCGACCAGGAAAAGGCAGAAGCGTTTCGGCACCCGGGAAAGCGGCAGGCAGGCGGACGGTCAGCCGGCAACTTTGGGGAAAAGGCCGGCCGCAAGCGTTCTTCAGCCCCTCGAAAAGAGGCTGAAGAACGCCGGATTGACTGGTTACAGGACCTTGATCTTGTAAACCTCGTTCGAGGCCGGGTCTATCACGTGCACACCGCAGGCAATGCACGGATCGAAGGAATGCACCGTCCTGAGAATTTCCAGCGGTTTCTTGGGGTCGGCGATCGGCGTTCCGATCAAGGCTTCCTCGACCGGGCCGAGTTTGCCCTTGGCGTCGCGGGGGCCCAGGTTCCAGGTCGACGGCACCACGTACTGATAGTTCTTGATCTTGCCGCCTTCGATTTGCATCCAGTGGCCCAGCGAGCCGCGCGGCACGTCGTTCAGGCCGACACCCATGCCCTTTTCCGGCATGGTCCAGGGTTGATAGGTCTTGGTATCGCCTTTCTTGACGTTTTCAACCAGTTCCATCACCCAGCCCTGCATGGCATCGCCGATGGCGACGGTCTCGATCCCCCTAGCCGCGGTCCGGCCCAGGGTGGAAAAAAGCGCGGTAGCCGGAATATCGAGGTCCTTGAGAACCTTGTCCACGATCGGTTTGACATCTTTGTGGCCCTTGGCATAGGCCACCAGAACGCGCGCCAGCGGGCCGACTTCGCACGGCTCGTTTTCGTAGCGCGGCGCCTTGGACCAGGAGTACTTGCCATCGTCGGGTTTATACTGCGGATCCTCCTGCAGCGGTCTGGTCTCGCCCTTGTAGGGCTGCAACGCCGGTCCGTTTTCGTACCAGCCGCGCGAGACGTCTTCGGTGACCTTTTCCTGGTCCGGCATCGTTATTTTTGCCAGGTCACGCTTCATGACCAGGCCCCGGGGCATATACAGGCTGTCGGGTTCGACAGCGCTGGTGGGAAACTCGCCCCAGGCCAGGAAGTTGGTCGTCCCGCCGATGCCGCCCCAGTCCTTGTAGAAGGAAGCGACCGCCAGCAGGTCGGGAATATACACGTTCTTGATGAACTCCTGCGTTTCCTTGGTAATAAAAAGAAATTCGGCGATGCGATCCGGGTTCAGGTCCCGAATCGAGGTGACGCCGCCGACCACCAGCGACTGCAGGTGGGGGTTTTTGGCCCCGAAGATCGCGTGCAGCTGGGCGGTTCTGGCCTGAAGCCGCAGGGCTTCGATGTAATGAGCGGCGGCCATCAAATTGGCCTCCGGGGGCAGTTTGTAAGCCGGATGACCCCAATACGCGTTGGCAAAGGGCCCCAGTTGCCCGCTGTCGACGAAAGTCTGCAGGCGCTGCTGCACCTGTTTGAAATAGGGTGCCCCCCCGAATTGAGCCTGGCTCACATTGTCGGAGAGTTGGGCGGTTTTGGCAGGATCGGCCTTGAGGGCGCTGACGATATCGACCCAGTCCAGCGCGTGCAGGTGGTAAAAGTGGACCAGATGGTCGTGCTGGAACTGCGCCCCCATGAGAAGATTACGGATGATACGTGCATTTTCAGGAATTTTGACTCCGATGGCCATTTCGGCTGCCCTCACCGAGGACAGTGCATGGGTGTACGTTCAGACCCCGCAGGATCGTTGCACGAAATGGTGGGCATCGCGCGGATCGCGGCCCAGCAGTATCAGTTCGATCCCCCTGAACATCTGCCCTGAACTCCAGGCATTCGTGACCTTGCCATCGGCGACCTCGACCTCGATGCGCAGATGGCCTTCAATCCTCGTTATCGGGTCTACTACGATTCTTTGCGCCATATATTTTCCTCCCTATCAGAATAAGGATCTACCGTAATGGGGTTGATATCGACTACATTTCCTCATAGAAGGGTGTGAACTTATCCCAGAAATCCGGCTCGCTGCACCCGATGCAGGGGTGACCCGCCTGGATCGGCCAACTCGTGCCGCTGTTGAATTTTACGATGGGGCAGTTGTTGTATGTTTCCGGTCCCCGGCATCCCACCTTGTAGAGGCAGTATCCCAGCGCCGCCTCTTCCGACCCGAATTGCTCGACGAACTCACCGTTTTCGAAGTGGGACCTGCGCGGGCATTGGTCGTGGATGGTCTTGCCGTAGGCGAATTTCGGCCGGCCCAGTTCGTCCAGTTCCGGCAGCTTGCCCAGCAGCAGGTAGTTCAGAATCGTTCCGACCGTGTTCACCGGGTTGGGCGGACAGCCCGCCAGGTTGACGGTCTTGATGCCGATGGCCTCGGTAACGCTCTGGTACCCGCCGGGATTCGGTTTAGCAGCCGGGATGCCTCCGAAAGTGGCGCAGGCACCGATGGCGATGACCGCCGCGGCCTGGGGACAGATTTCCTTGGCTATTTCGATAAATGGCCGGCCGGCGATTTTGCCGTAACCGCCGTTGAATTTGGTCGGAATGGAACCCTCGACGACGCAGATGAACTGGCCGCTGTATTTCTTTGCCGATGCCCTGAGCTGGTCTTCCGCCTGCCGGCCCGCGGCCGCCATGACGGTTTCATGATATTCCAGCGACAGCGTTTCGAGGACGAGTTCATCTATGTACGGGTACTGCGTTCTGAGCAACGACTCCGAGCATCCCGTGCACTCGCCGAAGTGCAGCCAGATGACCGGGGGGCGTTCCTTGGGTGCGGCAAACACCTCGGCCACCTTGGGAATGAAAGAAGACGAAAGCCCCATGGTCGCAGTGAGGAAGGTGCAATACTTCATGAAATCGCGCCTGCTTACGCCTCTCTCCGCCAGTCTTTCATAAAATTGTTGTTCCTTTTCCATCGGCACCTCCTTGATGCGTCTGTATTGCGGATTGGCATCCGCGGGTAGGATATGACCTGTCTTACCAACCGCTAAAAGCCGTTTCGGCCGGTCTTCGGCATTACCCGACGATCGGCAAAAACGGCTTTATCGCCTGTATACTGGCTGCGCTTAAAAAAATATCAGGCCCCTCGTAGCCCATTTGCCGAAAGACACCCGGCGGTCGCCTGTCTGCGGTCCTCAGGCCCCGCCCGGTGTCCTGTTCATGGATGACAGTTCGAGTCGCCGGACAAGTTGAACCCGTTGACACAAGTAATATAGATCCGAAATCCCGCCGCTTTCCAGCCGGGGTGCGTAACATCAGCGCGGGATCCATCGGAAAATGACCAATTTGGGCGGATCAATGCCAACAATGCGGCCTGAGATCAGGCAGATCAGGGTATTGAATCCTGTCAATTGTGTCAAGACCTATTCCCATGATCCGTTTCCGATAAATGAGGCGGCGGGTCGGCCGGTTGCCGCTATTTTTCATTACGACCCGATATCAAAGAGTCTGTTCATTTTCGCTGAAAAATACCGCCCGCTTTTCGAAGGTTGCCCCTGAACGGCGCTGCAAGCCCCGTTGCGGTCCCCGGGACCCCAGCCAGCCGAGTACGACGAAAAACTTGTTCAGGGTTCTTCATCCCCGTCAACATATTCGTCGTCGGCGACTTTCAGCGAATTGATGTCCTTGATTTCGCCGCCCCCCTCGAAATCGTCTTCCTCTTCCTCGAATTCATCGGTCAGGAGTTCGTCTATTTCCTCGACCTCCTCTTTTAATTCAGCCTGGTGAATCTCGATTTCCCTTTCCCGGTTCAGCAGTTCGATATCATCGAACAGAAGTTCAGCCACTTGCCGGTCGTCCCGGCCCAACAGGTCCATGACGGCCGCGGCAATTTTCTCGGCATAGAGCCCCGGGGGATACATGTTTTTGGTGCGCAAGGCCGCGATCAAGGCACTCTTGCCCCCTGATACAGCCGTAGCGATCGCGGCAATGTCATAAGATTCCTCGCACAGGGGCGACAGCGTATCCTTATCCAGTTCGGCGTATTCCCTTAGAATCAAAGTGTGTTTCTCATCGTCTTTAATGATCTCATATTTTTGTTTCATCGGCTCAATCCTCTCGGGGGCGATATTTATTACAGGCGTTAAGATAAAGCGTTTGGCTGCCGGTATCGGTCGCAGGCGCATGACGATCCAGCCGCCTCCATCTTGCCTTGCCAAAATCTTTATCTGAAAGCCTATATTTCAAAGGCAAAAGGAAACCATATCTGTTCGCCCCTGTCAATATACAAGCGGGGTCACTTTCAATTAAAATATTGACCGTTAGCCACCGCAATGATAGAAAGCAGGCAGTGCGATCTCGGAGGGATGGCTGAGCGGTCGAAAGCGGCGGTCTTGAAAACCGTTGAGGGTTAAACCTCCGTGGGTTCGAATCCTACTCCCTCCGCCAAATAAATTATCGAAACAAACAGGTTTGTTTCGATAATTTATGAAACGCCCGCGGTGGGGCTGCGGGCTCAAAATACACGTTGGCCAATTTAGAGCTGTTTTTTCATATAGCAATGTCACGAAATTTAATTTTTTTATGCCCAACGGTGGTACCCCGTTTGGCATAAAAAATGGAGAGATGGCCGAGTCGGCTGAAGGCGCTCGCCTGCTAAGCGAGTGTGCGGCGAAAGTTGCACCCCGGGTTCGAATCCCGGTCTCTCCGCCAATTCAGCAGATAACCGGCTCGTCCGAATTTTAAAGGACGAACCGGTTATCTGTTTATGCCTTTCCCTTCACCCGCTGTACCACATCGCCGCAACTTACGGGGCCGTTCAAACAGGTTGATAAGCAAGCCGCAAGCCTCTCGAAAAGCCTTGAATTCCGCTTGACAAAACCATTTCGACCGACTAAACATACCATCTTTAATCCAAAAATGTCCGTATCGGGTGGCCCGGCAATAAGGTCACGAAAAATAACCAAGGATGAAAGGAGATCAGAGCAAATGGCGAAGTTAATTCCACCGCATGGCGGAAAAGGGCTGACCAAGTGTCTGCTCGAGGGCGCTCAGCTGGCAGAGGAAAAGAAAAAAGCCGAGGGCCTCAAAAAGGTGTCGATTTCACCGCGGGTCAAGGGCGACTTGATCATGATCGGTATCGGCGGTTTCAGCCCGTTGACCGGATTCATGACCAAGGCCGACTGGAAGAGCGTGTGTGACAAATGCCTCCTGGCCGACGGCACCTTCTGGCCGGTTCCGGTGACGCTGGATGTCAGCAAGGAAGAAGCCGAATCCATCAAGGAAGGCGAGGAAATCGCCCTCTACGATCCGGAAGGCAAAGAGATCATGGCCACGATGAAGGTCACCGAGAAGTATGCCCTGAGCGCCGCAGACAAGAAGTTCGAGTGCGAAAAAGTCTTCATGGGCGAAGGCACTCCGACGGCAGCCGAGTTCTGGAAGATCGCCGAAGACGACCACCCCGGCGTCCAGATGGTCATGCAGCAAAAAGACGTCAACCTGGCCGGACCGGTCAAGGTGCTCAGCGAGGGCGAATATCCCAAGCGCTATGCCGGTGTCTACCACCGCCCGGAAGAATCCCGCAAGATTTTCGAGGATCGCGGGTGGAGTGAAGTCGCCGCCCTGCAGCTCCGCAATCCCATGCACCGCTCGCACGAATACCTGTGCAAGATCGCGGTCGAAGTCTGTGACGGGGTTTACATCCACTCCCTGGTCGGGAACCTCAAACCCGGCGACATCCCGGCATCGGTGCGGGTGAAGTGCATCGACGCCCTGGTGAAAAACTACTTCGTGGAAAAGAACGTCGTCCAGGGCGGCTATCCCCTCGACATGCGCTATGCCGGACCGCGCGAAGGCCTGCTGCATGCCGTTTTCCGCCAGAACTACGGCTGCTCGCGCATGATCATCGGCCGTGACCACGCCGGCGTGGGCGACTTCTACGGCATGTTCGAAGCCCAGACCATCTTCGACAAGATCCCGTACCCCAGCGAAGAAGGCAAGGCCCTGCTGTGCAAACCGCTCAAGATCGACTGGACCTTCTACTGCCACAAGTGCGACGGCATGGCCTCCCTGCGAACCTGCCCGCACGGCAAGGAAGACCGGGTGCTGCTCTCGGGCACCATGCTGCGCAAGATGCTCTCCGAAGGCGGAGAACTTCCGGACCACTTCGGCCGCGACGAGGTCGTTGAAATCCTGCGCAAGTACTACGAAGGAGTGACCGACAAGGTGGAAATCAAGACCCACAAGGCCGCAACCGGCCAATAAATCGTGATTAAAAAAAAGGGGGAACTCTGGATCGAGTTCCCCCTTTTTTTTGTGTTTTGTGTTTTGTGTTTGGTGTTTGGTGTTTAGTATGTGGTGTTTGGTGTTCAGTGTGTGATGTTGACGGGGTTGGGACCGTCGGTTTATCGTTTTTGTAAATTTCAGAAAGGGGATTTTTTTGGAAATCAAATTGAAAAGAGGGGCCGGATGACTTCCACCCGGCCCCTCTTTTACACGTTACGCTATCGACAAACTTTGTTTTATTTCCGGTTCGTGTACTCCGCGTAAGTCATGGCGACCGTCCGGTAAACCAGGTGGGCCAGCTTCGAAAAGGGCGTGTAGGCGAACAGGCTGAAGACCAGCAGCAGGTGGAGGAAGTAGACCCAGTAGGTCACCGTGGCCCAGCCCGCCAGCCGGGTGAGTTCGGAGCCCAGGCCCGTGACCCCCAGCAGAAACACGAGCCCCAGCAGATACCAGTCCTTGTAGGCGCTGCTCTGATCGGTCGTGGCCCGCCGCTTTTGAATCAGGAGGAAGCTGCCCACCAGCAGGGCCACGGCGGAAATATTGGCCAGCCATTTCACGGGGTTCATTTGCGAATAAGGGCCGTGTTCCTGCAAAATGTATATGGCCACGAAGAAGACGCTCGTCACGATGAACAGGCCGATGAACGAGAACAGCACCAGCAGGTGAGCGGTCGCCCGTTCCTTGTTTTCGCCGCACTCGTTGAACTTCTTGTGGGCCAGAATGGTCGGCACGGTGCGGACCAGCGCCTGAACGAATCCGGCGGCCTCCAGCGGCTTGTCTTCCGCCTTTCCGGTGGCAATAGCCTGTTGGTGCATATCATTGAGAAAGTTTTTGAGTCCGAAGGCAAACACCCCGATGGCAAAGAAAAACGCCGGAATCATGATCACGTCCACGAGGGTGGTGTGAATGAAATTCGAGTGGGCGATCACGCCGTCGTGGGGGCTGAAATTCAGAAAAGTGGTGTGGAACACCGGTCCGAAAACGGCGTTGAGGATGAACCCGACGACGATGAACAAAATCGCTGGTATGGCCAGCAAAAGGGGAATCTTGGACGGATCGTTGACCCAGTCGCCCAGAAATTTCGGCTTCGAATAGGATTTGATCGCATAGGCGCGGATGGCGCCCATGACGTCACCCGGTTTGGCCCCGCGCGGACAAAGGGTGGTGCAGTCCCCGCAGTTGTGACACAGCCAGACGTCATAGTCGGCGATGAGCCGGTCTTTCAGGCCCCAGGACGCAGCGATCATTTCCTTGCGCGGAAACGGCTTGTTGTCCGGCGATATCTTGCAGGCAACCGAGCAGGTGGCGCACTGATAACATTTTTTCAGGTCGCCGCCTCCCAGCTGACCCACTTCCTTAATAAAACCAAGATCGGGCTCGAGCGTGGTGGTTTCCGCCATGTTTTACCTCCTGCATTGCAGAAAGGCGGCTGACGGTCTACAGCCGGCAGCCGCCGTCTAAGATAGAGAGTTTAGAACCCCTTGAACGGGTTCGGGCCGAGTTCTTCAATCGAGGCCACGAAATCATTGATGATTTGCGGAATCTTGTCGTACTCGTCGATCGCCAGGGTGAACTGCGCCACACGTTCATTTTCCAGCGCCAGGCTGGCCAGGGCATCACCGATCTTCTTGATGCGGATTTCGGCCAGTTCGCTGCCCTTGATGAAATGGCACTGGTAGTCGTCGCCGTGCTTGCAGCCCAGCAAAAAGACGCCGTCCATGCCCTGGGACAGGGCATCCTTGATCCAGATGACGTTCATCGACCCCAGGCAGCGGATCGGGATGAAGCGCACCTCGGCCGAATAGGACAGGCGGTTCAGGCCGGCGATATCGAGTGCCGGGTAGGCGTCGTTTTCGCACACCAGTCCCAGAACCCGCATGGGCGGCTCTTCGTAATCATCCTCGGAGGGCACGCCGATCGCCTTGACCATCGATCCGATGCTGTCGACGTTGTAGTCGGCAAAGCCGATGATCCGTTCCGGACAGGCGCCCATGCAGGTGCCGCAGCGCCGGCAGCGGGCCGGATTGGGTTTCGGGGTGCCCTTGGCGTCGTCGTCCAGGGCGCCGAACGGGCATTCCTCGGTACAGCGCTTGCACTGGGTGCAGCGCTGAAAGAAAAAGTCCGGGAAGGTCATGTCGCCCGATCGGGGATGCACGGCCACCCCGCGGTTGACCGATTCGATACACTGGATCGCCTTCAGGGCCGATCCGGCGGCATCTTCCATGGCATCCTCGACGGTCATGGCCCGCCGGATGGCGCCGGCGGCATAGATGCCGGTGCGCTGCGTCTCGTACGGGAAGCAGATGTAGTTCGAGTCGACGTAGCCGTCGAACAGGCCGATGTCCCTGAAGGCCGGTCCCTGGCGGTAGGCCAGGTTGACTACCGGATCGTCCTTGGTGGCCGGCACCATGCCGGCGGCCAGCACCACCATGTCGGCCTTGACCTTGAGTTTTTCACCCAGAAGCGTGTCTTGCGCCTCGACGGCCAGCCCGTCGCCGTTTTTGGTCACGCCGACGATGGTCCCCTTGCTCATGAAGATGCCGGGGTCCTGCTGCGCGGCCTTGTAAAAGTTTTCGGACAGGCCCGGGGTGCGCATGTGCTGGTAAAAAATGTAAGCCTTGCCGCTGTCCGGGTAATCTTCGCGAACGTACTGGGCCTGTTTCAACGCCACTAGGCTGGTCACTGCGCCGGCGTACGGAAAATCGCTGTCGTCTTCCTTGCCGGGGCTCTGAATGAAGACCACCGACTGCGCCGCTTTGCCGTCCGAGGGGCGGACCAACTTGCCCGCCTTGGCGATGGCTTCGAACTGCTCGTTGGTCACGACATCCGGAAAATCGACACCCAGGTGAGCGTAGAGTTCGCCTTCGATCTTGGCCGGTCGCCAGCCGGCCGCCAGGATGACGGCACCGAATTTTTCGCCGGCCGGATCGAACGTCAGGATATCGTTCTTGCCCTTGTTATACTCCATGTAGCGTTCGTGGAGTTGTTCGGCATTGAGTTCCTTGCCGCTCTCATCGACGCGCATTTCTTCCGGCAGCGGATAGGGAACGTCGAACTCGATCTTCTCGCCCGGCTTCTTTAACGTGGCCGTCAGGTTGCCCGGCTCACCGGCCAGCCTCGCCAACACCGTTCCGGTTTTAACCGTGATCTTCGGATGGTCCTGGACCGCCTTGATTTTTTCGGCGATGACCGGCGGGCTGAGTTTCTCGTAGGGCGTGCCCAGCGGCAGCTGTTTGCGCCAGTTGAGGGCATGTCCGCCCAGCTCGTTTTCCTTTTCGACGATCATCACCTCGTAGCCGGCGTTGGCGGCATCCAGGGCCGCCGACAGGCCGGTGATGCCGCCCCCGATCACCAGGATCCGGCGGCTGAGGGATTCGACCTTGTAAGGCTCGGGCAGGTTGACTTTCTTGATGCGCGCCATGCTCATTTTGAGATAGTCATCGGCCAGCATCTGAACGCGGTCGAAGTGGACGCCGTCTTCTTTCTGCTCTTCGGCCAGCTTCGGGAACTCGGACCGCGGGTGGGACCAGACCACCTGCTCGCGCAGGTTCACGCGATCGACGATGCAGCCGTCGAAGCGGAAGACATCGAAGTTGACGCGCCGGGAACACGCCGCGATGACGAGCGAATTGATGCCTTTTTCCGCGATATCCTTCTTGAGCAGCTCGACGCCGGCCTGGCCGCAGAACATCTCGTGCGTCTGAGCCGGAAATCCTTCCTCACCGGCCACTTCCTTAAGGGCATCGATGTCGAGCGATTCCCCGATACCGCAGCCCGTGCAGATATAAACACCGTATTTTTTGTCC
>JBAPWQ010000167.1:0-9994 GCA_049283795.1 Desulfobacterales bacterium | reverse complement strand
AAGCATCATGTTCCAGGGCAACCTTTTCCTGCTGGCCCTGACCGGCATCCGCACGTTTCAGATGCTGGCGCCGGCGGGCGGATTGTGTCTCATGCTGGGGTGGGGAACCATCGCTATTCTGGCCCTCGGAATTCCTTATAAATCCTGAAGCCGTGTAGAAAGATTTTCACAGCCGTCCGAAAGCCGATTTTCTGAAATAATCCTCACACCCTCATCCGCTAATTGAATGGAAACCGCCGAAGTACGGGACGCCCTGGATCCCCTGCCCACCGACTGCGTTATCCGCGGCCGGGAACTGACCCGCGTTTACCGGCATGGCACCGGCCGGGTGATCGGCATCGATCGGGTCGACATCGAGATCACGACCGGCGAGATGATCGTTCTCAAGGGCAACAGCGGCTCGGGTAAAAGCACCCTGCTGTCGCTTCTGGCCGGGCTGGACCGCCCCAGCTCCGGTGATCTGGTCGTTGCCGCCCACGACCTGGCCAAGATTTCCGAGAAGCGGCTCACGCATTTCCGCCGCCAGGCGATCGGCATGGTCTTTCAATCCTTCAACCTGCTGCCGACCCTCACCGTTTTTGAAAATGCCTGCCTGCCGGCGCTGCTGGCCGGAAAGTCCCTGCCGGAGGTGGCGCCCAAAGCGCAGGAATTGCTGGGCTGGCTGCACCTGGATCACCGCCTGACGCACCTGCCGGCCCAGCTCTCGGGCGGCGAGATGCAGCGCACCGCCATTGCCAGGGCCCTGATCAACGATCCGGCGATCATCCTGGCCGACGAGCCCACCGGCAATCTGGACAGCCGCAACGGCGAGGCCGTGATGGCGCTGCTGACCGAATTGAACCGGACGCAGCGGCGCACCGTCATCATTGCCACCCACAGCAGCCTTGCCGATCCGCACGCCACCCGCCGGATCGACCTCAAGGACGGCCGGATCGCCGTGCGTCCATGAGGCCTTTTTTTCTTTTCCTGCGGCTTTATCGCTGGTTCAGCCTGCGTTACATGCGGCAACACCCTGTAAGGGCGCTCATCGTCGTTCTGGGCATCGCCCTGGGGGCGGCGGTCTTTACCAGCGTGCGCCTGTCGGTCCATGCCACCATCGATTCGTTTTCGCGCAGCATGGATCGTATTTCGGGCCGATCGGACCTGGTTCTTTTTCAGCCGGGAGGCAGAATGCCCGAAGAGATCATGGCCAGGGTGGCCGCTCATCCCGCTGTGGCCGCGGCCGCCGCTTTCATGTCCGCCTATGTCGAAACGCCGGACGGCGGTGGGGACCCCTTTCTGCTGATCGGCCTCGATCCGGTGCTCGACCGCAGATTCAGGCCGTGGTCGCTGGCCGACGGGCAGACTGCCGCCGCGGAAAGCGGACTGGCGTTGATCCGGCAACCGGCCACGCTTTTTGTCAGCGGCACCCTGGCCGCCCGGCATGGCTGGAAAGCCGGCGACGCGGTGACCCTGGTCAGCGCCCGGCGCAACGCGGCCTTTGATATCCTGGGTATCCTCGATAGCCAGGGCCTGGCGCTGGCCGAGGGTGGCGCGCTGGCCATTACCGACATTGCCAGCTTCCAGGAATTCACGCGGCTTTTAGGCGTCGTGGACCGTATCGACGTGGTTCTTAGGCCGGCCGCGGCCCGAAAGCCTCCGGGAGAGGTCGAACGGGCTCTGGCGTCGATTCTGCCGCCGGGCATCCGCATCGCCATGCCCGCTGAAAGCAAGGAGACCGGGCAGGCCATGATCGGCGCCTATCAGCTCAATCTCTCTATTTTAAGCTTTGCATCCCTTTTCGTGGGCATGTTTTTGGTTTACAGCCTGGTGGCCCTGAACGCGGCCACGCGCCGTCACGAACTGGCCGTGCTGCGCTCGACCGGCGCCGCGCCGCCCCAGCTCTTCTTCCTTTTTCTATCCGAAGGGGCCTTTCTCGGGCTGCTCGGCTGGCTTTTTGCGTTTCCCGTGAGCGGCCTGCTGGTCCGCTACCTGCTGCAAGGGGTCAGCCGCACCGTCTCCACTCTTTTTGCGCCCGTCCATGTCGACAGTCTGCGGCTCGATGCATGGGAAATGCTGCTTTCTTTCGGCGTGACGATTTTCATCTCGCTGCTGGCGGCTTACCAGCCGGCGCGCGAAGCCATGCGGGTGGCGCCCAAGGAGGCGCTCACCGACTCCCGGCAGCAGGTTACCCAGCGGTTGACGGCCCGCCGCCTGGCAGGGCTCAGCATCGTGCTGATGCTGGCGGCCTGGCCGCTGACCCGCCTGCCGGGTATCGGCAGCATTCCGCTGGGCGGCTATCTGGCGGTTTTATGTCTTTTCGCCGGTTTCGCCCTGCTGGCACCCTACGGACTGCAAAAAACCGGCGGCGCCCTGGCTCCCGTGCTGCGGAAATTCGGGGGAATTCCCGCCTGGCTGGCCGGGCGGTATTTAAGGGACAGCGGCACCCGCACCGCCATTTCGGTCGGGGCCCTCATTACGGCCGTCGCCCTGTTTGCGGCGCTGGTCATCATGGTCGGCAGCTTTCGCGGCACGGTCGACCTCTGGGTCTACCAGACCATTAGCGGCGACGTGTTCGTGACCACCCGCCTGGGATCGATCAACCGCTTCCGCGACCCCCTGCCGCCCGAAGTCGTCTCGGGGCTGAAACGGCTGGAGACTCCGGTCGACCTGGTGCCGAACCGGCGCTTTGTCCTGACCCACGCCGCGCACTTCGTTTATGAACTGGATGCGATGGACATCGCCACGTTTCTGCGGCACGGCAGGTTCGTCTGGCTCAGGGGGGACCCGGAACGGATCCAGCCGCAATTACTCGCCGGCGAAGGGG
The DNA here is from genome assembly GCA_049283795.1 of Desulfobacterales bacterium. GTDB lineage: Bacteria > Desulfobacterota > Desulfobacteria > Desulfobacterales > SG8-13 > JARFQH01. Next base: position 7,188 of record JBAPWQ010000167.1, on the reverse strand, counting down.
TGATCGTATCGGAGGTGTTTTCGAATCGCTCCGGTTTGACGGTGGGCGATCTCTACCGGGCCCAAATCGAAAGCGCCGCCATCGAGCTGCCGATCCTGGGCATCATCCGCGACTACCGCACCAACGGCGGCGTGGTGTTCTACCACCTGCCGGCTTTCCGCCAGCGCTACTTCGATCCGGGCTGGAGCGGGGCCCGGCTTTTTTTCAAATCCCCCCCCGGGGACCCGGCCGCCGCGGTCGCCCGGCTGCAGGAAGACATCCTGCGCCACTGCGGCGACCACATCGACATGGTCGGCGGAAAAGAGCTGCGCGGAACGGTGCTGCGCATCTTCGACGAAACCTTCGCCGTCACCACCGTTTTGCTCGTGATCGCCCTGGTGATCGCCGCGCTCGGCATCACCACGACCCTGGCGGTCCAGGTGCTGGAGCGCTCGCGCCAGCTGAACACCCTGCTGGCCGTCGGGGCCGATCGCCGGCAGATCCGGGCCATGATTTTCTGGGAAGCCGCCCTGCTGATCATCGCCGGGGAGATCGCGGGGCTGGTCTGCGGCTTCATCCTTTCCTACGTGCTGATTTATGTCATCAACGTCCAGTCCTTCGGCTGGTCTTTCATCTACCGGGTCGACTGGCGCGCGCTGGCGCTGTCGCTGCCGCTGATCATCGTCACCGCGACCCTGGCGGCCCTGCCGGCCATCCGGTTGATCTTCAGCCGGCCGCCGGCGACGCTGCTGAGAGACCCCTGATATTTTCCGAGGGGGGCGCCGAAAAGCTTGGCGCCCCCCTCGGAAAATATTCATTTTCGGGAACTTGTGGCCCTTCGGGCCTACAGGATTTTGGAAGCGCTCATTGGGGAGGGGGGTGTTGACCTTATGATATTCGTGAAACATAAGACGTTCTGTCGGTTTTTTGTCGGGCTTGTGGCGGCGGCGATTTGGCTCGGGGCCTGGTCGGCGGCGGCTAGAGAGGGGGAGGGGTATTCGGCGGTGACCGGGCCGTGCGGGCTGGCGTTTCCGGTCGATCACGGGGCGCACCCAGGCTACAAAACCGAATGGTGGTACTACACCGGCAACCTGGCGACGGCCGGGGGGCGGGAGTTCGGATTCCAGGTGACCGTGTTCAGGCGCCGGATCGGCCCGGCCGGCGACCGGCAAAACTGGCCGGACCCGTCCTCCGCGTGGCGGACCGATCAGCTGTACCTGGGTCACATCGCGCTGACGGACATTTCCGGACGGCGGCACCTGGTGGCGGAAGACATGGCGCGCGGCGCGCTCGATTTGGCCGGCGTACGACAAACCGGCGCCGTCACGACCGTTTTCCTGAAAAGCTGGACAATCGACATTGGTCCCGAAGGGCAGCGACTGCGGGCGGCGACCGAGAAATTTGTCATCGATCTGAACCTTGTGCCGGTCAAACCGCCGGTGGCGCACGGCGACCGGGGATACAGCCGCAAGGGCGACACGGCCGAGCGCGCCAGTTGCTACTATTCGTTTACGCGCCTGAAAACGGAGGGCGCCATCCGGCTGGATGGCCAGGAATTGACGGTCGACGGATTCAGCTGGATGGACCACGAGTTCAGCTCGGCCGCCCTTCAGCCCGGAATTGTCGGCTGGGACTGGTTCAGCCTGCAGTTGGACAACGGCGCGGAGCTGATGCTCTACCGGCTGCGGCAGGCCGACGGGCAGCCGCATCCGGCTTCCAGCGGCACCCTGGTCTACGCCGACGAATCCATCCGGCATCTGACGGCCGATGATGCCGGGCTGGATGTTGCCGAACACTGGAAGAGTCCGCATTCAGAGGGGCGTTATCCGGTCGCCTGGCAGGTGAGGGTGCCTTCCGCAGACCTGAACCTGTCGATCGCGGCGAACCTGGCCGATCAGGAAATGCGCACCCCGGGCAGTACGGGCGTGACCTACTGGGAAGGCAGCGTGTCGGTTAGCGGCGAGATGGCCGGCCGGCCGGTGACCGGCAAGGGGTATGTGGAGTTGACCGGTTATGCGCGGCCCTTCGAGCAGCCGCTGTAGGAAGTTGGCCGGTTGGCCCGTTGAGCCGGTTGAGCCGGTTCAACAGGGAGCACGTCTTTTCGATAAGAAGTTTTCTTTTATGTGGCTGCTATATTCTGGGAATTGAAACCGGCCAACCGGCTTAACGGGCCAACGGGCTACCCGGTTCATCCCTCGTAGAGCACCGCCAGGATCGTGGCCTTGTCGCTTTTGGCCGAGATGTGGTGGGGCGTGGTCGACAGGTAGTAGACGCTGTCGCCGGGCTCCAGGTCGAAGCCGTCCTGCCCGATCTTCATCTTGACCGTCCCGTCCAGAACGAAGATGAACTCCTCGCCCTCGTGGACCGAAATTTCTTCTTCCGGGTCCTGCTCGAGCTGCACGAACAGGGCTTCCATGTGGCGGCCCTTGACCTCCGGCGCCAGGCTCATGTACGTGTAGGCTTTGCGGCCGCCCTCGTGCGAGGTCGACCGCGCAATGATTTTGCGTTCGTTATGGCGCGTGACCGAATAGAGGCGGTCGCCCACACCCGATACGATTCTTCCGAAGGCGGCATCCAGGGCCTTGGAGAGCTTGATGACGGTGCCGAGCTGCGGCTGGATCTCGTCCTTTTCGATGCGCTCGAGCATCGCCACCTCGAAGCCGGTCATCTTGGACAGCTCATCGAGGCTCATTTTTTTCTCTTCGCGCAGGGTTTTGATCCGGCGGCCGACTTCTTCGATGCCTTCCTTGGGCATTTCCGGAATCACACCGGTCAAGTCCTCGAAAAAATCGACGTTTATGTAGGGTTTGGTGGGCTGATGGGCCATTTTTTCTTCTCCTAAAGAATAGCGATTCAGATTTACAGTGCACCGATGTGGCGGGCGATGACCAGGCGCTGAACCTCCGAGGTCCCCTCACCGATTTCAAGCAGCTTCTGGTCGCGGTAGAACCGCTCGACATCGTACTCCTGCATCAGGCCATAGCCGCCGTGAAGCTGGACGGCGTGGTTGGCGCAGCGGTACATGACCTCCGAGCAATAGAGCTTGGCCATGGCCGCTTCCCTGGAAAAAGATTTGTCGTTGTCGCGCAGCCAGCAGGCGCGGTAGAGCATCAGGCGCGCGGCGTCGATTTCGACCGCCATGTCGGCCAGCTTGAAGGCGTTGACCTGGAATTTGGAGATCGGCATGCCGAACTGTTCCCGCTGCCGGCTGTACCTCAAAGATAGATCGAAACATCCCTGCGCGCCGCCCAGGCCCATGGCGCCGATCGACAGGCGGCCGCCGTCGAGGGTTTTCATCATCTGCTTGAACCCCTCTCCGCGCGGCCCGAGAAGGTTTTCGGCCGGCACCCGGCAGTCTTCGAAATAAAGCTCGCTGGTGTTGGAGGCCCGCCACATCATCTTGCCGTGCATTTCGCGGGCGGTGTAGCCGGGTGTGCCGGTCTCGACCAGGATGCAGGAGAGTTCCGCTTTTCCGTCCGGCCGGGTCCCGGTGCGGCACATGACGGTCACGCCGGCGCTGATTTTTGTGGACGCGTTGGTGATGAAGATCTTGCTGCCGTTGATGACCCACTGGTCGCCGTCGAGCACGGCCGTCGTCTTGGAAGCCACGGCGTCCGACCCGGCACCGGCTTCGGTCAGCCCGAACCCCCAGAGGGCTTCGCCGCTGCAAAGCCCGGGCAGGTGCCGCCGCTTCTGTTCCTCACTGCCGAAGTAATACAGCGGGCCGATGCCGAGGGAATTCTCGGCCGCGACGGTGGCCGCATGCGACCCGTCGATGCGGGCGATCTCCTCGGTGGCGATGATATAGGAGAGGTAATCCATTCCCTGGCCGCCGTACTTCTCCGGGACGAAGACCCCGAAGAGCCCCAGTTCGGCCATTTTCCGCATGGTGGCATAGGAAAACTCCTCCTTGCCGTCCAGCTCGCGCGCGACCGGTTTGATCTCCTTTTCGGCGAAGCCGCGGACCGACTCCCGCAAGATTTCCTGTTCGGGTGACAGGGTGAAATCCATCTGTACTCCTTGTCTGGCTTTGCCGGAAACGGCTTCGATCCGTATGCGGGTCGCCTGGGGCTCATTTAAAAAAAGTAACGGTGCATTCCAGAGCCGGTCGATCTACTCCGGCGATTGGTGCAAAGACAGGCCATGACCGGATTATCCGTGTTTTCGGGCCTTGCCGGCCGGGTGCGGCAACGCCTCGGATCGTAAACCTGTTTTTTCGTGGATCGTTAATTCCGGGTTCTGCCGAGTGGGGTAGGGCCCCCGATCTTTGTTGTGAACAGGGTTCATTTTATAGGGAATCATCATGACATTGTCAATGTTAAAAGAGGGGTGGGCGGTCAGGGTAATACCGCGGCACCTTTACCGGTGGTGCGCCATAGTCGGGCTTCCCGGGGGGTGGGGAGGTAGACAAATTGATTCTCGGTGAGCGGTGCTTAGTATTAACGTAGCCGTTCGTCCTCAATGGGACCGGGCGTCTGACATCACCGGCCCGGTGTCCGTCAACGGGGTGCGGATTCATGCCTAACAGGAGGGAAAAATGGTTCTCAAGCGAGTCGTGCTGATATTCGTGACGGTGCTGGTGTTGCAGTCTCCCCTGTGGGCCGCGCACCTGAGCGACGGTTTTTCAGGCATCAAATGGGGCACCTCAATCGATACGCTCGGCAATTTCAAGGAAGTGGGCTCGCGCGGCCAGATCGGGTACTACCTCAATCCGGATGTCCTGCATACCTTCGACGGTCTGGAAGTTCCGGAGGTCATCTACGGGTTTTACGATAAGCGCCTGTTTGCGGTGTACGCTCACATCGACTCGCTCGAAGCGTATGCCCGCATAAAAAATGGGTTCCAGAAACACTACGGCATTCCGAAGGTGGTATACGGTGCCTCCGGTCAGCCCGAAGTCTATCGCTGGAAAAGCGGCCGGATCAAGATCAAGTTAAAAAACGACGGCAGCCTGCGCAAGATAAAAGTCGCCGTTTACTACACACCGATCGCCGACAAAGTGAATGAAGCCGATGAGGAAAAATATCGTGAGTCCGAGGTTAAATTTCTGCCGATCGAGCGGGACAAGGAGCCGCTGAGGGTGCCGCTGCTGGAATTCTAAGATACGGAAGGATGGGGGGCGGTCGTGCAGCGGATATTTTGGGCCGTCAGGCCAACAGCTTTTGAAATTTGCTCGCGAACCCCTGCGGTTCGATCAAATCGAGCGGGTCGGCGATGACGGACGATTCCAGAAGGCTTGCGACCAGTTTGTCGTCGGAGTCCTTGCCCAGCTCGGCGACTATCCGGGCCACAGCATCGACGCTGTCCCGCGGCGGGTTATCGAGGTGCAGGATCATTTTGGTGGACATGGCCGAAAAAAAATTCTTCTTCTCCTCTTCCGACATGTTGGTGATGCTCGAAAAAGTTTCCGCGCCCTTGAAGATCGATTGATCCGCAATCATCTCGGGGTAGGGGACCAGGGCCCATGTCCGAAGGGCCTCGCGCAGTTTGTCAGCGACAAAAAATATGGCGGCGGCAAACAGATTGATCCGCATGTGAATAAACGTGTCGTACCGGGCGCCGGCAACCCACCTGAAAGCCCGGGCCAGTTTTTCGATCCGGCGCGGTTTCACGGCCCGCACAATCCTGAAAGCGCTGATGCAGACTGCCTCACCGATCCAGGTGAAAAGCTCCTCCAGTGTTTCCGATTCATTGTACTTCTGCCCGTACACACCGCACCGATCGACCTTGGCGATGATCGCTTCCATCTTGTGATGCTGTGGGCTTTTGGGTCCGGCCATTGCCTGCGCTTTCTACAGGACCGATCGAGTCTCGTCCGCCTGAGGGGGATAGGCTAAGCGCACGACATGCGCCGGCAGCGCCCCCCGGGGTTCACATCAGAATTTCCACATGACCGGATTGTCATCCAGGTGGTCGGTGACACTGCGGCCGATGGTATCCATTTGGTCCAGGTCTTCGTCCGATAGTTTCACCGCCGCGGCGGCCGCATTCTGGACCGCCTGCTCGGCGCTGCGGGCGCCGGCGATGGCGCAGGTATTCGGATGTGAAATGATCCATGCGAGAGCCAGTTGGGCGAGGTTGCAGTCATGCCTGGCGGCGATGGGGCGCAATTTTTCCAGGGCGGCCTGCACCCGGCGATACGTTTCCTTTTCGAACAGGCGGCTCTTGGCGCGATGATCGCCCGGCTCGAACCGGTGTTCGGGGCCGAACTTGCCTGTCAAAAGGCCCTGGGCCATCGGGGAGTAGGCCAGGATCGTCATGTCGTTTTCGAGGCAGTAGGGCATGGCATCGGTTTCCACTTGACGCCAGAAGAGTGAATAAGGCGGCTGCAGGCTGACGATCTGCCCGTAGCGGGCCACTTCTTCGAGTTGGGCGCGGGAGAAGTTGGACACGCCGATGGTACGGATCTTTCCCTTCGTTTTCAAATCGTTCAAGGCGCGCATGGTTTCTTCGATGGGCACTTTCGGCGTTTTGAAGGACCCCGAGGGCCAGTGGATCTGGTAAAGGTCGATGCGGTCGGTGGCGAGGTTTTTCAGGGACCGGTCGCAGGCTTTGACCACCTCATCGTAGCGCAGGTGATTGGGAAAGACCTTGGTGGCATAGATCACGCGGTCCCTGACCCCGGAGAGCGCCCGGGCGACGATTCTTTCCGAATGCCCGTTGCCATAGGCCTCGGCGGTGTCGAAGGTGGTGATGCCGGCGTCATATGCGGCGCGCAGGGCCGCGATGGTTTCCTGGTCATCGATGCCGACCCACATGTCCTTGCCGGCCTGCCACGTGCCCATGACGATAGGGGAAATCCCGATGTCCGAGGATCCCAGCGGTCGCAATTCCATTTTCCCTCCTCTGGCCGAAATTTTTTTACCTTATGTCTGCACTGAGTTAATAATGAGTCAAAAAGGGCCGCTTGTCAAATGGCACATTACGCCGACAAGGCAGTAAACAGAAGGGTAGTGAGGGATTTCGTCGGTTTGCGGAGGAATAGGACTATGTGAAGTTCCGGGTTCTTTTTTCCCAGAACTTTTTTTCTTTTTCGCGCCAGTCTTTACCGCCGAATTTCTTGTCATAAAATCTGCCCAGCCGTTCAAAGCACTTTATCCAGGGGTTCTTCCCCTTATCGAGGGCATCGATGACGTCCGCGACAAAGACGTCGATCTGGCTCATCTTTTCTTTCGGGACATAACAGCAGGCGTCCATTTCGGCGGATTT
>JBAPWQ010000166.1:0-7219 GCA_049283795.1 Desulfobacterales bacterium | reverse complement strand
CATCTGGTGCCGCACCTCGGTAAACCACAGCCCGTAATGAATGACGATGCGATGAAACAGGTCCATCACCAAACGGGCCAGGTCCTTCTGCGACAACTCTCCGATATCATCCGGCATCGATGCCATTACACCCTCCGTTATGACCGGTCAGTCAGGTTCGTCGGTTGGCTTTTTACTGGCATCGACCGCCTCGTTCAGGGTAACCCGACTGACGATTGAGCAGGTAAAAACCGCCCTCCAGCCTCCCTCCCGAGCAGCAATCGACACCCAAACCCGGCAGCGCGACCACTCCATCCCGCCAACCAGAACCCAACCGGCCCACACGGAGTAACCGGCAAAAGGGCTCAATCCCGTCGCAGGCGGAATTAACGGGCTAAATGGGTTAACGGGCCAAACCGGCTAAACCGGCCAGCCGCTCCCCTACCGGTACTTCTCCGGCAGCACCGCCGCACCGCCCCACTCGCCGGGAAATTTCTGGCCCGGCTGTTCGCCCAGTTTTTCCTTGCGTTTCTTCAGGCCGGGGCGGGCGAATTTCAGGTGGCCCTCCTTCAGGGTCCGGCCGTTGATGACCGCCTCGCTGCGCAGTCGCTTGCCCGCGGTGCGTTCGATCTGCCGGCCGAGCCAGAGCACCCGGTCGACGTCGTAGCCATGGCTGATGCCCATCTCGTCGATCTGCACCAGCATGTCCTCCAGGCAGGTCAGGCCCACGTAGCGCGGGTCTTCATAATAGTACTCGCCGGTGCCCGGCACCGGGCAGTCATCCAGGAAATTGGCCGGCTGCCCGCCCATGCCGCCCAGGGTGGCTTCGAAGTGGGTGATGCCGGCCTGCAGCGTGGCCAGCACCGATGCGGAGGCCACGCGCTTGGTTTCATGAAAATGGGCGATGTGCACGGAGGTGTCCGGAATGTCGTCCAGGATCATCGAAAAATACCGGTAGACGTCCGGCGCCGAGGCGCTGCCGTCGTGATCGGCGTGCTCGATGTCGGAGGCGCCGATCTCGAGCCAGCGCTTGGTGAACTCGACCGCATCCTTCAGCTCGGTGGCCCCGGCGATCGGGCTGCCCCAGATGGTGCTGACCGTGCCGCACATCTTCAGGCCCGCATCCCGGCACTTCTTGATGGCACGTTCGGCTTCCTTCCAGTATTCGGGCAGGGTCGTGCCGGAATTGGCGAAATGGTGCTCCTCTTCGGTGGAAACCATCATCAGGCAGCGGTCCGGCCCGAGCCCCTTCTCCTTGAGCCGGATGGCCTGGTCGACGGCCCCTTCCCGGATCGTCACGGCCGTGATGCACACGTCTTCGGGCTCGATGCCGCGCTTGGCGCAGCGTTTCTTGAAGAGATCGCTCCTTAAAGCGGCCAGCACCTCCTCGGCGTCGCTGAACTGCGGCATGAGGTACGGGTTGCCAAGGTTGGTGACCTCGATGTTGCGGCAGCCGGCAAAAATCATCTCCTGCGCGTAAAAAATCTTCGCGCGCGTGGAAATGAATTTTTCCAGGTGCTGAAATCCGTCCCGGACCGTAATGTCGCCGATGGTCACCTTTTTCGGCATGCGCGGAAATATCTTCCAGTAATCGTATTCAGTCATCTTTTCACCTCATCTGAAAAATAGTTCGTTATCGGTCGATTGAGCCCGGCAGGTAGCCGAAATGGCTTTCCTCCCACCGGCTCAACGGGCAAACGGACCAACTGGCTAACTGGCTGACTGGCAACCGGCTATCGGGCAAACCGGCCAACGGGCCACCCCCCCTCACTTCCCCTTGTACACCGGCTTGCGCTTCTCGCGAAAGGCGGCCAGCCCCTCCAGGCGGTCCTCAGTCGGGATGCAAACCCAGTAAGCATTCGACTCGCTGGCCAGGCCGGTGTGCAGATCGGTTTCGAGCCCGTCGTTGATGGCGTACTTGGCCTGCTCGATGGCCACCGGCCCGGTTTCGCAGATCATGGCGGCCATTTTCCGGCACTCGTTCAGCAAATCCGCCGGCGAGCAGACCTTGTTCACCAGGCCGATGTCCAGGGCTTCGGCGGCATCCACCCGCCGGCCGGTGAAGATCAGTTCCTTGGCCTTGCCCTTGCCCACCAGCCGCGGCAGCCGCTGGGTGCCGCCCGCCCCCGGAATGATGGCCAGGCGGGTTTCGGTCAGACCCATCGCGGCCGTAGCGGCGGCCACCCGGATGTCGCTGGCCAGCGCCAGCTCGGTGCCGCCGCCCAGCGCAATGCCGTTGACCGCGGCGATCACCGGCTTGCCCAGATATTCGACGGCGGTAAACAGGTTGCGGATCGTGTAGATGTATTCCCGGACCTTTTCCGGGCTCAAGTCGGCCCGTTCCTTGAGGTCCGCACCGGCGCAAAACGCTTTCTCGCCCGCTCCCGTGACGATGAGCACCCGCACATCGGCCCGGAACCGCACGGCCTCGATCTCGGCGGCCAGCGCGCGCAGCAGCGCGAAGTTCAAACTGTTCATCACCGCGGGACGATTCAGGGTCAGCGTCAAAACCCCGTCCACCTCGTTTTTGAGTAAAACCTCCTCCGTCATGATCACCCCCCCGCTGAAAAATTCAGAACCAAAGAACTCCACGCCGCTCTACATCCTGCCGAAAATTGCCTGGAGCAAACGGAACGATGGAAGGGTGGAGTGTTGGAGTGGTGGAGTACTGGAACGATGGCATATTGATTGGCAATTTCTTCCGCTTTCATAAATTCTTTTCGATAATCCAGCCAACTCTCCACCCGCCCCACAATCGCTCGCCTTCCAACCACCACCCCCCGCCCCGAGAGCGGCGCAGCCGCGTTTCATATAATTTACCGCAAAATCGCTCCGCGATTTTAAGGCAAATTATATTCCGATATAACGGGAGATAACAATCCGCTGAACCTCCGAGGTCCCCTCGCCGATCTCCAGCAGCTTGTGGTCTCGGTAAAACCGCTCCACGTGGTAGTCCTTCATCAACCCATAGCCACCGTGAATCTGGACCGCATGATCCGCCACCCGGCCCATGACCTCGGAGCAGTAAAGCTTGGCCATGGCGGCCGCCTTCTCGAAAGGCCGGTGCTGGTCCCTGAGCCAGCAGGCCTTGTAGAGCAGGTTGCGGGCGCATTCGATTTCAACGGCGCAGTCGCTCAATTTGAAGGCAATCGCCTGGAATTTCGAAATGGGCTGGCCGAACTGCTGCCGCTCGCGGGCGTATTTGAGCGCGATGTCGAAGGCGCCCTGCGCCCCGCCCAGCCCCATGGCGGCAATCGAGAGCCGGCCGCCGTCCAGGGTTTTTAGCATCTGGTGGAATCCGTCGCCCGGGCGGCCCAGGATGTTTTGGCCCGGGATGCGGACATCGTCGAAGTAGAGTTCGGCCGTGTTGGAGGAGCGCCACATCATCTTGCGGTGCATCGGCACGGCCTTGAAACCCGGTGTGCCGTGCTCCACGAGAAAACAGGTGTATTCCGGCCGGCCGTCGGGCCGCTGGCCGGTGACGGCCTGCACCGTGACCCCCAGCGACATGTCGCAGGCGGCGTTGGTGATGAAGATCTTCGAGCCGTTCAGGACCCACTGCCTGCCGTCTTTTTCCGCCGTGGTCCGGCTGCCGCCGGCATCGGAGCCGGCCGTCGGCTCCGTCAGGCCGAATCCCCACAGGGCCTCGCCCCGGCACAGCGCCGGAAGATATTTCTTCTTCTGTTCCGGGGTGCCGAAGTAGGTGATCGGACCGATCCCCAACGAGTTGCCGGCGGCGATGGTCGCGGCCTGCGATCCGTCGACGCGGGCGATTTCCTCCACGGCAATGATATAGGAGAGATAATCGAGCTGCTGCCCCTCATACTCCTCGGACACGAACATTCCGAAAAGACCGATTTCGCCCATCTTGCGGGTGAGTTCAGGCGAAAATTCCTCTTTCTCGTCCAATTCAATGGCCAGCGGGGCGATTTCGCTTTCGGCGAACCGGCGAACTTCCTTGCGGATCATCTCCTGTTCTCTGCTTAGATCGAAATCCACAGCAACCTCCTTGCTTCCGGACTGCATATTGAACGAGCGCTCGCTCAGAATACATTAATTAACTGCACGGTCCGGCGGTTGTCAACAGGTTTCTTTGAACGGTTTCGCCGGTCGCCAAAAAACGTCTATATGGTTTATTTCTTTCATTTCAATAGTATACGGGGCGGTAAAGAACGGGGCGTTGCGTCGTGCCGGGAGACCGGATGTCGTGGAAATCCTTGACATCAAATGAACCGGCATGCTAACCATTTGAATGAGCGCTCGCTCGGATTCTCTATCGCCGCCCATCGCAGCGCCGGAACGACTCCGATCGGCAGGTGGAACATCCGTCATGCAGAAAGTCAGCCGTACAAGGGACATTCCGACCCAGATCAAAAACCCGGCCCTCGTCGATCGGCGCCGGCGCCAGATTGCCGATGCCGCCGTCACCCTGTTCATCAAAAACGGTTTCCACAAGACCACCACGCGCCAGATCGCCGGGGCGGCCGGGTTCTCGATCGGGTCTTTATATGAATACGTGGCGTCCAAGGAGGATGTCCTCTTTCTCGTGTGCGATTCCATTCACGCCGAGGTCGAACGCCTGGTGAGCGATACCCTGGCCAAAGCCGCCGGCGGCCGGGATGTCCTGGCCCAGGTCATACGGGAATATTTCCGCGTCTGCAACCGCATGAGCGATTTCATCCTTCTCATCTACCAGGAAACCAGCTCGCTGCCGAACCAGTGGCAAAAAAGAGTCCTTGAAAACGAACTGCGCATCACCCATCTTTTTGTCGAGGTGCTGACCGGCATTGCACCATCCGGCGGGCTGCCGCGTCTCGACGAGCGCCAGATCGAAATGGCGGCCCACAACATTTCGGTCCTGGGGCACATGTGGACATTCAGGCGCTGGTTTTTCAGCCGGTCCTATACGATCGAGGAATATATCGCGGTGCAAACCGAATTTATCCTGCGCATGTGCACGCCCACGGCCGGTTGACGGCCGGAAAGCATAGACCGTGCACAGCGCCCGTCCAGGATGAAACCGCCGGAGCGGCAGGGCGCCACCGCCAGATCGCATCGAGTCAACAGGAGGGGGTATGAGCCAGGAAGTCACCGTTTACACGCCCAAAAACAACATTCGGGTGGTTACCGCCACCTCGCTCTTCGACGGCCATGACGCCGCCATCAACATCATGCGGCGCATTCTGCAGGCCACCGGCGTGGAAGTGATCCATCTGGGCCACAACCGGTCGGTGCAGGACATCATCGATGCCGCCATCGAAGAGGATGCCCAGGGCGTGGCCGTTTCGAGCTACCAGGGCGGCCATATCGAGTTCTTCAAATACATGGTCGATCTTCTCAAGGAAAAAAACGCCGGTCATATCAAGGTCTTCGCCGGCGGCGGCGGGGTCATCGTGCCCGAGGAGATCCAGGAACTCGAGGCCTACGGCGTCGCCAGTGTCTATTCGCCCGAAGACGGCGCCAGCAAAGGCCTGCAGGGCATGATCAACCACATGGTGCGCCAGCTCGATTTTCCGACCGTCAAGGATGGCGGCGTTGCCTTCGACGGCCTCGATCCCGCCGACAAGTTGATGGTGGCCCACCTGATCAGCGCCGTGGAACAGGCCAAAGCCAGGGAAAACGGCCACCTGGCGGAGTTGCGCGCCCGGCTGCAGGAGCGCATCGGCGAGCGCACCACGCCGGTCATCGGCATCACCGGCACCGGGGGCGCCGGCAAGTCCTCACTGACCGACGAGCTGATCATCCGCCTGCTGCACGACCTGAAAGAGATTCACGTGGCGATCATCAGCTGCGATCCCTCGCGGCGCAAGACCGGCGGCGCGCTGCTGGGCGACCGCATCCGCATGAACGCCATCGGCAGCCCGCGGGTCTACATGCGCTCGCTGGCCACGCGCGCCTCACAGACCGAGATCCCCGCCGCCCTGGCCGAATGCGTCCTGGTGGCCAAGGCGGCCGGATTCGATCTCGTCATCGCCGAAACGGCCGGCATCGGCCAGGGGGACTCGCGGATCACTGACATGGTCGATGTTTCCATCTACGTCATGACCAGCGAGTTCGGTGCGGCCTCCCAGCTCGAAAAAATCGACATGCTCGACTTTGCCGATCTGGTGGTCGTCAACAAGTTCGAGAAACGCGGCGGCGAGGATGCCGTGCGCGATGTCCGCAAGCAGGTCCAGCGCAACCGCAATGCATGGGACAAAACGCCCGAAGAGATGCCGGTCTTCGGGACCATCGCCTCGCGGTTCAACGACGACGGCGTGACCGCCTTGTACCGGGCCCTGCTCGACACCATCGCGCAAAAAACCGGCGTCGTCTACAAATCCGGCCTGCCCCGGCCGAAAAGCCGGACATCGACCTCCAAGACGATTATCATTCCGCCCGAGCGCACCCGCTACCTGGCTGAAATCGCCGACACGGTGCGCGGCTACCACCGGCAGACCGCCGCGCAGGCCGGCGCCCGGCGCAAGGCCTGGCACCTCGATGAAACCATGAAATTGCTGGGCGACAAACCGGCGGAAGTCCTGGCGAGGCTTGCGGCAGAGGCGGCCGCGGTGCGCGAAACCATCACCGATGAGTCGCGCCGGGTCATGAAGGAATGGCAGACGGTCAAGCAGATCTACAGCCAGGACGAACTGGCCTACCGGGTGCGCGAGCGCGAAATCCGCGTGCCGCTTTTCACCGAGTCGCTGTCGCACCAGAAAATACGCAAGATCGTGCTGCCCGCCTTCGAAGACCCCGGCGAAATCTATCGCTGGATGCGCGAGGAAAACGTGCCGGGCCGTTTTCCGTACACGGCCGGCGTTTTTCCGCTCAAGCGCGTCGACGAGGAACCCACGCGCATGTTCGCCGGGGAAGGCGACCCGGCGCGGACCAACCGGCGCTTCAAACTGCTGTCGGCCGATTACGAGGCCAAGCGCCTGTCCACCGCCTTCGACTCGGTCACCCTTTACGGCTATGATCCCGACCGGCGCCCGGACATCTACGGCAAGGTCGGCACCTCGGGCGTCAGCATCTGCACGCTGGATGACGTCAAGGTGCTTTACGGCGGCTTCGATCTGTGCGCGCCCAACACCTCGGTTTCGATGACCATCAACGGCCCGGCGCCGATCCTGCTGGCCATGTTTCTCAACACCGCCATCGACCAGCAGGTGGACCGCTACACGAACGAAAACGGCCGGCCGCCGTCCCCCGACGTCTTTCAGAACATTCGCGCCGACGCGCTTTCCAACGTGCGGGGCAC
>JBAPWQ010000165.1:0-20245 GCA_049283795.1 Desulfobacterales bacterium | reverse complement strand
AAAGACAAGCAAGGTGTGGAATTATTTTTTGCCGGGACCCTTAGATCTCGCCGTAGATTTTCAATTTCCGCCTCAAGGTGTTCATTCCGATTCCCAGGTGGCGCGCGGTGTGCGATTTGTTCCGGTGCAAATGCTGGTAAACCTGCAGGATGTGATTTTTTTCCACCGCGGCCAGCGACACGGCGACATCTGCCGGCGGGGCCTGCGTGCAGCTCGTCGCGGCCCGGGTTTTCCTTAAATGATCCGGCAGGCAGTGAACCGAAACACTTCCGCCTTGGGACAAGTTGACCGCCGACTGCACGATCGAGCACAGCTCGCGGATGTTGCCCGGATACCCGTATTCCATCAGCACGCACAGGGCGGCTTCGTCGATGCCGCACGGCGGGTTGGGCGCGCAGTATTCCTTCAGGAAGTGCCCCACCAGCAGCGGGATGTCCTCTTTTCGGCTTCTCAGCGGCGGCAGGTGCAGCCATCCGCCCCGGATTCTGTAATACAGGTCTTTGCGGAACATGCGGCGGCGCATCATTTCTTCAAGATTTTCATTGGTGGCGGCGATGAAGCGCACGTCCACTTTCTGGGGTGCGCTGGTTCCCAGCTTGGCATACTGCCCGTCCTGCAGCACCCGCAGCAGTTTACCCTGGATTTCGAACGGCATATCCCCGATTTCATCCAGAAACATTGTCCCGCGGTGGGTCTGCCTCAAATAGCCGGCGCGCTCTTTTTCGGCACCGGTGAAGGCCCCGCGCGTGTGGCCGAAGAATTCGGACTCGAAGAGCCCGGCCGCCAGCGAGGCCATGTTGACGGGGGTAAAGACCTGCGCGGCGCGGGGGCTGGCGGCGTGGATGGCGCGCGCCAGCAACTCCTTGCCCGTGCCGCTTTCCCCGGTTATCAGGACCGGCACGTCGCTGGCGGCATGCAGTTCCGCCTGCTTGAGCACCCGCACGACCGGGTGCGATCGGGTGATGATCGGGGCGAAATGCTCGGGGCTGGACAACCGTGGCAGGTCCCGGCTCTTTTCGATCGTGAGGATGTCGAGCAGGCGTTTGCGTTCCAGGGTCCGGCCGAGCGATATGGCCAGATCCTCCGGCGCCACCGGTTTGACCAGGTAGTCGTAAGCGCCTTCGCGCAGACACTGCATGGCCGTGCGGGCATCGTTGACCGCCGTCACCATGATGCACTCCGTGCCGGGGTTGTGATTTTTGATGATGTTCAGCAGGGCCAGGCCATCGATCCCGGGCATCGTCATGTCGATCAGGGCGATGTCGAAAAACTCTTCCGCTTCGAAACGAGCCGCCGCCCGGCGGGGGTTGTCCTCGAGTGCCACGCCCGGAAATCCGGCCGCCAGAAGCCGGCGCTGCATCATGTCCAGATAATCCCGGTCATCATCGATGACGATAATCCGCGGGCCCACCCTTTCACCTCATCCGCTGAAAGTGTTCTATTTCGGAATAGTCCAAAATGGATATATAACTTAAAATACTTGAAATAAAACATTTTAAATTGATGATAGGCCATATTGGCACTTCCCTGATGACAGGTCAACTTCTTTTTTACATCGGTGCGTTCACCAGCACCACCTTTCCAACATCCTGATCCTGCAGCCAAAATGGCGTCTGTGCCGCGAAAAGGGACATTCGGCACGCCTGTTGCTCCTATCTTCGGCAGACGGCTTCGCTCCTCATTCTCCGCCTCTTTTCACGCCGGTCGATTCCGATAGCCGACCCGTCTCCAACCCCCTGACCCGAAAGGAATGCCCATGCCACTGAAAAGCAAATTCGACGCCGGGGAATTTGCGGTTCTCGCGGAAATGGAGCCGCCCAAAGGGGCCGACGTTTCCCTTTTCCTGATCAATGCCAAAAGGGTCAGAGGCCAGGTGGACGCCTTCCTGGTGCCGGAGATGAGCAATGCGGTCATGCGCATCAGCTCGCTGGGCGGCGCGCTGATCTTGCGCAACGAAGGCCTGGAGACCGTGCTGCAGGTCTGCTGCCGGGACCGCAACCGGCTGGCACTGCAGGGCGACCTTCTGGCCGCCAATGCCCTCGGGATCGAGAACGTCATGGCGGTCGGCGGCGAGGACCCGAGTTTCGGCGACCACCATCAGGCGCGGGCCGTCAACGACATCGATCTGATTGAACTGCTGCAGGCGATCCGGAGCTTGCAGGAGGGGCGTGACATGGCCGGTATCGAACTGGCCGGTTCACCGCGGTTTCTGGTCGGTTCGACCGCCGACATCGGTGCCAAGGGCAAATCGCCTGAACTTGAGCTGTCCGAGATGACGAAACGGGCCGAGGCCGGCGCCCGCTTTTTCATAACTCCGCCGGTGTTCGACACCGCACTGCTCGCACCCTATCTCAAGCGCATCGATCGGCACGGCACCATTCTCATACCGACCGTCTTGTTGCTCAAATCGCTGGGAATGGCCCGTTACATCGAACGCAACATGCCCAACGTCGCTATCCCGGGAGCGCTGATCGAGCGGCTCCAACGAGCACCGGACAAGGTCCGCGAGTGCATCCGGATAGCGGCCGAACTCGTTTCGGCGTTCAAGAATGACGGGTTCAAAGGGGTTCTTCTGTCGACCATCGGCTGGGAGCACAAGCTCCCGGAAGTTCTGGAAAAACTATAGGGAGGCATCATGGACGCTACCATTAACAAGGACACCCGAACGGTCGGTGCGGTAATGGTGCTCGGCGGAGGGATCGCCGGCATGCAGTCCGCTCTGGATCTGGCCAACTCCGGTTACTATGTGTACCTGGTCGAAAGATCCTCGGCCATCGGCGGGTTGATGTCGCAGCTCGACAAGACGTTTCCAACGAACGACTGCGCCATGTGAATCATCTCTCCCAAACTGGTCGAGGTCGGCCGGCACCTGAACATCGAGCTTTTGACGAACAGCGAACTTCTCGAACTCGAAGGAGTCCCGGGGCGCTTTACGGCGCGCGTGCGCCAGCAGCCGCGCTTCGTCGATCTGGACAAGTGCACCAGCTGCGGCGAGTGCGCCAAGGTCTGCCCGATCGAAGTTTCGAGCGAATACGACGCGGGGCTCTCGAAACGCAAGGCCGCTTTCAAGAAATACGCCCAGGCCATTCCGGGCGGCTATGCCATCACCAAGCGCGGCACCGCCCCGTGCCGGGCGACCTGCCCGGCGCACGTGAGCGTCCAGGGCTACATCGCCCTGATCACTGCCGGCAAATACCGCGAGGCGGTCGAGCTGTTCAAAAAGGAGCACCCCTTTCCGGGAGTCTGCGGCCGGGTCTGCCACCACCCCTGCGAAGAGGCCTGTACCCGCACCGAAGTGGACGAGTCGTTGGCCATCATGAACCTGCACCGGTTCCTGGCCGACTGGGACCGTCAAACGGATCAGCCGTTCGCACCGGAGAAAAAAGAGGCCCGGCCGGAGAAGGTGGCCGTCATCGGGGCCGGACCGGCGGGCCTGACCTGTGCGTATTTTCTGGCCATCGAAGGCTATGCGGTCACCGTTTTCGAGAAACTGCCGGTCCTGGGTGGCATGTTGTCGGTGGGAATTCCCGCCTATCGCCTGCCGCGCGACATCATCGAATCTGAAATTCAGGTTATCCGCGACTTGGGCGTGCAATTCAAGACCGGCGTGGAAATCGGCAAGGACTTTACCGTCGGCCAGCTTCGCGAACAGGGTTTCAAGGCCTTTTTCCTGGGGATCGGCTCTCAGGAGTGCAAGGTGTTGGGCATCGAGGGTGAAGACCTCGAAGGCGTTTTTCCGGGGCTCGACTTCCTCAAACAGGCCAATCTCGGCGACCGGGTCAACCTGGGCGACCGGGTGGCGGTGATCGGCGGCGGCAACGTGGCCATGGACGCGGTTCGCACGGCGCTGCGCACCGGCAGTTCAAAACCCTTTATCATCTACCGACGCAGCCTGGAAGAGATGCCGGCCAATAGCGAGGAGATCGAAGAGTGCCGCGATGAAGGCATCGAGATCATGACGCTCACCAACCCGATGCGGGTGATCGCCGAGGCCGGCCGGGTCAAGGCGGTCGAATGCCAGCGCATGCAGCTGGGCGAGCCGGACCAGAGCGGTCGGCGCCGCCCGGTGCCGATCCCCGACAGCACGTTTACGATCGAAGTGGATGCGGTCATACCGGCCATCGGCCAGGAATCGGACTGGGCCTGCCTGACGGAGGAATGTGCCTGCACGCTGAGCGACTGGGGCACTCTCCAGGTCGATCCGGTGACCCTGCAGTCCGGTGACCCCGACATTTTTGCGGGCGGAGACGCTGTCACCGGCCCCCGCACGGTGGTGGAGGCGATCGGGGCCGGCAAGGAGGCGGCGGTGTCGATTGGCCGCTTCTTGCAGGGCCGGGACCTGCACGCGGGTCGGCCGATCCGCTGGGAGGGCGTCACCGACGTGCCGACCGAAAACCGCGGCTATTTGGCGCGGGTGGCCATGGCCCACGCTCCGGCATCGCAGCGGATTGAAAACTTCAACGAGGTCCAGCTCGGTTACGATGAAAGCGGTTCACGCCGCGAAGCCGCGCGGTGCCTGGAATGCGGCGTCTGCTCCGAATGCTACCAGTGCGTGTCGGCCTGTCTGGCCGGCGCCGTGGACCACGGCCAGCAGGCGGTCGAAAAAGAGATCGAGATCGGTTCCCTGGTTCTATGCCCCGGCAGCGAGCCCTTCGATCCTTCCGGCCTGGAGGCCTTTTACCACTACACCAGCAGTCCCAACGTGATGACCAGTCTCGAATTCGAGCGGCTTCTGAGTGCCTCGGGCCCAACGATGGGCCACCTGGTGCGGCCCTCCGACGAAAAGGAGCCGAAGCGGATTGCCTGGCTGCAGTGCGTCGGTTCACGCGACACCAACCGCTGCGGCAACGGGTATTGTTCGTCGGTCTGCTGCATGTATGCGATCAAGGACGCCATGATCGCCAAGGAACACGCCCACGGCGACCTGGAGTGCGCGATTTTCAACATGGATATCCGCACCTTCGGCAAGGATTACGAAAAGTACTACCTGCGCGCCAAAGAAAAGACCGGCGTGAGATTCGTCAAGGCGCGCATTCACACCATCGACGATGTCGGTGAAAACCGGGACCTGCGCATCCGCTATGTGGATGAAAGCGGCCAGGTGCAGGAAGAGTTTTTTGACATCGTAGTGCTGTCGGTCGGGCTTCAGATTTCGGAATCGACCGCCGCCCTGGCGCGCCGCCTGGATGTCGATCTCGACGGCTACAATTTCGCGGTGACCCGACCTTTCGCTCCCGTGGCAACTTCCCGGCCCGGGGTCTTTGCCTGCGGCGTGTTCCAGGCCCCCAAAGACATTCCCAGTTCGGTGACCGAGGCCAGCGCCGCCGCCTGCCTGGCCGGCGGCGGCCTGGCCGCGGCCCGCAATACACTGACCCGCAGCGTCGATCTGCCCCAGGAAATCGATGTGACGGAGCAGGATCCGCGTGTCGGCGTGTTCGTCTGCAACTGCGGGGTCAATATTGCCGGGGTGGTCGACGTCACGTCGGTCGAGGAATATGCCAGAAACCTTCCGCACGTGGTCTATGCCGGCCAGAACCTGTTTACCTGCAGCCAGGACTCTCAGGAGGCGATGAAACAGATTATCACAGAGCACCGGCTCAACCGGGTGGTCGTGGCCGCCTGCACGCCGAAAACCCACGAGGGAATCTTCATGGACACCCTGGAGGGTGTGGGCTTGAACAAGTACCTGCTGGAGATGGCCAACATCCGCAACCAGGATTCCTGGGTCCATGCCGACAATCCCCGGCAGGCCACCGCCAAGGCCAGGGAACTGGTACAGATGGCCGTCGCGCGAGTCGAAACACTCCGTCCACTTCGCGAAAAGGTGATTCCGGTCAATCAGCGCGCAGTGGTCGTGGGCGGCGGGGTGGCCGGCATGAATGCGGCCATCGGACTGGCCGATCAGGGCTACGAAGTGGTCCTGATCGAAAAAGAAGAAAGACTGGGCGGGATGGCCGGCCGCCTGACCTTCACGATCGAGGGAGACGACGTTCAGGCGTATCTCGAAAATCTGGTCGCCAAAGTCACCGGTCATCCCGGGATTCAGGTCCTGACCCGCTCGTTGATCGTCGGGTTTACGGGTTTCAAAGGCAACTTCACCACCGAAGTGCTGGTCGGCCCCGGCATGTACGAGCGCAAGGTCAATCACGGGGTGGTCATCATCGCCACCGGCGCCAACGAATACCGGCCCCGGGAATATCTCTATGGCCAAAGCGAGCGCGTCGTCACCCAGGTGGAGCTGGCCCGGCGCCTGAAAGATGCCGGCGCGGCCGACCTGAACCAGGTGGTGATGATCCAGTGCATCGGGTCGCGCAACCAGGAGAACCCGAACTGCTCCCGCATCTGCTGCCAGAGTGCCGTCAAGAATGCGCTCAAGATCAAGGCCCTTAACCCGGAGGCCCGGGTTTTCGTGCTCTACCGGGATATCAGGACCTACGGGCTGCTGGAGGATTACTACAAGGCGGCAAGAGACAAAGGCGTTCTCTTCTTCCGGTTCGATCCGGACGACCCGCCCGCAGCGGAGGCCGTCGCGTGCGGCGTGCGGCTCACCTTCAAGGATCACATCCTGGGACGGAGGCTGCAGGTGGACGCCGACCTGCTGGCTCTCAGTGCCGGCATGACGGCGGCCGACACGGAGGAACTCGCCTCGATCGTCAAGCTGGCCCGCGCCGCGGAGGGGCACTTCATGGAGGCCCACGTCAAGCTGCGGCCGGTCGACATGGCCACCGAGGGGATCTTCGTCTGCGGGACGGCCCACAGCCCGCAACTGCTGTCCGAGACGATCGCGCAGGCCTACGCCGCGGCCTCCAGGGCGACGACTTTCCTGGCGCAGCGCCACTTGACGTTGTCGGCCGTTACCGCCCGGGTGAACACCGATTTGTGCGCGGCCTGCCTTATTTGCGTGCGATCCTGCCCGTACGGGGTGCCGAAAATCAACGCCGAGGGCATCAGCGAAATCGACGAGGCGCTGTGCCACGGGTGCGGCATCTGCGCGGCCGAATGCCCGGCCAAGGCCATAGAGCTCAACTGGTACGAAGACGATCAGATACTGTGCAAGGTCGAATCCTTGCTGGAGGGAGTCCTATGACGACAGACTTCGAGCCGATCATCATCGCGTTTTGCTGCAATTTCTGAGGGTACACGGCCGCGGACCTGGCAGGTTCGATGCGCATGAGCTACCCCCCATCCATCAAGATCATCCGGGTGCCCTGCACCGGAAAAGTGGACAGCCTCCACATGCTGCGCGCCATGGAAAAAGGCGCGGACGGGGTTTACGTGGTCGGGTGCCGCGAAGGCGACTGCCACTACAACAGCGGCAACTTCAGGGCCCGCAAACGGGTGGAGCAGGTCCGCCGGATCCTGGACACCATCGGCATCGGCGGCCACAGGGTGCGCATGTGCAACCTGTCTTCCAGCGACGGGCCGCTTTTCGTGAAGTTTGCCGAAGAAATGCACGCGAAGATTCTCGCAGCGGGCCCCAACCCGATCAAGTCGGCAGTGAAAAAAATGGCAGCGGCTGCGTCCGCTTCGGTGCCGGCGGCCCGACTCTGAGGCCTGCCATGCTTCGGGCAACCGCAACGGGTTCATCCAACCGTTACCGTTCAGAGGGTTACTCAGTCCGATGCGCTTCAAACCACCTAATTGTAAGCGTTTACAGGGTGCCGCAGATGCAAGGCGTCGGGCGCGCAGACGTGCTTTTGTACTTCGATTGCCCGCCAACAAAGCAGATGCGGTGCCCTGTGACCGCTTACCAACCGGCAGGTCGAGAGCCGTGATACAGGAGGACGGGATTCATGATTGTCGCCGACAAGAAACCGATCGAAGAAATCATCGAAGAGATCAAGGCGTTTCGCAGCGTCCTGGTGCTGGGGTGCAACGAGTGCGTGACGGTCTGCGAGGCCGGGGGGAAAAAGGAGGTGGGGATTCTGGCCTCCGCGCTGCGGATGTACTTCCTGCAGCAGGGTCGCGACGTGACGGTGGGAGAGCACACCCTGGAGCGGCAGTGCGACCATGAATACCTGGAGGAGATCCGCGACCTGATCCAGAACTACGAAGCGGTGGTGTCGATCGCCTGCGGGGTCGGGATCCAGTTCACCGCCGAGAAGTATCACTCCAAACCGGTCTATCCGGGGGTCAACACGCTTTTTATGGGGGCGACCGAAGCGCGCGGCGTCTGGGCCGAACGTTGCCAGGGCTGCGGCCAGTGCATTCTGGCCGTCACGGGCAGCATTTGCCCGGTGTCGCGCTGCGCCAAACGAATTCTGAACGGGCCGTGCGGCGGGTCGACCGCGGGCAAGTGCGAGATCAACAAGGACCTCGACTGCGCCTGGCAGCTGATCATCGACCGGCTCAAGGCCCTGGACCGTCTGCAAGAATACGAAAAGATCTGTCCGCTGAAAGACTGGTCCAGCGATCGGGCGGGCGGACCGCGCAAAGTGATCAGGGAGGACGTGAAGCTATGAGTGCCAAGACCCCGAGCAAACTGGAGAAGATTCTTGCCGCCGGCCACCTGGCCGTAACGTCAGAATGCGGGCCGCCACGCGGCAGCGATCCGGAAGTGATCGCCGCCAAGGCGACCCTGCTCAAAGATCATGTCGATGCCATCAACGTGACCGACAACCAGACGTCGATGACGCGCATGTGCAGCCTGGCCGCCTGCATCCGGCTCAAGCTGCTGGGCCTGGAGCCGATCCTGCAGATGGTGACCCGCGACCGGAACCGCATCGCGATCCAGAGCGACATCCTGGGCGCGGCCTCTTTCGACATCCATAACATATTGTGCCTGTCCGGCGACCACCAGAGTTTCGGCGACTGCACCCAGGGCCAGAACGTTCACGACATCGACTCGATGCAGTTGATCCAGACCGTACGGCACATGCGCGACGACGGCAAGTTCCTGGGCGGCGACGACATCAAGCGGCCGCCGCAGATGTTCGTCGGCGCGGCGGCCAACCCGTTTGCGGATCCATACGAGATCCGGGTTCCGCGACTGGCCAAGAAGGTGGCCGCCGGCGCAGAGTTCATTCAGACGCAATGCATTTACAACCTCGACAAATTCGAAGACTGGATGAAGAAGGCCGCCGACCGCGGGCTGACCGACAAGGTCTACATCCTGGCGGGACTGACCCCGATGAAGTCGGTCGGCATGGCGCGTTACATGAAAAACCGGGTTCCGGGCATGGATGTCCCCGACGATGTCGTCAAGCGACTGGCCGACACGCCCAAGGAAAAGCAGGCCGAGGAGGGCGTTACGATCTGCGTCGAGGCCATCGAGCGCTTGAAGGAATTAAAGGGCGTGGCCGGCTTTCACATCATGGCCATCGAGTGGGAGGAGAAGGTGCCCGAGATCGTCGAGCGCGCGGGGCTCTTCCCGCGGCCCGCATTGAATTGAGTGAATAGATTTTCACCGCGGAGACGCGGAGGGCGCAGAGAAAAAAATCGGTCTGTTTGGGGTCTCGGCGGTGAATCACTAAAACATCGATACTTTTCAACCATAAACACCATAAGGAGGTGCACCATGACACTGCAGAAAAGAATCCTGGTCGTCGACGATGAACCCGATTTCGCTTCCATCGTGCAGGGCAACCTGGAAAAAGAAGGCTTCGAAGTCGACGTGGCCTACAACGGTGTCGAAGGTTTGCAAAAGGTCCAGTCGAATCCGCCGGACGCCATCGTCCTGGACGTGATGATGCCCGAAAAGGACGGCTACGTGGTGTGCAAGGAACTCAAGGGGGACGACAAGTACTGCAACATTCCCATCATCCTGCTGACGGCGGTCGCCTCGCACGTCACCTCCACGCGCTACACCCACCGTGAGGGAATGTCGACCGAGGCGGACGACTACATCGCCAAGCCGGCCTCGGCCGAAGAGATCACCAAGAGCCTGAAGCGATTGCTGAACGTCAGCTAGCACGGGAACCCGACGCGCGCCGGTATGAATCCGGCGCCTGTCAAAACTCGAGGCGGGACGGCCGGTCGAGACCGTTCGTTTGGAGGTCCCGGTCCGGTATGCGATGAAGCATGAAAACCGACCCAACTGGCTCAACCGATATAACGTTACGCCTGCGGAGGAACCGATGTCATCACCGGTAATCGTGATCAAGAGGAAACAAGGTTCCACTTTCAAGGACGAGATCATGGCCCTGCTGCCGGACGGCGGCAACCTCAATGCCTGCCTGACCTGTGGCCTCTGTGCATCCGGCTGTCCGGCCACCGGCCTGGAGGACATGGATCCGCGGAAATTTTTGCGCCTGGCGGCCCTCGGTCTCGACGAGGAGGTGTTGAATTCGAACTGGGCCTGGATGTGCACCATGTGCCAGCGCTGCGTTTACGCCTGCCCGATGAAAATCGACATTCCCCAGTTGGTGTTCAACGTGCGCAACCGCTGGCCCAAGGATCAGCAGCCGAAGGGGATTCGCGGCTCCTGCGAGATGGCCTTCAAGAACGAGACCTGCAGTGCCATGGGGGCCTCCGAAGAAGACTTTCGGTTCGTGGTCGAGGACGTGCTGGAGGAATACCGCGCAGCCCAGCCGGAGTTCGCCCAACTTCTGGCACCTCTTGACAAAGAGGGCGCCGAATTCTTCTTAAATCAAAACTCCCGCGAACCGGTGACCGAGCCGGATGAAATGGTGCCGCTGTGGAAGATTCTGCACCTGGTGGGGGCGGACTGGACATACGGCACCAAGGGCTGGGCGGCCGAGAACTACTGCCTGTTCTGTGCCGATCTGGAAAACTGGGAGAAAAACGTTCGGATCAAGGCCCGGGTGGTCGACGGCCTCAAGAGCAGGGTTTGGCTCAACACCGAGTGAGGGCACGAATTCTTCTCGGTCCGGGTCGGGCTGAAAAAATTCAACATTCCGCACAACTTCGAAGTCAAGAGCATCATCGAATACTATGCGCAGTGGGTTCGCGAAGGAAAGCTCAAACTCACTGCCGACTGGAACAGGGACCTGAAGGTCAAGTTCACCGTTCAGGATCCCTGCCAGCTGGTGCGCAAATCTTTGGGCGACCCGATTGCAGAAGATCTGCGTTTCGTGGTGAAAGCCTGCGTCGGTGAAGAGAATTTTATCGAAATGACGCCGAACCGCTCCAATAATTTCTGCTGCGGCGGCGGGGGCGGGTTCCTGCAATCCGGGTTTCCCGAAGCCCGCCGCCACTACGGCCGGTTGAAATACGAGCAGGTCGACCGCACCGGCGCCGACTACTGTATCACTCCCTGCCACAACTGCCATTCCCAGATTCACGACCTGAAAGAGCATTTCGGCGGCAAGTACCACACCGTGCACCTCTGGACCATCATCTGCCTTTCTCTCGGCATTCTGGGTGAAAACGAGCGGTCATACCTGGGGCCGGACCTGGCGGAAGTAAACATGTACCCGTAGGAGGTTGAGCCCATTGGGCCGGTTTAGCCCGTTATGCCCGTTAAACCGGCCGAGCCGGCGTCGATGCCTCGTTGCATTCCGAACTTGTCTCGGCAATCCAACTGACGCATTCCCGCCGGAACCAAACGGGTTAACGGGCTAAACGGGCACAACGGGCCAACGGGCCAAACCGGCTCAACGGGCTCAACTTTAAACCATGAAAGTCTTCTGCATCCTCAGTGACGAACGGGCGGCTCAACTGAAGTCGCCGGCCATTTTTTCCAGCGTGCTGAAACGCCAGGGGATCAAGGGGACTTACGTGCCGTTCATGGTCAAGCCTGAGGACCTCGGGCAGGCCATCCAAAGCCTCAGGATCCTGCACGTTGCCGGCGCCAACATTACGGTGCCGTACAAGGAAGCCGCCATCCCGTTTCTGGATGTTTTATCCGAAGGGGCGAACATTATCGGCGCCGTGAATACCATCGTGCGCGACGGTGACCGCCTGAAGGGCTATAACACCAATGCGATCGGGATCATGGACGCACTGGGCGAAGCCGATTTCGACGTGGATGGCAAGAGCGCGCTCGTGTTCGGAACCGGGGGGGCGGCCAGGGCCGTGGTTTTCATCCTGAACTGGCTGCGGGCCTCCCGCATCCATATCGCCGGTCGCAACGCGGATCGCGCCCGGTCCATCTGCGCCGCCTTCGGCGGGCAGGCGCTGGAGCTTTCCTCGCTTGCGGGCCGATCGCTGCCGGTTGACATCGTGGTCAATGCCACGGCGGTGTCCAGCAGCGACGAATCGCCGGAAATGGCCGAAGTGGTGCGGCAGCTCGAGGTGCCCGGCTGCCGGTTGGTTTTCGATCTCAATTACGGCCGACGGGTCAATTTCTGGCAGGAAATGGCCGAGCAAAAGGGAATCCAATTCTTAGACGGCCTGTCGGCGCTCGCGTTTCAGGCCCGCCGAACCTTCGCGCTGTGGACCGGACTGCAGGTGCCGCCGGAGGAGTTCATAAGAGCGCTGAAAGAGAATTGAATGCGAATCCATACTGGAAAGTTATGGATTCAAACCCTGCTGAAGCCTTTCTTCGATTCCCATCATTGATCAATGATTGCCGGGGCAATCCCAAACCTTTTCAAAATAGAGAGTGTATCGGCAGATTGAAGAAGGTTTCCAGGTCCATGCCCTGGCCGCCGATTAAAAGCTTGCGGACGTCGGGAAAGGCTCTTTCGAAAGCATCGAGGCCCGGAAGAGATGATTTCTGAAGGATGCTTACTGAAATCACTGCGGAACGGATTAAAAAAACCTCGCAAAATTTGAAAAAAAGTGCCACAAAACACACATCGCGTTCGAGCAAGTAGCCGGATAACCCTTTAAGTTAATTGTTTTCCATACACGTTATAGTGACAGCACCGCCAGCTCGATGTTTCGGCGGTTTTTCGGTGACATCACCGTCAAAACGGTTCAAAGCGATGAGCGTCCGCTTTTTTTTGTCCCAGCAGGATAAATTACACGATAAATGATCACCGCCGATAGAAACACCCTCAGCCTTCGGATCGGGCGGGCGACCAGCCTGATTCCGCTCGGCATTTTCTGCCTCTTGCTCTATTTCCTGCCGCGCGTTAGCGACGGGGAGGTTGTTTTTTTTCAGATCGAGTGGATTCCAAGCCTGGGGATTCGATTATCGGTTCTGATTGACGGGTTGAGTCTGCTCTTCGCGCTCGTGATTTGTTGCGTCGGGTTTTTTGTAGAACTCTACGCCGCCGATTATCTGGGCGACCATGCCCGGATCGGTCGATTTTACCTGTACTTGAACGGTTTCATGATCGCGATGCTCGGATTGGTCCTGGTCGACAACCTGATGGCGCTGTTTGTCTTCTGGGAGCTGACCACCCTTTTTTCGTATCTGCTCATCGGTTTCGAGCACGAATCCGAAACGGCGCGGGCCAGCGCCAGACAGGCCCTGCTGGTTACCGGGGCCGGCGGCTTGGCGCTCCTGGTGGGGTTCCTGCTGCTGGGATCAATCAGCGACACCTATGCGTTCCGCGGACTGGTTCAGGATGCCAACCGGATTAGACAACACCCGCTGTACCTTCCCGTTTTACTGATGGTTTTTGCGGGTGCCTTCACAAAATCGGCCCAATTCCCGTTTCACTTCTGGCTGCCGAATGCCATGAGCGCCCCCACGCCCATCAGTGCTTATCTGCACTCGGCGACCATGGTCAAGGCCGGCATATACCTGCTGGCGCGCCTGCATCCCGTGTTGGGCGGTACACCACCGTGGATGGGCACCCTTGTCATCATCGGGGGCATCACCGCCCTGGTTGGGTCGATCCAGGCCATCACCCAGTCGGACTTGAAGCGGATGTTGGCCTATACGACGATGATGGCCCTGGGCATGCTCACCATGTTTTTAGGGGGTAAAACAACCCCGGCCCTGACGGCGGCCATGACCTTTTTTCTGGTCCATTCGCTCTACAAGTCGTCCCTGTTTCTGGTGGTCGGCATTATCGATCACCAAGCCGGGACCCGGCAGCTGGAGCAGCTCGGCGGGTTGTTCAAAGCGCTGCCCTTCACCGCCTTCGCCGTGGCCGCGGCCGCCCTTTCGATGGCCGGGTTTCCGCTTTTTTTCGGATTCATCGGCAAGGAAATCATGTACAAGGGCGCCTTGACCGAAGAGCTGTTTCCGGGGTTTGCCACCACGGCCGCGCTGCTGTCGAACTCCTTGATGATGGCGGTGGCCGGCATCGTCGCCCTCAGACCATTTCTGGGACAGTTGAAAGAGACGCCGCACCGGCCCGCGGAAGCGCCCCTGTCCATGTGGATCGGGCCGGTGTTGATGGGCAGCCTCGGCATCGTTTTCGGCATCGTACCCGGCGTGGTTTCGCACTGGCTCATCGAGCCGGCGGTGCGGGCTTTCCATTGGACCACCGAGGACATCCAGCTGAAGTTGTATCACGGAATCAACGAGCCGTTGCTGCTGAGCATTGTCACGCTTTGCCTCGGAACAACTTTATTTTTTCTACGCCATAAAATCCGGCAGGTTCTGTTAATGGGGGTCTATCGAAGTCCCTTAACGGCGGAAGGCATTTATAACGGCCTTCTCGGCTTCCTCGCCTGGCTGGCCGGGACCCAGACCCGTGTTCTGCAAAACGGTTCCCTGCACCGCTATCTGGTGGTCATCATCGGATCGGTCATACTGGCCGTTGCCGTTCCGCTTATGACCAACCTGGCACAGATACCCTTCCTGTCTGCGGCCGACTTCGCCGGTGCGGGGCACACGGGAGTGCTCATCGCCGTCATCATCGCGGCGGCCGTTGCTGCGGTCGTCGCGGCGAAATCCCGGCTTCTGGCGATATGCGGCTTAGGCGTCGTCGGTGTCGGCATTGCCATGCTGTTTCTTATTTGCGGGGCCCCGGACGTGGCGTTGACCCAACTTCTGGTGGAAACCCTGACCATCATCATCGTCACCCTCGTCCTTCTGCGGCTGCCGCCGCTGGCGCGCCGCAAAAGCGGGCAGGGTTTCGACCGTGTGCTCAACGGGGTGATCGCCGCGGCGGCGGGCATCCTGATAACGGCCCTCATCCTGGAGGTAAGCCAGCGCGAGCTGGATCGATTCGTCACCGCATTTTTTGAGGCCAACAGCGTCATCGTGGCCCACGGGCGCAACATCGTCAACGTTATTTTAGTCGATTTTCGAAGCCTGGATACGCTGGGTGAAATCACGGTGGTGGCCATTGCGGGCCTGGCCGGCTGTGCCTTGATCAACACCCGGAGGAAAAACTGATGTCCTCGCTGATTCTAAGAGTCGCCACGCGCCTGCTGGCCGGATTAATTCTGGTTTTTGCCGTCTATCTGCTGCTTCGCGGCCACAATGCGCCCGGGGGCGGGTTCGTGGCGGCCCTGGTGGCCGGGACCGGTTTCGCCCTGGTCGCCATATCCGAAGGACCTGCCGCCGTGCGCCGCGCACTGCGCGTCGATCCCGAACGGTTGGCGATGGGTGGCCTGGGGCTGGCGATTGTTTGCGGGCTGGCCGGGGTGATGGCCGGCCGGCCCTTCTTGACCGGCCTATGGCGGGTCGTGCAGGCTGACGCGTCGACGACCCTGGCGGTCGGCACGCCGCTTTTTTTCGACATCGGGGTGTTTCTGGCGGTTCTGGGAACCCTTCTGACGCTTATTTTGGCACTGGAAGAAAACTGACGTGGAAACCGAGTTCGCTTTTCTGGTCGGCGTCATGGTGGCCGGCAGTATCTACCTGATTCTGGATCGCAACCTCATCCGGTTTATCTTCGGTCTGGTCCTGCTCGGCAATGCGGTCAATTTGCTTATATTCACGGTGGGTCGTTTGTCCAGCAGCCGCCCGCCGTTGATTTCGGAAGGCGGCACGGTGCCGGTGGCACCGGTGGCCAATGCGCTGCCGCAGGCGCTGATTTTAACGGCCATCGTCATCGGCTTTGCGCTGTTGGCATTCGTGTTCGTGCTTTTCTACCGCGCCTACCAGGAAATCGACACGGTCGACACGGAAGCGATGCGGGTCGCCGAACCCGACGACACTAGCCGGATCGCGGCCGCAACCGCAGAAACGGGAGAACACCGGTGAACAGCCTACTGGCCTGGCCGATACTTCTGCCGCTTGCAACCGCCGTGGTGCTGCTGCTGGTCAAGCCCCCGGCAAGGGGGGCGAACACCATTGCCCTGAGCGCCGCCGTGCTGCACGTAATCGCCGGCGGTATGGTTTTTTACCGCGTTCACCACGGCGGCATTTTCGCGTCCCAGATGGGAAACTGGCCGGCGCCTTTCGGGATCACCCTCGTCGCCGACCATTTGAGTGCGGTCCTGGTCGTCATCACCGCGGTTATCAACCTGGCCGTGATCGCCTATTCAAGATCCGACATCGCGGCTTTCCTCGTCACCCGCGGCTACTACCCGTTGATGCAGATTCTGGTTGGCGGTATTTGCGGCGCTTTTCTGACCGGCGACCTGTTCAACCTGTATGTCTGGTTCGAGGTCATGCTGATGGCATCCTTCGGGCTCCTGGTGTTGGGACAGGACAAAAGCCAGCTCGACGGCGGGGTGAAATACGTCGTCATCAATCTGTTGTCCACCCTGCTGCTGCTGTCGGGGATTGCCTTGCTGTACGGGCTGACCGGAACCTTGAACATGGCCGACCTGCACCTGAAGGTTCAAGCGGTCGACAGTCCGGGCCTGCTGACGGCGGTGGCCATGCTTTTCATGGGCGCCTTCGGCATCAAAGCGGCCCTGTTTCCGCTCTTCTTCTGGCTGCCGGCCTCTTACCACACCCCGCCGGTTGCGGTGTCGGCCATCTTTGCCGGATTGCTGACCAAGGTGGGCGTCTATGCCCTGATAAGAATGTTTACCTTGGTTTTCACCATCAATACGGCCTACACACATGGGGTGTTGCTGGCGGTGGCGGCGCTGACGATGATAACCGGCGTGCTGGGCGCGGCGGCGCAGAGCGACTTCAGGCGCATCCTCTCGTTTCACATCATCAGCCAGGTCGGATACATGGTCCTGGGTTTAGCGCTCAACACCTCCCTGGCACTGGCCGGCGCGGTATTCTACCTGATTCACCACATCATCGTCAAGGCCAACCTCTTTCTCGTCAGCGGTGTCGTGCGTCGCCTTACCGGATCATTCGAGCTTGCGCGCAGCGGCGGCATTTACCGTCATCACGGATGGATCGCCATGTGCTTTTTCATTCCGGCCTTTTCCCTGGCCGGTTTCCCACCGCTATCCGGGTTCTGGGCCAAAATGATTCTGATTCGCGCCAGCCTCGAAATCCATCAGTATGCGGCGGCCGGCATTGCGGCGGCGGTCGGCCTGTTGACCGTGTATTCGATGACCAAAATCTGGGGCGAAGCATTCTGGAAGCCGTCACCCTCCGCCGACATGCATGCCGCACCAGCGGCAACCGCCCGACCTTCGGGATGGATGCTCACCCCCATTCTCGGGTTGGCAGTCCTGACGGTCGTCATCGGCTTCGGTGCCGAAATATTCGTCAAGATCGCCTTGCGGGCGGCCGAAGAGCTTCTGCACCCGGAAATATACTTGAAAGCGGTTTTGGGGCCGGCATGATCGATCTTTTCGTATTGAACATATTGCTGGCGATCGGGTTCAGTGCCGTCACGGGGCACTTCAGCCTCGGGGGTTTTCTGGCCGGTTTCGGGATCGGTTTCGCCGCGTTGTGGCTGACAAAGCCGCTGTATGAAAACAGCGGCTATCTGACCCGCCTGCCGAAAGCGGTTATGTTGCTGGCCTACTTCGTCAAAGAGCTTTTCATTTCGAACGTGCGGGTCATGTGGGATGTGATCACGCCCAAACACATCAGCCGCCCGGGCATCATCGGGATCCCCCTGGATGCCAAAACCGATCTGGAAATCATGCTCGTTGCGAATCTCATCTCCTTGACCCCCGGGACCTTGAGCCTCGAGGTTTCAGAGGACAAAAAGACGCTGTATGTGCACGTGATGTTCCTCGATGATGTGGAAGAGACACGCCGCTTGATCAAAACGGGGCTTGAAAGACGCGTGCTGGAGGTGATGCGCTGATGCCGGGTGGGGATGTCCTTGTCGGTTATGCCAGTCGATTCGCGTTAATCGTTTTGCTCTTCGGCATTGCGCTGGCCTTTGTGCGCCTCGTCAAAGGGCCTGCGGCCGCCGACCGGATCGTGGCGCTCGACTTGATCTCGTTTCTCACGGTGGCCTTCATAGCGGCCTATTCCATTTATGCCCGGGAAACCTCTTTTCTGGATGTTGCCATCGCCTATGCCTTGATCGCGTTTCTGGGAACCGTCGCGCTCGCCCGGTTTCTGCTGCGGTCGGCCAAACCGGGCCCAAAACCGGAAGCAGTGCAACGGAAAGACCATGAGTGAGATCGTTACAGCCGGATTGCTGGTTTCAGGAAGCCTTTTTTGCCTGGTGGCGGCCCTTGGCATGCTGCGGCTGCCGGACACCATCATGCGGATGCATGCGGCAACCAAGGCCGGCACGCTCGGGGCCGGACTGATACTGATTGCGGAGGCCACGTTTTACCATGAGTTGGGGATTACGCTGCGGGTGCTGACCGCGATAGCGTTTTTGTTGCTGACCGCTCCGGTAGCCGCCCATCTCATCGGCCGGGCCGCATATCATTCCGGAATCACGCTGTGGAAGAAAACCTGGATCGATCAGCTCAAAGATGTCTATCCGCAGGATTCCCGCCGCAAAGACCCGCCGTGAACCACAGGCTTCCTGAATCAGCCGTTATGTTTTTTTGTCAGAAGATAGTATCCAACCGCGAGGGAGACGATAATGACGCCTATTCCGATCAAACTGAGGCTCGGAAGATCCTTGAGATCCAGAACGATGACCTTGCGGGCGATGGCGATCATGGCCACCATGAAGACCACTTCAACATGCACCGTCTGCTGCGTGAGATACATTTTCACGGTTTCCAATAACTCGATGCCGATCAGCACCAGCAAGAACATACCGAATATTTCCAGCAGCTCATCGATATCGAGCAGAAACATAGGCGGGGTCATGACATCCTTTACGATGAACCAGCCCAGCTCGACGGTGGCCAAACACACGACCAGCGCCATCATAACCAGGAGAATGACCACCACCACCCTTTCAATCTTCGCGTGAATTTGCATCACCTGCCCCTCCGCGTTTACTATGCTCTGATGAGTCGGTCACCACCTGAAAAAGATCGCGAAATGCACACCTGTGGCACCATTTGCGACTTGTTCAGGGGCGTGGACCGTTATTGGGTAGCTGCTTCGGCCTTTGTAGCGGGGCGTCGATGCCCGTTGCGCCCGGGAGGCCGCGGGGCAGCTGCAGCTTGTTCTTTTCCTGGCGACTGCGCCAGAAGTAACCGCCCAGGGCGCCGCCGGCGCCGGCCAGCGTCAGCAGCCCCAGCGACATGAATTGCATCAGGATCAGAAACCCACCGAGGCCCGCCGCACCCGCGAAAGCCAGCGCCACTTTTATATTCGCCCGCCGCGAGGAGCGCCGCACTGCCTGCAGGGTTTCCTGATGAGCCTGCTTGACCAGCCGGGTCTTGGCCCGCTCGGCATTGACCCGGATGGCTTCCCGCTCCCTGGCATACCGCTCCTTCAGACGGCCGATGTCATCCTTGCGCTGATGCGCGGCTATGGAACCAAACCAGAAGGCGGTCAGCAAGCCGGCAACGACAATCGGAACCGCTACCCGCAGCCAGGCCCAGTTGCTCAGGTCGGTGGGACCTATCAGCACCAGGCCGATCGTGATGACCTGCAGAAGCAGGATGCCGGGGATGAATTTCAGCATTGAAAAAAGCAGCCTTACCTTTTAACTATTCAGAAAACATATACACCATTTCTATAAAAAAATAAGGCTGTGCATCAGGAAATCACCCACCCCGTAGAGCAGGGTCCTGAACCCATCCCACACTCCCGGAATGTTGATGGCAATAATCAGAATGAAGAAACCCGCACCGCTGCGGCCGAGTTTTTCGTAGGGACCGCGCACGCCCTCGGGCAGCAGGTATTTAAACAGGTGGCTGCCGTCCAGCGGCGGAATGGGGATCAGGTTGAACATCGCCAGCACGATGTTCAGGAGGGCGACGCGCAGAAAGACGTCGGCGACTGCCGAACCGGATAGATTTCCGGAAAACAGATGAACGAGATTGAGCAGCAGAATCATGAAGACGGCGATCAGGAAGTTTACCGCGATTCCAGCGCCCGAGACACAGATGTCGCCCAGGATCGGGTGGCGATAGGCGGAGGGATTTACGGGGATCGGTTTGGCGCCGCCGATCACAAACGTTCCTCCGGAAATGAGATAGGCCGCTATGGGGACGGCGATCGTCCACACCGGGTCGATATGGGGAACGGGGTTTAAGG
>JBAPWQ010000164.1:0-5940 GCA_049283795.1 Desulfobacterales bacterium | reverse complement strand
CCTGTTTTCTCAAGGCCTCGATCAGCAGACGCCTGACCTGTTCGTCGCTGAGACCGGCCATGAAGTCGTCGACCTTGTCGGCCTGGAGATTTTCGGGCAATCGGGCGGCATCGGACGGGGCCTCAGTTCTTTTTTCTTTCTGGGGTTTGAAAACCATCGGTTGGGCGGCGTCGGCTCGAAAGGCATCGAGGCTGCAAGTAATAAAACCGACGCAAAACACTATGGCAATAGTGTTAAGTATAAGATATCGGCCTCTATATTGTCTTGCAGCCACTATTTTTTTCACCTTTCTCGCGCCCACTCGGACATTTATATTCGCAAAGAGAAAGATTATCTCGGTGCGTTGCGTGGAAAATGCATTCCACGGATATTGCTTTCAGGTCCTGCTGGGAGGTTGCGACAGGATTGCAGGCACGATTGGTAGCTGCCGCAGAGATTCGCCCTCTGTACCGGGTATTCGACCTCGAAGTTCGTCTCCAAAGTTAACCCTTTGTCCTGTTATCCTTCTTTTCCACTTTTTTCCACGTGCTGTCGGGATCAAAGAGTTCAATGGCTTGAGCCGCCTTCTCCGTATTCGGGCCCAAGTCCTTCTGGTAAACAGTTCCGCCGTGATTCACGATAAAGGTCATGATGCCTGAAGACTCATACGCGGCAGGATAGGCCACCAGGGCAAAGCCTCCGATCATCTTTCCATTTACCAGATAGTCGTAGGCACCGCCCGGGGCATCCCGCCCCTGCCCCCCTATAATCCTGTAATAATACCCGTAATAAGGAATGGGTTGGTTACCAGTCGCCTCCAGGTTGTACCCCTTTTCCTGGGCCGCGGCAAAGAGCGGACCCAGGGGGCTCTGATCGTCACCCTCCTTCTCATTCCAGTAAAGGCCGTTCTTCATCCCCTCGTCACTTCTAATTTTCTGAGCGTATTGCAAATTCCCGTCGGCGTCCCGGTGTTTGAATGCATATTCCCGCTGAGCATCGACGTAGGCCAGGCAGACCTGGATGGCATTCAGTTCATTATGTCCGATCCTGCGTGCCATAATTTCATCTCGGCCTTCTTCGGTGTCAAAAAACCAAAGATCGTCCTCTTTTACCATGGGGATGGGAAAGGGCCAATCCTCATTTCCAATAGAGAGAACCACCTTATCGGCGGTTTGTTCCAACCGGCTTTTCTCGCCATATAATTTTAGGAAGCGTTCGCGTTCCAATTGGTTCGCCGTCGGATCGCCGGATGATATCAGGTCCGCGCTGCCGGAACCGAATATCGCCTCCAACGCCGGGGTGTCGTTTGAATTCAACGCCTCGACCATAGCCCTGACCGCTTCTTCGGGAGAGGCGAATTGAAGTTGATTCGCATTCTCCGCCACGGATAGGCCCGCAATCCCCAAAACGGCGGACATGAGCAGCACGAGGATTACCCCACTGCGTTTCGACCCGAGATTTTTTTTAATCCCATGTATCTGTTTCGTCATGGCTATTTCCTTCATTCAAAATTGTATTAGACGCGCTCGGTCGTTTATCTGCCGCGTCCGCCGCCGCCCCGTCCACCACCACCACTTCGCGAGGCACCGCTTCCACCACCGTAACTGCCTCGCGAAGATGACATGCTTTGACGGCCCCGGCTGCTGGAATCTCTTGTCTGGCTCCCGCTGTCATAACTGCCGAAGGCGCTCCTGTCGGTCCGTTGGTTGCCACCGGAACGATCGGTTCCCCCGCTGTCCCGCCGCTCTTGGGTGTTTCCGCGGTCCATCGAACCGGCTTCCGGGCGATCCTGAGAGCCCCGGCTGCTGGAATCCATCGTCTGACTCCCTCGATCGTAACTTCCGGAGGCGCTCCTGTCGGTCCGCTGCTCGCCTCCGGCACGATCGGTTCCACCGCTGTCCCGCCGCTGTTGAGAGTTACCACGATCCATCGAACCGGCCTCCGGGCGATCCTGAGAGCCCCGGCTGCCGCCCCCCGAGCGGTCCCGGAACTGGTCACCATCTCCACGGGCAATTTCCTGCCGGCCCGTTTCGGCGCGTCCACGAAAAGCCTCGCGGGACTGCGCATCCCTGGATGCCCCTCTGTCGAATTTCTGGGCAGTGTCCTGGTCCCTGTAAGACACCCCCTTGCGGTGTTCCGGATCGTGCTGCCATTCCCCACGACCGCCCTGTCCGGTGGTTACCTTGTTCTGGTAATTGTTCCGGTTTATGTTGTTGTTGATATTCGTGTTTCTGTTGATGTCGATATCGACATCGCCGCCTCTCCAGTTGCAGCCTCCCCAGGCGTAGCCCCAAGCCGCACCCACGGCGACACCCACGCCAAAGGAGAACAGCGCCGCTCCGGCCGTGTATCCGGGTGGATAGTAATAGTAGGGCGGGTACGATGGATACCACCAGGTTCCATAGACCACTGTCGGATTGTAGGTCGGGACATAGACGACCTGGGGGTTTGCAGGTTCGATGACGATGGTCTGGGTCGCCTTCTCGACGATGACCTTCTGCTGTTCACTGCTCTTCAGGTTGCCCTGTTCTTCGGCTTTCGCCCGCAGCTTTTGAACCGTGGCCATCACGTCTTTCTGCTGGGCTAAAAAAGCATCTCCCAGCTTCTGGGTCCAGTCCAGCTTTTCGTTCATCAAATCCAGCACCTGGGGAAAATTCACCAGCGACTTGACGCTGGGGTCCCAGTTCTCCTTCTCCAAAGCCGCGGTGAGCGCATCGCCCTTCAGGGCCTGATTCGCCTTGGTCCATCTTCCAGCCTGGACTACCTCGAGCGGATAGGTGGCTGCCATGAGGATCTGAGCCAAAAGCGAATCCGGGTAAAGAGCGATGGGCGCCAGAAGCTGATCAAGTTCCTCCTGTTTAAAGGTTTTGCCCTTCCCGTCTCCGGTCTGCGCGATGACCCCTTGGGAAACCCCCAGCAGGAGTGCCAGAAAAACTGCCAAGGTCTTTGTCAGCGATTTTTTCTTCTTCATGCCGCTCCTCTCTTTTTCACAGTGTAGAAATTATCTTTCGAAAGCTTCGCCCGCCGGCTGATAAATCAACCTCCGAGCGTTTCTCTTCTTATGAGGCATTTCCCTTTGCCCGGCGCTCACCTAAGATAACGGAGGGTGAGATTTTAAATCCTGGTAACTTGCTCTCACCCCCCCCACGTCCAAATCTCACTATTTAACGAGCGGAATGTATCCGGCGAGTTCATATTTTACTGCAGCGCGGATTTTGTTCTCGATCTGCAGATAGCGGACCACCTTTTTCGCCGGCAGCACCTTGCTCAGTTTCGGCAGATAGGATGCCTGGAGACCGCCTTCGGCCTGCTGAATGGCGACAAGTTCGGCTGCGAGCCGTTGGGCCTTCTCATCGGTGAGGGTATTTGCCCGATATTCCGCGGCATAGCTTTCGATGAGACTGGCGGTGCGCTGATTGATCGCGGTCAGATCCTTCTGATACGCCTCGTACACAGGCCAGAAACCCTTCGCTTCAGACTCTTTCAGTTCCAGGTTGTTTGCCACGAGCAGCTTCTTGTCCGCCTTGACCTTCTCACGCAGAATCTGCATTTCGTCTGCCGGTTTATCCTGAGACATTGCCGGATAAACGGCTAAAATCGCGATCGCTGCCGCCAACGTCAACAAAAACATTACCTTGATGCTATTCTTCATTCTCTTTTCTCCTTTACGGTTAGGTGCCGTGGCTTATCGACGGCCGTTAGTGGGTCTACCATTTATGTCCGCGGGCGTTTGATTGGAACCGGGAAGGCCTGTCGTCTGGACGCGGGCTTCGCGAAACCGCACTTGGCGAAACAGTCTGTCCCGGTCGTTGTCGAAATAGTACAATTTCGCCACCGTGATTCGCTTCGCAAGAAAACTACAGACGAGGCATGCGGCGATACTTCCGATCAGGGGGCCGGCCCAGTATATCCACCACCCTTCCCATTGTCCCGACACGATTGCCGGTCCCAAGCTGCGGGCGGGATTGGTGCTTGTACCTGAGATCGGCGACTCAGCCCAAACCATGATCGCGTAGAGAGGCGGAAAGATCGCCGGTGTGAAAGGTCGCAGCTTCCTAAAACCCAGAAAGACGCAGAGCAAGGCGACCATCGTAAAGGTCGTGACCACTTCGCCCAGGAGGACCCTCGGCAGGGTGAAACCGGGACCCGGCAGAGTCGCGCCAAACGCCACGCTCTTGCCCGTCGAGCCCCACGCAATGAGTGGCAAAGACCCGAGAATTGCACCCGACAGTTGCGCAATGATATAACCAAGGGCGGTCCGTAAATCGATTTTGCCCATCAGGCGAAATGCCAGGGTGACGGCCGGGTTGATGTGCGCCCCGCTCCGCATTCCGACCGGGGAGAGCACAATCAGTGCGCCCGTTGTTCCAAAGAGAAATCCCGTGATCAGGCGTCTGAGGCCCTCACTTGGAATCAGGCGCGCCATCGGGGTGCCGACCCCGAACATGAAAATGACCAATGACAGTCCGAACAACACCAGCAGGCCCGTACCCACCATTTCGGAGGCGAATTTCCGCCATGGAAGAGGCCGACTGTTCGCCCCTCCCCTCCCTTGTGGGCCGCCGCTCGGCGGTGTGGACCGGACCGCACCGGATCCGGATCTTTTGGCCATCATCACACCTCTGAAAACTGGATGACGACCTTGATGTCTTCGGGCTGTCTCTCCAGAGCCTGTTTGAAATCCTCCGGTTTTTCACGGCGGGTGATCAGGCCGTTCAGCCACTTGCGGTCCGCCCGCGCCAGCACTTCTCCGGCCTTGTACCAGTGCCGCTTGTTGGCGTTGACACTGCCGAACACCACGTTGTTTTTCAGCACTGCCGAAGACGCGACATCCGCCGTGGAGATCTTGGGCAGGGTGCCGCCATGGCCCACGCCCGTGAGGCACACGACGCCACTCGGCCCGATGGCCAGCAGCGACTCGGAGATGACCTGTCCGACGCCCGTGCATTCCAGGATCACGTCCGGTTCGAATCCGACATTGGCAACGTTGCAGGAGTGATAGGTCGCACCCAGGGCGCGCACGAGTTCGGGCTTGGGTCCTGTTTCCGTTCGGGCCAGAACGTGAACCTCCAACCCGAGCTGTTTGCCGAGCAGGGCGCCGAGCAGGCCGATCGGCCCCGCCCCGGTCACGAGCACGCTTTTTGGCTCCCAAAATGCACGCCGCCCAACCGCCAGCACATGCTCCCAGGCCTTGGCGACAACGGTCGTGGGCTCGAGCAGCACGCCGAGGATCCCCAGGGTAGGGTCAACCTTAATCGCGTATTCGGGCTCGATCCGCCAGCGCTCCGACATGAAACCGTGAATTTGTTTGATGCCGCGTTCGGTGTACCGGCCGTTGCGGCACATGTCCCACTCCCCCACGGCGCAGTTCGGACAGGGAACCGGATCGGGGCGGCGCACAATGCCCACCACCAGATCGCCCGGTTTCAGTCCGCTGCCCGGCCCCGGGTCCAGGACGCGGCCGAGGGATTCGTGTCCGAGCACGAGCCGCGTTTTGCCTGGAGGGGCCCAGCCGTACTTACCCTCCACGATCTCGACGTCCGTCCCACAAACACCGACGGCGACGGCTTCCACGAGTACCGAACCCTCGCGTGCATCGGGCTCCGGAATATCTTCGAGCCGGACCGTCCCGGGCTTCTTTGGCTCTACGGTAATCGCCTGCATGGGGTAATCTCCTTTTTATGTTCTATGGATAGCGCCTTCACCGGTTAATCTCCACATCAAAAACATGATAAGACCAGGGGGGCAAATCGAGGTAGAGCCCGCGCTCGAGCAATTCGTTCCCTTGGCGGACATAGCCGGCGGAACTGAACGAGTCCTCGAGCCGGACCGATCGTTTTTTGATTTCGGGAAAAGGCAGGATGATATAGCACTGGCTGGGATGGGGGGCGAAATTCACGGCGACCAGCACCCGTTCACCGGCGGATCCCTGCCAGGTATGGGCGACGAATGCATCCCAGG
>JBAPWQ010000163.1:0-7026 GCA_049283795.1 Desulfobacterales bacterium | reverse complement strand
CCCAGATCCTTTGGGGGATTTGTGATTTCCGGCATCGCTTCGGGCGGGCGCCGGAAGGGATGTGGCTGCCGGAGGCCGCGGTGGACCTGGAAACGCTGTCCATCATGGCCGAGATGAAACTGGCCTTCACGGTTTTAAGCCCCTACCAGGCCGAGCGCATCCGGCCGGTCGAGGACGATGACTGGCACGATGTGAGCGACGGGTCGATCGATCCGCGCCGGCCCTATCTGCAGCGTCTGCCCGATGACCGCAGTATCGTGATCTTTTTCTACGATGGATCGATTTCAAGAGACGTCGCCTTCGACGGCCTCTTGAACAACGGCGAGTCCTTCGCCGGGCGTTTGCTGGCGGGCTTCGATGAAGAACATGAAGAGGACCAGCTGGTCCACATCGCCACCGACGGGGAAACCTTCGGCCACCACCATCAGTACGGCGACATGGCACTGGCCTATGCCCTGGAAAAACTCGATACGGGCGCAGCGGCGCAGCTGACCAATTATGGCGAGTACCTGGAAAACAAGCCGCCGGACTGGGAAGTGGAGATAAAGGAAAACACCGCCTGGAGTTGTTCCCACGGCGTTTCGCGCTGGAAGAGCGACTGCGGCTGCAATTCGGGCCAGCATTCGGACTGGAACCAGGGCTGGCGCGAACCGTTGCGCAATGCGCTGGACTGGCTCAGGGACGCTCTATCGGAGATTTACCGCGACCATGCCGGCCGGCTGTTTACCGACCCCTGGCAGGCGCGCGACGATTACATCACGGTGGTTCTCGACCGTTCTCCGGAAAATATCGACCGCTTTATGGGGTGCCACCTGACGGCTTCCGCAGGCGAGGCCGGGCGGCGCGTGCTGGCCTTGAAACTGCTGGAGATGCAGCGCCAGGCCATGCTGATGTACACCAGCTGCGGTTGGTCTTTCGACGAACTCTCGGGTCTCGAAACCGTCCAGGTCATCCAGTATGCCGGCCGTGCCGTCCAGCTGGCCGCGGAGTTCACCGCGACCGACATCGAGCAGCCGTTTCTCGAGCGACTGGCCCTGGCGAAAAGTAATATCGTCAAGCACAAAGACGGGCGGCACATTTATGAAAAGTGGGTCAAACCGGCCAGCGTCGACTTGAAAAAGGCCGCCGCCCATTATGCGATCAGCTCATTCTTCGAAGACTACCCCGCGGCGGTGACCATTTACTGCTACTCATTCGAAAACCTGGACAGCCGCAGCGCCGGGGCCGGCAGGGCCAAGATCGCGGTCGGCCGCACCCGGATCACCTCGCAGATTACCGGCGAGGCCGGGCGTTTTGACTACGCCGTCGTCCACCTGGGCGACCACAACATCAGCTGCGGCATAGGCCGTTTCGAGGGGGATGCTTACGTAAAAATGGCGGACGATGTTCTGGACACCTTCGAAAAAAGCGATATGACGCGGCTTTTTCAGAGCCTGGCCAAATACTTCCCGCGCGGCTCACTGTATTCCCTGACATCCCTTTTTCGCGACGAGCAGCGCAAGGTGCTGGACACGATTCTTGAAACCACCACGGAGGACGCGCTGGCGATGTACCGCCAGCTCTACGAAAACCAGATCTTTCTGCTGCGCTTCATCAACAGTTCCAGCAGCCGCATTCCCAAGTCGTTGTACATGCCCGCGGAAATCGTGGTCAACAGCGACTTGAACCGCGAGTTGCGCCGCAATAAACTCGACTTCGAGACCATACGGGGCCTGATCGAGGATGCCGAGCGGGTCGGGATTGAATTGGACACCGACACGCTTGAATTTACCCTGCGTCTCAATCTGGAGCGGTTGGCTCTAGACCTGAAGGAGACTCCCGGGGAGGCCGGTCTGCTGGAGCGCTTGACAAAGGGCGTCGATTTGGCCGCCGAGCTGCCCTTTACCGTGAATTTTCGCGAGATTCAGACCATACACCACCAACTGAAGGAGACCAGTTATCCGGACGTCAGGGCAAAAGCCGATATCGGCGACGCCATCGCCCGCAAGTGGGTGGAGTTGTTTCTGCGGTTGGCGGAAACCTTGAAGATCCGGGTGGAGTGACGCAGGGAGGGGCAGGAAAATTGGCCTGCTGAGGCATAGGAGTGCTGGAGCGTTGGAAGATGGGGAGGCTAAAGGCGCAAGGCAAAGGACTAAAGGCGAAAGGCGCAAAGGGAAGCTGTGAGGTTGGGAGGCCAGGAAGGCTGTGAGGAAGGGGGGGCACTGAAAGAACGGAGTATTGGACTGTAGAAGTGATGGAAGGTGAGGGGGAAGGCGCAAGGCAAAGAAGCTGTGAGGATTGGAGGCCGGGAGGCTGCGGCATGGAAAAAGGATTGATTTTTATAACACACAACCTGAAAGCAGGGCGACGACCATGAACATCCCCGATGCCACTTACCGATTACAGTTCCAGCCGGAATTCGGTTTTGCCCAGGCGGCCGACATCGTTGGCTACCTCTCCGATTTGGGCATCTCCCACATTTACGCGTCGCCGATTTTCGGTGCCCGCAGGGGAAGCCGGCACGGATATGACGGCGTCGATCCCGGGATCCTGAATCCCGAGCTGGGAACCGAGGGTGAATGGAATACCCTGTGCGATCGGCTGAGGGGACATGGCCTCGGTTGGCTGCAGGATATCGTTCCCAACCACATGGCCTTCGATGCCGACAACCGCATGCTGGCGGATGTGTTCGAAAATGGCCCCGCTTCGAAATTCTACACGTTTTTTGACATCAGCTGGGACCATCCTCTGAAAGACTTGCGGGGCAGGGTCATGGCGCCGTTTCTGGGTCGGCGTTACGGAGAGTGCCTCGAAAGCGGTGACATCCGGTTGGCCTATAACGAGGACGGCTTTGCGGCGACTTACGGCGACCTGAGATTTCCGTTCTTGATCGAGTCGTATCTGCACATATTGGGGTCATTTGCGGAGAACGTCAAAAGCGAGCTCGACGAGGACGATCCGGAGTATATCCGCTGGATCGATGTCCTCGACAGTCTGGAAAGCCTGGTCCTGCAGGTGGACGTCGACGCCCGTCAGAATCAGGTCCGGGCCATCAAACAGAGCCTGTGGGACCTTTCCAGCGCCAACCCCGTCATCGGTCGCCTGCTGGCCGAAACCCTGGCGCATTTCAACGGCAAGCCCGGGGACATTCACAGTTTTAAACCCCTGGACCAACTCCTGACCCGTCAGCGGTTTCGCCTGTGCTTCTGGCAGGTCGCCAACGAGGAAATAAATTACCGCCGGTTTTTCGACATCAACGGGTTGATCGCGCTGCGCCAGGAGGACCCGGCCGTTTTCGAGGCCACCCACGCCCTGCTTTTTAAACTGGCGGAGGAAAATATCGTCACCGGCGTGCGCATCGACCACATCGACGGTCTGGCGGATCCCACCGGATATCTCCAGCGCCTGCGGCGGCGGTTGGGGGAGAAGGCCGTTATCCTGGTGGAAAAAATTCTGGCGCCCGAAGAGCCGCTGCCCGCCGACTGGCCGGTTCAGGGAACCACCGGATACGATTTTTCCCACTGGCTCAACGCCCTTTTCGTCCAGCGTGAAAACGAGGCGCGCTTCAACGGTATTTACACCCGGTTCAGCAACAGAACGGCGGC
Source organism: Desulfobacterales bacterium (assembly GCA_049283795.1). GTDB lineage: Bacteria > Desulfobacterota > Desulfobacteria > Desulfobacterales > SG8-13 > JARFQH01. The sequence goes on along the minus strand of JBAPWQ010000163.1, from coordinate 3,442 downwards.
TTTCGAGGACCTGGTCTACGACGCCAAAAAAGGGGTTCTGTCGGCCCGCATGGCCGGGGACCTTGACAACCTGGCCCGGCGGATCAAGAAAATATCGGCCCACAAGCAGTTTGCCGACAACCTGACCCTGAACCGGCTCAAGGAAGCACTGGCGGAGGTGCTGGCCCGCTTTCCCGTCTACCGGAGCTACCTCGGGCGGGAGGAAATCAGCGCCGCCGATCGAGCCGTTGTCGAAACGGCGGTATCCCTGGCACAGGATCGCCGGCCCGATCTAAAGGTCGAGTTCGAGTTTATCTGCAACCTGCTGCTTCAGGAAGTCAGCCTGCAACAGCCGGACGATGACGAAAAGGTGCGCCGTCAAAGCCGCCTGGCCATCCGGTCGTTTCAGCAGTTGTCTTCGGCCCTGATGGCCAAGGGGTTCGAAGATACGGCCTTCTACCGTTACAACCGGCTGGTGTCGCTGAACGAGGTCGGCAGCGAGCCGCGGCGTTTCGGCTGCAGTGCACGGCAGTTTCACGAGGCCACCGCGCGCCGGGCGGAAAACTGGTCGCACGCCATGAACTGCACCGCGACCCATGACTCCAAACGCGGCGAAGACGTGCGCGCCAGGCTGAACGTGCTCTCCGAAATGCCGGCTAAATGGGCTGAGCGGCTCGAAGCCTGGCACCGGTTCAACCGCGATCGCTGTGGACGCACGAGCCGCGGACCGGTTCCCGACCCCGACACGGAATACCTGTTGTACCAGACTCTGATCGGCGCCTGGCCGCAAGACATGACCGTGACGAGCCGGTTTGTGGAACGGATCAAAGGCTACCTGGTCAAGGCGGCCCGTGAAGCCGGCGAGCACACGGCCTGGACCGCGCCGCAGGAGGAATACGAGACCGCTCTGACGGGGTTCGTGGACCGGATCCTCGAATCGTCTCCGCAAAACGAATTCCGGCCGGATTTTGCGGCTTTTTGCCGCAAAATCGCCTTTTTCGGGCTGTTCAACAGCCTGGCGCAGTGTCTCGTGAAAATAACGGCCCCTGGGGTGCCCGATTTCTACCAGGGCACCGAGCTGCTGCAGCTGGCGCTGGTAGACCCGGACAACCGGCAGCCGGTGGATTACGACGAGCGCCGGCAGCTGCTCGAAGCGATCGGATCATCGTCGCAGGAACCCCTGGCGCAGGTGGCGGAGCTTCTGGCAAAAAGAGATGACGGCCGGTTGAAGCTCTTTCTCACCGCGCGGGCGCTTGCCGCGCGGCGAGCGCTGCGGGAAGTGTTCCTGAAGGGCCGTTATCTCCCGCTCGACACCGGCGGCCCCTTTCGTCGCCACATCGTTGCTTTCGCCCGCGAATCCGGCGGACAGTGGTGCGTCACGGCGGTGCCGCGCTTTGTCACCCACCTGGTGGGTGAAAACCAGGACCCGCTCGGCCAGAACATCTGGCACGACACCGTGATCAGCCTGCCGCAGGAGGCCCCGCGGTTCTGGAAAAACATTTTTACCCGGCAAAGCATTACTGGGGCGGGGGACATCGTGGTCGGAGAGGCCCTGGAGCATTTTCCCGTGGTGCTGCTTACTGGGGAGAAAACGTTATGAGTGTCCGATCGAGCGGCATCTTGCTGCATCCCACCAGCCTGCCTTCCGCCTTCGGGATCGGAGACCTCGGACCGGCGGCCCGCCGCTTCGCCGATTTTCTGGAAAAAAGCGGTCAGCGCTTCTGGCAGGTGCTGCCCCTCAACCCGACCGAAGGCGTCTACGGGCACTCGCCCTATCACAGCCCGTCGGCCTTTGCCGGCAATCCGCTTCTGATCAGCCCGCGCGACCTGGCGCGGCAGGGGCTGCTGCGCGAATCGGAAGTGAACGGGCTGCCGGCGTGGCCGGCGCAAGAGGTCGCCTTCAGCCGGGTGGTCCGATTCAAACAGCGCCTGCTGCAGCGCGCCTGCGATCGTTTCGGCAGCGACGGGGATGCGGCCGGTTATGTGCGCTTTTGCCGTGACAACGGGTGGCTGGATGATTTCGCGCTGTACGTCGTCCTGCGTGGCCATCACGGCTCCCGCATCTGGCCCGATTGGCCGCGCGCCTTGCGCGAGCGGCAGCCGAAAGCGCTCCGGTCTGCACGGCAGACGTTTGCAGACCGGATCAGAACCCAAAAGGTGCTGCAGTATCTTTTCTTTCAGCAGTGGCGCGCGCTCAAGCGCGACTGTAATCGGCGCCAGATCCGGTTGATCGGCGACATGCCGATCTACGTGCCGCTCGACAGTGCGGACGCATGGGCCCATCCGCACATCTTCAAGCTGTCGCGCGCCGGCCGGCCGACGGCCGTTTCGGGCGTGCCGCCCGATTATTTCAGCGCCACCGGTCAGCTCTGGGGTCATCCCGTCTACAACTGGGACGCGATGCAGGCCGAAGGTTACGCCTGGTGGGTCCAACGGGTGCGGCATCATCTGCAGACCTACGATGTGACACGCATTGATCACTTCCGCGGCCTGGTCGCCTACTGGGAAGTGCCGGCCCGCGCAAAAACCGCCGTCAACGGGCGCTGGGTTTCGGTGCCGGCCGAAGACTTCTTCGACCGGCTCGTCAAACACTTCGGGCGGCTGCCGGTGATCGCCGAAGATCTGGGCATCATCACCGCGGATGTCCGGGAAGTCATCCGGCGCTACGACTTTCCCGGCATGCGCGTCCTGCTCTTCGCCTTCGGCGGCGACTTTCCGAACGGCGCGTTTCTGCCGCACCGCCACGAGCCCAACAGCGTGTGCTACACCGGCACCCACGACAACAACACGGCGCGCGGCTGGTTCGAAGAGGAGGCCGATCCGGCGACCCGCCGCAACCTGTTCAGCTACCTGGGCCGCGAGGTGAAGGCCGACGACGTGCCCTGGCAGCTGATCCGGATGGCCATGATGTCGCCGGCAGACACGGCCGTCGTACCGCTGCAGGACGTGCTGGGGCTTGGTTCCGAGGCGCGGATGAACCGGCCTTCAAGCCGCCGGGGCAACTGGAAATGGCGCTTCGCAGCGGACGCGCTCGATGCCGGAACGGTGGAGAGGCTGCGGGGTCTTACCGAGACCTATGGACGACTGTAGGGACCGCGATGGATTCGTATCAAGTCCATTACAGGGATGCCTCCTTGCTGGTGCCCGAAAAAATGCGGGTGCCCCAAGAACCGCAGATGGTTTGACAAAAAGGGCAGGCCCAAAAGCCTGGAAGCGGGTCGGTAAGAGTGTTGGTAGTTTCCTGATTTGTGAATTATAGCCTGCAGCAGATGCAAATTTAATCCACATGCAGATTTGTTGGAGAGATCACAACATTTGAGCAGGACTATAGATACTATTTCAAAGAGTGCAGGCCAAACATATTTCCCTCAGTATCGAAAACCAAGGAAATAAAACCATACTCGCCAATTGAAGTCTTACCCCGTTGAATACTTCCACCAAACTCAAACACACGAGCTTCTTC
>JBAPWQ010000162.1:0-17917 GCA_049283795.1 Desulfobacterales bacterium | reverse complement strand
AGTCTGGTAGCTCGTCGGGCTCATAACCCGAAGGTCGTTGGTTCGAATCCAGCCCCCGCTACCAATTAAAAGCACCAAACGCCAAAAGGGCTTCGGACACTTCCGAAGCCCTTTTGGCGTTTTGAGGTGGTGCCGGATGGCTGCCCGGCGCTGAGAGCGCCGGGCGGCATTCCGGAACAGTCTTCTATTTCCCGTAGACGACCATGTAATTGCTGCGGGTTTCGATGGAGGAACCCGAACCGTAGTTGCCGCCCAAATCCACGCACTGGTCGGCAGCGAATTTTTTCCGGTACACTTTCATAGGCGGCTGCGAACTCAGCGAGGTTGAGATTTTATATGCGGTCAACTCCCAACCCTTTAGCCAGGATGGCACGGTTGCCGACCGGCTGTCGAAAAGCACATAGACCCACCAGTCATCCGAATTCGTAAAACGAACGTACCCGCTCGATGAGGAGTTGGAGCGTTCATCGTTGACGGTTCTAATCAACGTGCGGCCAATCATCCAGTCCGGTACTCCACCCGTGATGGTATAATTGCGGTCGGTGTAACACAGCGCCCCTACCTTCATCGGGGTCTCTTTAAATTTAGCGTTCAACGTGCAACCGGACGAACTCGTGTTGCTGGAAGAACTCGAAGATGAACTCGAAGATGAACTCGACGACGAGGAGGAGGCCGCAGCAAACTGGATGCCATCGACGCTGGTTGATTTGGAACTGGACGTCGAAACGACCACAACCTTCGCTGTTCCGGAAAAAGTGAACGTTCCGAGCAAATTCCACTGGCCGCCGTTTTGGAGTTGGTTGACGTAAACCGTCTTCAGCAGGGTCGAATTGTTGTAAATTTTGACCGGCACGCTGGTGCTGCGGCTGGCATAATAGGTCCAGCGCAGATAAACGGCCTGAGATCCGGAAATGGATTTTGTAAAGGTGTAGGTGGCGTTGATCGATTTGCTGTAAACCGAGGATGACCCATAAGAACCTGAACCGCCGGAAACAGCCCACGATCCGGAGGTCGAGGTGCCCGATCCGCCGTTGTCGATGTAAAGGGTGCCGGAAGATCCACCGGTATCCGGAGCAGGGGGCGGGGTCGTCGGGTTGGATGACGCCGAAGGAACCGTGTAGGCCAGTTCACTCGAATAATTGCTTTCGACATTGCTGGTGTTGAAGGCGGTTGCGGCAAAATAGTATTTCCGGCCCTCTTGCAGGCCCGACAGGCTGGCACTCGTTGACTTGCCCACATTGAGCGTGGTGGAATAATTCCGGCTGGACGTGCCGTAGTAAATCTTGTAGCCGGCGATGTTCGATCCGGTACTCGCATTCCAGGCCACGTTCACGGTCGCCGCCACAGCCGACTGTACCAAAAACATGCACAAAGCGAAAAACAGGGAGGTTAACGTTATTTTTTTTAGAATTGGTTTTACATAAGAGTCCTTCCTCCGATAATTTGGCATTCCAACCTCACATAAATAGGGTTTAAAGATAAAATCCTGGCATCGAAACGCGGGCTATTATATGTTGAGGTTGGACTTAGCAAGATCAGTACCACTTTCTTATAATATTGATATAATTAATAAAATTAATATTAGGGCCACTAAAAAATTAAATTATTGACTGGTAATTCCTTCACCAATCCGTAAATTTAACGGTGGTCCTCCTCAACTTGCTGTAATCATATAATTTCTTATGCAGGGGTTTTCCTACATTGTTCGCTCGTCCACCGTCTGAACCCTTTAACGTGGACTGGCTTCACTGGAATGACATGGCGGCGGGAAATAGTGCACAATCAGTTCGAGCGGCGGGTAGCGGCGTATAGGTACTTGTCCTGACAGTCCTGGCAAATCGCGGAAACCGCGTACTCGAAAACCGAAGCCGCGTCCCGGAAGCCATCGGCGGCCCGGGCACAGATTTTACAGGTGTGCGCCGCTTTGGCTTCTGCGTGCCGCGCGCTCATGGCCGGTCCGGACAGGATTCGGATCAACTCATCGCTCATCTTCATTTTTGCATCCCCATTTTCCGGCATCCGGGCTTTCGCCCCGGATGCCGGCAATCGATCGTTTGGCGTTCATCCCACACCACTCCGGACACGGCAGCGGCACATCTTCATTGATTGTCGCTCCTGTTGCGCAAACTGGCCGTCAAGAATGTTGCGTTCAGGCTCCTTTCAGTGGTTTGAGTTTCTAAACCGTTTCGACAATCGTAAGAGCAGCATCGGTGCCAGATCGTCCGGAAAGCGCGAAAATCGGGTGCCACCGTTCGTATCTATCCGATATTAAATTTGTATTTAATTTACGTGAGATTTTTGTGATGAGGGTGCCCACCGGCTGCACCACTCAAGATTGTAAAGATTGTTGACAATTTGTGGGGTTTAACCATATAGATAGTTTACAGTCTTGATAGCCTTGCCAATCCGCCCGCCGGCCGTTTATCTTTGCGGATTGAACCCGGACAATTGACACAGATTGTGTTCATGAAGGAGACTGCCGATGGCCTCGCCCCTTCACCAAACGGTTGACTTGACCACCCTTGACCTCGATCTGCTTTACGAGCTTTCCAGGTCCATCCACTCCATTGACAACCTGCACGTGATGCTCCGTCGGATTTTAGACAAGGTGACAGAAGTCTTCGGTATCGAGGGGGCCTCGGTCGCCCTGCACGATGCGAAGAAAAGGGAATTTTATTTCATCCGAACGGCCGAGGGGCTAGGCGGTGAAACCGGCGAAGGGCTGGAAAAGATGAGATTCGCGGATGATTTCGGCGTGGCGGGCTGGGTGCTGCGCACCCGGCAACCCGTGATGATCGACGATGTGTCGAAAGACGACAGGTTTTCCCCCGATCTCGATATTCAAAAAGACTTCGTCACGCATTCCATGATCTGCGTACCGCTTAAAACGCGCAAAGACATGCTCGGCGTGCTGTATGCGCTGAACAAACTATCCGGTAAATTCACCAAAAAGGATTTGTTTTTACTGGAAATTTTATCCAGCACCCTGTCAGTCGCCATCGAGAATGCGATTCTCTACGGTGAGATAAAACAATATGCCCATACATTGGAGCTGGAAAAAATCCGCCTTCTTTCCGAACTGCAGGACCGCTTCAGCGTTCAGGGCATTATCGGGTCCAGCAAGTCCATGCGGCAGGTCTTCGCGCTGCTGGACAAGGTCATCGCGAACACGACCACCGTCTATATTCAGGGCGAGACCGGCACCGGCAAGGAACTTCTCGCAAAGGCCATTCACTACAACAGCCCCTTGAAGGGCCAGCCCTTCATCGCCGAAAATTGCGGCGCGCTGAGCGAAAATCTGCTGGAGAGCGAGTTGTTCGGCCATGTGCGCGGCGCTTTCACCGGGGCCATCTCCGACAGGAAGGGGCTGTTTGAAATGGCCGACGGCGGCACCATCTTTCTGGATGAGATCACCGACATGCCGTACTCGATGCAAACCAAACTGTTGCGGGTCCTCCAGGACGGACAAGTTCGACCCGTGGGCGGCAGCCGTTTCCGGCAGGTGGACTTCAGACTCGTTGTCTCATCGAACCGCGACTTGATGCAGGAAGTCAAGAGCGGCCGTTTTCGGGATGACCTTTATTACCGCATCCACGTGTTTCCCATTGTGCTGCCTCCGCTGCGTGAGAGAAAAGAAGACATCGCCCTTCTCGCGGCCCACTTTCTGGCCAGGTTCGCCGCCAGGCTTCAGCAGCCGGCGGCGCACCTGACACCCCAAGCCCTGGCGTATCTCATGCAATACGAGTGGCCGGGCAACATCCGGGAACTTGAAAATGAAATCGAAAGGGCGCTGATGCTGGCGGGCGGTGACAGTGAAATAAAAGTCGACTATCTGTCGGCAAGAATTACCGGTGCCTCTGAAACGGGGGCTGCCGTTCCTTCCGGGAACCTGACCCTGCAGACAGCCATTGAGCAGATGGAGCGCCGGATGATTGCGCACGCCCTCAAAGCGGCGAAGCAAAACCGCTCGCAAGCGGCCCGCGACCTGGGACTGACGCGCCAGGGACTGCTGAACAAGATCAAGCGCTACGATATTTAAATCAGCAGCTGGATGAAGGGTGCAGAAAATTCTTGACCTGGCGTCTGAACTATTCTAATAGGAATAATTATCAATTAAAATTTGATGTCAATTACCGACAAAGCAAGGGCGCGATGACGGACCCCGACCGGCGATATCACTCCATCCTGCAAAAACTGCGGGAAAACAATCACAAGCTGACCCCGCAGCGCATTGCCATTGTGAAGATTTTGGCTCACAGCGACGGCCATCCCAATGTCGAGAAAATTTATGAGCTTCTGCAGGATGATTTTCCCACAATGAGCCTGGCAACCGTCTACCGCAACGTCATCCTGCTCAAATCCATCGGTGAAGTGCTGGAACTCGGATTTCCGGACGGCAGCAACCGTTATGACGGCAACCGGCCCTACCCTCACCCGCACGTGATTTGTGTCAGATGCAAGAAGGTCATCGATCCCGACCTCTCCACCCTGCAGGACATGGCGCAGGAAGTTGCCCAGGAAACCGGATTCAAAATATTGACCCACCGCCTGGATTTTTTCGGAATCTGCCGGGAGTGCGGGCCCAACTCTTGATGCCCGCTTCTTCGGCGATGCAGCAGTCGGAACAAGTCCCGTCCGGATCGGGCCGGTACCACCCCAAGACTCAAAGGAGAAGCTGTCATGCCGACGGCAGCGGATCGCTCCTTTAGCCCCTCCGGTCCCTCATTCAAGGCCCTGGCGGGCCCAAACGGGCCTCACTCAAGTGGAAGCTGCGCTCGGCAGGGGTGATGCACTAACGGGTTTTACAGACGGGTCTGCCGTGAAGGCCCTTTGCAGATACTTTGAAAGGAGGTCATTCGATGCCGAAAAAAACTTTTAAGCAGGTGTGTGAATGCAAAAACTGCGGGAACGAAGCCGAAATGGTCGTCACCTGTTCATTGAAAGAACACGAAGGGGCGCAGGCCGCGGCCGAGCCGCATATCGTCCCTGCAAGCGAAGGGAAATCCAAGGGTCACGCCGTATGCACCCACTGCGGCGGGGAAGCTGACATCTGGCTGGACCAGTGAAAACGGTTCTTGCAATCTATCGGCGTTTTTCAGCGGATGAAACTTTGACCCGGTGGGTCAATGCCGCCCGGTCCGCCGGATTGCAGGGGTTCGGCCAAAATCGCTCTTGCGCTATCAAGCCGGTACGTGTAAAAGGCTAAACGTTTTTTAACTTGAAAACGTCCCATAAGTACCTATCAATGACGCAGCGGCACCGTGCGGCTGGATGCACCGCTGCCATTGAATTTCATCGAGAAAGCGACATATGACCTACGAGGACAAAGTAAAGCTTTATCGTGCCCGGCGCTACCTGATGCCGGTGCCGCCTATCGGCACCAAGAATTGGACCACGCGCGATTACATCAGATTTATCGACCAGCATGGCCGGTGGTGCCCCGGCAGCGACGCGACGGCCTGCGAACTCGACTCCATGGGCAACGGCCGCCCCTGAGTGTCCTTTTTACCGCCGACGCCCGCCTGTCTGAAGCGGGACTGTCCGCGGATGCCGGCTCGTCCGGGGTGCATGAAATACATGGCGATAACGGCGCACAAGAAACTGCCGACCGTCGAACAGGTCGAAGCGATCATCGATGACTGGGGCACGCTGTCGATTGAAGAGTTTGCCGCCCGTTTTGAGTTGGATATCGAGGTCATCGAAGCCATCGTCGCCAGTCTCCGACGTTTGCAGAGAATCAGCGACCCGGATGGCATTCCGGCGGTCGCCTGTTATCGAAATGACGCCCTGGAGTCGATCGTCAGGTGTGCCGGCGCGCGCCGCGGCTTCGTTTGAGTGAATTCAGGCGGCCCGGCGCGCGTCCCGCCCCCCGCCGTGCTGAATTCAGCGCAGCGAGACGGCAGCCGCACACGGGAGCGCAGTCATGACATCGGTCGCCAAGGGGAAGACGACCTTTCGGATCGCAGCGGTGTTGTTCGTCGTATCGGCCCTGACCGAAATGATACCGCCGACTGCGCCGGTGCCGCTTTTCGGGGCCCTGCGCGGCGGACCGGTGGCGCTTTTCTATCACCTGGTCTATGCCGGCCTCTATCTCGCCCTGGGGGTCGGCCTGTGGCAGGCCAGGCCGTGGGGCGGCACCGTGCTGTTCTTTACGACCGGATTCTACACTCTGGACCGGCTTCAACTGCTTTTTTTTCGAAAAGAGGTCCTGGCCGACCTGCAAAAAAAACCGGGGCCCCTCGGGGAAATTCTCGCCGCCGTTGACGCCGACCTGCTGCTGACGGTCTTCACGGCAGCGACGCTGTCGATCTTGCTTTGCTGGTGGGGCTTTGCGGCCTACACCTACCTGAGGCGCGATTACTTCACCCCCACCTCCAGGCTTTAAAAAATACGGACCATAACCTTTTATCTTGACGCCTGAAGCGGTCATTTTTATGCAGTATTACCCCGCCGTTATTTTCTTGTGAGCTGTTTTTCACAATCGCCGCCTCCGACACCACCCTTTTTCATCTAACCCCTCAAAACAAATGAATATTTTTTACTATATAAATTCAGGCACACATGTTGCTTTAGTGCTGTTGACGCATCGCCATCGACATCGATGCCGGAATAATCACCCGCGCCGAGCGCACCTGGCCTGCGCCTGCTGAAAGGACCTGATGATGTTGACCATGCTGACAGCCGCCGCCGAAGCGGAAAAACGCAAAAACCGGCGCATGCTCTATTCGCGCTATGTCTTCTTTGCCACCCGCAAACAATTCTTCGAAGGTGAACTCAAGGACTACAGCAAATACGGGCTCTTCATAAAATCCCCGGTTCTGCTGCCCGTCGGCGAGGTAATCACCGTAGCCTTGCCCTACTCGGAAACCGAAAAGGAAAAGCGGCGGGGAACGGTAATCTGGCGCAATGTCGAAGGATTCGGCGTTGAGCTGTTCAGGGAACGCGAGCCGCGACTGGTGCGCAAAGACTTCTTGGCTGGATGACCTATGCCCCTTCCCTTCGGCCATGCGGCCATCGGCTTGGCGACCTATGAAGTGAGCACCGGCACCTCGGCCTTTGGCCGCTGGAAAAACTTCGTATTCATTGTTCTTCTGGCCAATCTGCCTGACATCGACGTTGTTGTCGGCCTGCTGCTGAAATTGAACGGCAACGCCTTTCACCGCGGCCCGACGCACAGCCTGGTGTTTGCCCTGCTCGGAGGCCTTGTGGCATTTTATGCCGGCCGGCGCTGGCTGAAAATGACCTCATTCGGCTATCTGCGCTCCGTGCTGCTGATCTTCTCGCATGTCATCGCCGATGCCGTTTTCACGGATTCCCCGGTTTCCTTTTTCTGGCCTTTCGAACTGCACTGGTCTTCGGGATACAGAAACTGGACGGATGTGGTCCACTCGATCCTTTTCGAGGGTTTCAGGGACGGCTGGATCGTTCTGGGCTGCGCCCTGGCAATCGTCTTGCTCCGATATGTCCGCCGTTGGACCGACTCACCTCAAACGTTGCCGCAAATCATAAAAAAATAGGCCGCCCAGTGATGAGGGGCTTGGCATCCAAGGGCTCGCTCAGCGGCAGAAGCGCAGATCGTACAAGCCCGCCCATTTGCTTCTTTCTCACAAAGCAGATTTCCCCCCACCGGTCATGGACAAAAATAAATTTGCAGTGGACAATTCATGCTCATGTATTTAAGGTTCGCGGATTGTTTTATTAATCCATTAATCGCCCCGCCGGCTTCCTCCAGGGGGAAAAAATGAAATTTTCCATTCGCTGGGTCCTGATTTTCGGATTTTTGGCCCTGATATGGGGCACCTACCTGATCACGACCTCTTCGCTGTACCTCTCGTCCGAAAAAGTGTTGAATCAACATGCGCGCGACATCATGGAAAATATCGCCGACCTGGCGCGGGAACAATCACAGAACCATCTGGCCCACGCTCAGGCCGCGGCGGCCCTCACCCGGCGCTTGATGACCGCTAACGTGGTCGGCGACGATGAGGACAACGCCGACAAGCTGGAGCACTATTTCCTGGACCAGCTCGCCATCTACCCGCATTTTGCCGGCATCTACCTGGGCCGACCCAACGGCGATTTCTTCTATGTAAGCCGCAACGCCGATCGGCCGGGCGCATCCTTTCGAACCAAGATCATCCTGCACGGCGGCGGCCGCAGCACCCGGCTCCTGTGGCGGGACGCGGACCTGAAGTTGATCGACTCGGCGAGCGACCCGCAGGACGACTACGATCCTCGCACCCGGCCCTGGTACAAAAGGGCCGACGAAAAGCGCCAGATCGTCTGGACCGACCCCTATATTTTTTTTACGTCACAGAAGCCCGGCATCACCATCGGCGGACCGATCTCCGACGACAGCGGCAGTCTGCGGGGTGTCATCGGGGTCGATATCGAAATCGACCAACTCTCGACCTTTATCGGCCATCTTAAAATCGGCAAGACCGGCCGAGCCTTCATGATCAACGACAACGGCGATATGGTCGCCTTTCCTGATGTCGAAAAGATTCGCAAAACCGGCGACGATGGCTCAAAAGGCTTGCGACTGGTCAAAATCCAGGAACTAGACGATGTTCTGAGCCGCAAGGCCTTTGCGGCGATCCCCCTTGCGACCGTAGCCGACGGCCGCTATGTTCTGCCCCAACCGCGGTTTGCGCGGTTCGAACACGACGGCCGTTACTATCATGCGATCCTGGCCCCATTTTCCATCGCCCACTGGCCGTGGATCATCGGCGTTCACCTGCCCGAGGACGATTACCTGGGGGGGCTCAAGCAAAACCGGCGGAACAATATTTTACTGACCCTTGTCATCTCGGCCGTTGCAACCCTGATTGCCCTGCTGCTGGCCCGCAGCATCATCCGGCCGATCGCCAGCCTCCAAAAGGCGGCCCTGGCCATCAAGAACAACGAGCTGACCTCCGAGAACAAGCTGCGGTCGCGCTTCAAGGAAATCCGCGAGACGGCCGGGGCTTTTTTTGTGATGAAAAACGCCCTGCGCAGCAGCCATGAAAAATACCGCGAGATATTCGAGAACATCCAGGATGTCTACTACGAGACCGACCTGTCCGGAACCCTGCTTGAAATCAGCCCGTCGATAGAAAAAATCGAGGGCTACCGGCGCAAAGACCTGATCGGCCGCAACGTGGCTCATTTTTACAGTGACAGCACCGCCCGCGAGCAATTCGTCGAAGTCCTGCTGAGGGACAAACGGGTAACGGATTATGAGATTGTCCTCAAAAACGATACCGGCAAACCGTTTGATGTCTCGCTCAACTCCATCCTCAAAACAGATGACCAGGGCCAGCCGCTGAAAATCATCGGCTCGATGCGCGACATCACCGCCCGCAAGAAAACCGAAACCGAACTTGAAACCTACCGCCTGCACTTGGAGGACCTGGTGCAGGCGCGCACGGCCGCCTTGGAACGGGTCAACGCCGAACTGCGGAGCGAGATCGAACGCCGGGTCGCGGCCCAGCAGACCCTGGGGCGGGAAGAAGAAAAATACCGCAACATCCTGGAGGGCATGCAGGAAGGCTATTTCGAAACCGATTTACGCGGCCGATTGACGTTTTACAACACCGCCGCCAGCCGGATCCTGGGCCGGCCGCAAGAGGAGCTGGCGGGCATGAGCTTTCGAAAATTCGTCACCTCCCGAACCTCCCGCCGTATTCTGAAAACCTTTACCGAAATTCACCGCACCGGCGATCAGCGCAGCAGCATCGAGTTCGACATCATCCGCAAGGACGGCAGCAACCGCTTCATCGAACTCTCCGCGCAACTCAAACACGGACCCGACGGCAGGTCGTGCGGTTACCGCGGTATCGGGCGCGACGTCACCGAACGGTTGCAGGCCGAAAGGGAAAGGAAGCGGCTCGCCAATCACCTGCAGCAGTCGCAGCGGTTGGAGGCTTTAGGGCGGCTGGCCGGCGGCATCGCGCATGACTTCAATAACCTGCTTATGGGCATCCAGGGCAATGCGAGCCTGATGCTGACAGCGCTCGATGCCACCGAACCGCTTTACGAGAACATCCGCAGCATCGAGCGCTGTGTCCAAAGCGGTGCCAACCTGACCCGCCAGCTGCTGGGGTATGCGCGCGGCGGAAAATACATGGTCAAGCCGACCAACCCGAACGAGATCGTCCTGAAAACCGCCGACCTGTTCGAGCGCACCAAAAAAGAAATCCGCACCCTCCGGGACTGTCGGGCGGACATCTGGACCATAACGGTGGATCGGAACCAGATCGAACAGGTGCTCGTGAATCTGTATCTCAATGCGTGGCAGGCGATGAAACCGGGCGGCGTGCTGACCTTGAAAACCGAAAATGTCCAGCTCGATAGTGGGTTTACCCGGCCCTTCAACGCCAAACCCGGCCGCTATGTGAAGATCGTGGTCAAAGACACCGGTTCGGGCATGACGCCCGATGTCCAGGATCGCGCCTTCGAGCCCTTTTTCACCACCAAGCCGATGGGCGGCGGAACCGGTCTGGGACTGGCCTCCGCCTTCGGGATCGTCAAGAATCACGGCGGCATCATCGATTTCACCAGTCAGCCGGGGAAAGGCACGACATTTTTTATCTATCTGCCGGCCACGGACCAGAGCATCGCGCCCGAAGACGAACCGGCGGCGGGCATCCTGCGGGGAAGTGAAACACTGCTGGTGGTCGACGACGAGGAGTACATCCTCAAGGCCTGCCGGGCCATGCTCGGCGAAATGGGCTACACGGTCCTGACGGCGCGCGGCGGCAAGGAGGCGACGGCGGTCCTGCGTGAACATGGCGATCGGATCGCCCTGGTCATCCTGGACATGATCATGCCCGGAATGGACGGTCGCGAGACGTTCAGGCGACTGAAGCAGATCGACCCGCAGGTCAAAGTCCTGATCGCCAGTGGCTACAGCATCGATGAAATCGCCTCCGACATGCTCCTGCTGGGATGCGATGACTTCATCCAAAAACCCTTCGACACCTACCACATCTCAAAAATGATCAGGAAAGTACTGGAAGGACCTTCAGAGGCGGCATCCGGAAATCGGACCGAATAAAAAACGCCGGGACCCGGCCGGCAACGCCGCCAATGGACCACCGCTTATGTAACGACCAGGACCCTCACCTCGCGCGGCCCGTGGGCGCCGGTGACCGGAATGCTCTCGATGTCGCGGGTGGTGCTCGGGCCGGAGATCAGGCTCATGTAGTTCGTCAGACGGGGCCCGTCCGCCGGGCTCTCGCACCGCAACAAGGCATAGAGTTCCTTGAGGTCGGCGACGAGGTGCTCGAGCGGCACCACGGCGATGGTAACGGGCGGCAGCACCGCAATCGACCGTTCGCACCCCGGCCGGGTGCGCGACACCAGGGTCGCCGTCTCGGCCAGGCACCATTCGGCCGAAATGATGCCGATGGGCGCCCCCGCCATTTGCTGGTGCTCCCACCGACGTATCGCTTCGGAAAGCGTGGTGTTTTCGCGACCGGACCACTTCACGCGAGCCGGCGGCACAACAGCCGTCAGGGCCGGTTCGAGCATCAGGCGCTCGATTAATGGATGCCGCCAGGCCGCCGGCCCCGCGGTGTCGGCCCGGCCTCCGGACCCTTGCCGGATGAGCGCGGCCATGGTCCGGGCCGCCTCCTCCTCGCCCCGGCAGGGCGTTACGTCCATGCCGCTGGCCCTGGCGCGTTCAATCAACCGGTCGAGCAGCTCCAGCCGCGCCGCACGCGGGCGTCGTGCAACCGCATCACACACGGCCGCTGCCCGCTCCCGGTTGCCGGACATCGTCAGCCGCTTTACCCCTCGGCTGCAAAACCGGCCCGGTGCCAACGCTGTTCGAACCCGCTCGAGAAAGACCTCTCTGGAAGTGCCCATGCTCTGGATGATCCGTTTAAGAAACCAGGTTCCCCCCGACGGCTTGCGCCTCTATTGACCACGCCACGGCAGCATCCGTCCTGAAGCAGGACGGACGGAGGGGCCGGCGCCCACCGTCGCAATGATAAAAAGGACCTTTTACACGAAAATTGACGTCAGTGCGACACGGAACTGATCGGGGCGTGGCGCGCCCCTAAAGAAGGGGGGTGACCATAGCGGGAACTTGTCCGGCGGGGGGCCGCCGGTTGAATACGGCACGCATGGCAACCAGCAGGCCGTTCAGCGGATACGGTTTGGCGATAAACTCGCGCCCCGCGGCGGCGAACGACTCGCGTAAGCTTTCGTCGGGAGGATACCCGCTGGTCACGATGACCTTAATATCCGGTCTTCGTCGCGTCATTTCCGCCAAACACTTTTCGCCGCCCATTCCGGGCATGGTGAGATCCAGGACCACCAGATCGATGACCGCACCCGCCCCGCAGAGTTCAAGGGCCGCCTCACCGCTTTCGGCGGTCAGCACGCGATATCCATGCAGCCGCAATACATTTGTGTTCAGGGTTAACAGGACCGGATCGTCATCGACGATCAGTACGGTTTCGCCCCCGCCCCGAAGATTATCGCGATCATTCTTTCGGCACCCAGCAGCCGGGACCGGGAAATAGATGCTGAACTGCGTCCCGTGACCCGCCTCGCTGATACACTCGATGCCGGCGCCATGGTTTTTGAGGATTCCGTATACCATGGATAGCCCCAGGCCGGAACCCTCACCGACACGACGGGTCGTATAAAATGGCTCGAAGATATGCTGCCGGGTCTTGTCATCCATCCCGCGGCCCGTGTCGGTCACCGCCAGGTGGACGTACTCGCCGCCGGGAAGGCCCAGAGGGGCCTCATGGTCGCCATGATCGACACGGAGGCGGCGGGTGGCGAATGTCAGCTGCCCCCCGCCGGGCATCGCTTGCCGCGCGTTGAGCGCCAGGTGCATAAGCACCTGCTCGATCTGAGCATCGTCTATGGACACTTCCGGCAGATTCTCCTCCTGGGCCAGGTGGATGTGGATCGCCTGCGGCAGGGTGCGGTCGAGCATCCTCTTGGCCAATTCGACCAGAGTGTTGAGGTTTGTCGGCTGCAGCCGGCTCTCGAGCCTGCGGCTAAAGGCCAGGAGTTGCTGGGTCAGCGCACCGGCCCGCACGGCGGCCCTGTCGATGGCCGCGAGCATGTCCCCCTCCGGATGGCCGGCCGGCGTGTTGATCAAGAGCAGCTGGGTATAGCCGGAAATGGCCTGCAGGAGGTTGTTGAAATCATGGGCGACGCCGCCGGCCAGAATGCCGATCGCTTCCATCTTCTGGTCCCGCTGCAGCTGCGCTCTCAACAGCCGCTCGGCATCCCGCTTCTGTTTGCGAGAGCTGATGTCGGTAAAGTGTTCGATGCGGCCCCCGTCAAATGCCCCGGCCTGAATCACCTGGCTGCGGTGGTTCAGCCAGCGTTCGGAGCGCGTCGCACCCGGCAGCACATGACACTCGACGGCTTCCGTTCCGCCGTCTCCGGCGCGCACGGCCGAAAGACCGCGCAGCAATGGTCCGCAATCATCGAAAATAACCCCGAACTCCCGGTCGATGACCTGCCGGTAGTCGCGGCCGATCAGAGAATTTCTTGACAGGCCGGTATAGCGCGCCAGGGTCCGGTTCAGCCACACGACCTTGAACCCGGCATTCAAAATGAGCAAGCCGACCGTTGATTGATCCAGGATCTCCCCGATCGCGGCGCCGTCAACGGGCCCCACCGTCTCCGGGAAACCCGACGCGGCCCTGCCCGGGCCTTTTGACGGCTGAAGAAGATCGGCCGCAAGGCGCCCTTTCCGGCCGGTTGCCACGGTCGATGGGCGTCGACCGGACAAAGGGTTGCACAACAGCTCGCGCACGGACAACGGTTTGCGAATCATTTCACGTTCCGAAAAAAGCGGTGCAGAACAGTTACCGTGAATAACCGGTAGCGGATACGTTACGGGATAGCAATTTGAATGCCAGACCGCTATTTTTTTTAATCCATGCGATTCCGGCAGGTTAGTAGACAACACATCCGCACAGCCTGACTTGGAAACCATCGATTGTGTCAATTTTTTGGATTTTCACCGGCCGAACGGCACCTGTTGTCCGCTATTTCTTTTTAAGATATAATAATCGTTCGAGTTTATTACCGGCCGCAAGCCATCCGATCGCGCGGCAAATTTAATCGCCGCCTTCCCCTTTCTTGTTTCTGACAAGCAGATGAAATCAACCGGTGCCGACATAATGGACCTGGAAAAACTCCTGCAAGAAGAAAAGCGCAAATCGATGCGACTTGAAAAGGAATTGCACCAGGCCCAAAAGATGGAAGCGCTCGGCCTGCTGATGGCCGGCGTCGCGCATGAGATCAACAGTCCGGTCAATCTGATCCTGTACAATACGCCGCTGCTGCTGAAGGTGTGGAACGATCTGCTGCCGGTGGTAAAGGCGCACGCCAATGAAGCGCCGCACCGAAAATACGGCGGACTGTCGGTCGATTTTCTGGACCGCCACCTGCTGCAGCTTGTCGGCGACATCGAATCGGCGGCCGCCCGGGTGGCAAAGATCGTCACGGACCTTAAAAACTTCGCGCGCCTGTCGGAAGCGGTCGAAAAGCAGCCGCTCGCGGTGAACACAGCCGTCAAGAATGCCATGCGGTTGGTCCACACCACCTTGCGCAGTGCCGGGGTCACGATAGAGACCCGGCTGGCCGAAGACCTGCAGCCCGTCAACGGCAATCTTCAAAACATCGAACAGATCATCGTCAACATCCTGATCAACGCCGTTCAGGCCATCGACAATCCGCACGGACGAGTCCGGATCGAAACCGGTCCGAGTCCGGCCCCCGGGCGGCTGCGCATTTCGGTGGCCGACAACGGCAAGGGGGTCGACCCTGCACTGGCCGACCGCCTGTTCGATCCCTTCGTCACCGACAAACAGGCCGCGGGGGGCACGGGCCTCGGCCTGTCGGTCTCCTCCAGCCTGGTCAAGGCCCACGATGGTGAGATTACCTTCGAGAGCCAACCGGGTGGCGGCACCATTTTTCACATCGACTTTCCCACGCTGGCCGCTGGCAACCCCGCCCGCGTCCTGGTCGTGGACGACGACCCCGCCATTCGGCGCCTGCTGACCCGGGCCCTGACCGGCCGACGCACCTATCACGTCGCCGCGGCCGCCAACGGCATCGACGCCTGCCTGAAGCTTGGGACTTTTCGCCCCGAGCTTATGATTCTCGACATCTTCATGCCCGGCATGGACGGCGTCGAGGTCTGCCGCGCCCTGAAGAAGGACCCGGCCCTGGCCGCGGTGAAAGTCATCATCACCACCGGCCACCCGCAGCACCCGAAGCTGGCCGAAGCCAGGCGGCTGGGATTTACCAACATCCGCCCCAAACCCTTCGATGTAACCGAACTTATTGAATTCATCGACAATATCTTGACCGCCTGACAATTTTCTTTTAAAATAGTCGTTACCTTACGGAAATTAAACAGAATTTCATTATGGAATCGATACCCGACAAAACCACGCCGCTGCTGGTCGTAGACGACGACCAGGGGCTTCTGCTAAGCATCCGGTCCACCTTGCTCAGCGCCGGCCTGCCGGAACCGGCGCTGGCTTCCGACAGCCGCCGGGTATTCGATCTCGTCCGGACCCACGACTTCAAGGTCATCCTTCTCGACCTGGTCATGCCGCATATCGGCGGTCTCGAACTCCTGCGGCAAATCAACGAGGTCCATCCGAACATCGCCTGCATCGTGGTCACGGCGATCGATCAGGCGACCGCGGCCGTCCAGGCCATGAACCTCGGCGCCTTCGACTACCTCGTCAAACCGCTCAGCGGCGAGAAGCTGACCGGGGTGATCAACCATGCCTTGGAACGCTTCACTCTCAACTACGAGCTGTCGCTGCTCTCGCCCACGCAATCCTTCGCGCAGCTCAAGAATCCGGAAGCGTTCATCGACATCATCGCCGAAGACGAGGCCATGGCGTTCGTCTTCCGCCAGGTCGAAACGGTCGCTCCGACCGACTACAGCGTCATCATCAACGGCGAATCGGGTACCGGCAAGGAAATGCTGGCCCGCGCCATCCACCGGTTGAGCCGCCGGGCCCCCATGCCGTTTCTGGCCGTGAACATGGCGGCCGTGAGCAAGACCATCTTCGAAGACGAATTCTTCGGCCACGCCAAGGGTGCTTTCACCGATGCGGTCAGCGACAAGAGGGGTTTTTTCGAAGCCGCCGGCGGCGGCACCCTTTTTCTGGATGAAGTCACCGAACTTGAGCCGTCGTTGCAGGGCAAACTGCTGCGAGTGATCGAAGAACGTGAATTCTACCGGCTCGGCAGCACCGAGGTTCGCAGTGTGGACGTGCGCATCGTGGCCGCCACCAACCGCGACATCACGGCTGAAATCGAAGGCAATCGCTTCCGCGCCGACCTTTTCTACCGCTTGAACATGTACAACATCAAGGTGCCGCCTTTAAGGGAAAGGAAAAAGGATATCCTGCCCCTGGCCCGCCATTTCACCCGGTTGCACGCCGATGCCAATCGCAAACCCATCACCACCATCGATGCCCAGCTCGCCCGTTCACTGGCCGCGTATTCTTTTCCCGGCAACGTGCGCGAACTCGAGCACATCATCGCCGGCGCGGTGCTGCGGGAACAGGGCTCGGTGCTGACCCTGTCCTCGGCACCCGAGTTGGCGGCAACAAGCGCCAGCGCCGCGAAGACCGGCGGCGGCTTCCTGACCCTGGAAGAACTCGAAAAACGGCACATCCACGACGTGCTGGATGCCACCGGAGGCAACCGCGCCCGGGCGGCTGAAATCCTGGGAATCAACACGTCTACCGTTTATCGCAAGATAGAAAAATACGGCCTGGAAGAACACCGGGAAAAACAGATGTCATAGGCGATCGAAATAAAAAGCGGTGCCGTCGGGAACCGGCGCCGCCGCCGACCGGAGTAAAAAAGCGCGTGGGGGAGTTTTTTTTACGAGGCATCGGGGAGGCGTGAAGCCTATCCGAGATTGCAAATCTCTTGTCTGCCTGTTAAAATAATCTTATGGAATACGATCGGGTCACCGATGGCGACATCAGAAAGGTCCTCGAATCCCTGATCACGTCAAGGATCCTGATCAAGCTGCGCCTCGCCGGCGCCGATTACGAGCAGTTGACGGTGTTAACCGGCTTCCGACGCAAGTTAAACCGCACTTTTTTTCTGCTCGGCTACCCCGAAGGTTTCAAGGAAGCCGCCGGGAACCGGGACGCGTGGGAAATAGACTTCGAGTTCACCGGCCCCGACAAGATACCCTACTCGTTTTCCACGACCGGTGGAGACCTCTACCAGGGTCAGCTCTGCCTGCCTTTGCCGGCGTACATCAATCGCAACCAACGGCGCAAATTCTTCCGGCTCGAGGCCCCCGACGGCACCATGGTCGCATTTGTCTGCCGTCAGTCCGAATGCCGCGAACACGTCGTCGATATTAGCGTGGGCGGGGCTCTCGTCGCGATGGTCTGCTGCGAGAATGACAGTCAAAACGGACTGCCGTTTGAGATCGGCGATGTACTGGAAGACGTCGAACTCTTCTTCCCATCGGTGGCGGGAGAGACCCGGGTGAAGATCAAGAAGGCAATCGTGGTCCGTTTCGACCACGGGGTGGCGGATGCCGCCCCCTGCTGCGGCCTGGAGTTCATAGAGGTCGATCAGGGCCAGATCAATGCCTTGACGGAATTTATCTACACTTACCAGCGGAAACTCCTGCGCAGCCGCCTACGGCCCGATCTATAGCCGTAGATAATGACTT
The DNA here is from genome assembly GCA_049283795.1 of Desulfobacterales bacterium. GTDB lineage: Bacteria > Desulfobacterota > Desulfobacteria > Desulfobacterales > SG8-13 > JARFQH01. The sequence continues at coordinate 225 of JBAPWQ010000162.1, read as the reverse complement.
TGGCTGCTGGTATCGGTCGTCGGCGTATGACCTATACAGCCTCCTCCCTCTAGCCTCGCCAAAACCTTAATCTTGAAGCCTATAGCCGTAGATAATGACTTTGGCTGCTGGTATCGGTCGTCGGCGTATGACCTATACAGCCTCCTTCCTCTAGCCTCGCCAAAACCTTAATCTTTCCTCTGCCGCTGGACTACAGGCCAAACGGGCCAACCGGCTCAACGGGCT